>CAZMXB010000005.1:0-48626 GCA_964569855.1 uncultured Rhodoferax sp.
GCGACGACCGCGTGCACCCCGCCCACGCCCGCAAGATGGTGGCCCGCATGCTGGAGCAGGGCCATAAAGACGTGCTGTACTACGAAAACATGGAAGGCGGCCATGGCGGCGCCGCAGACAACACCCAGCGCGCCCACCTGCGGGCACTGGAGTTCACGTTTCTGTGGAATGCGTTGAGCGGGAAGTGAGACGGAAACCAACCATGACCATGACCATGACCGCAGACCCCTATCTTTGGCTTGAGGATGTCCATGGCGAAGACGCGCTGGCATGGGCCAGGCAGCGCAACACACACTCCCAGGCGCTGCTGGAGGCCGTACCAGGTTTTGCGCAACGCCACAACACGCTGCTGGCGGTGCTCAACAGCCGCGAACAAATCCCGGCCATCACGCGCCGTGGCAGGCATGTGTTCAATCTCTGGCGCGACGCCAACAACCAACGCGGCCTGTGGCGGCGCACCAGTTTGGCGGAATACCGCAAAACCGACCCCCAGTGGGAAACCCTGCTGGACCTGGACCTTCTGGGCAGGGTTGAAGGCGAAAACTGGGTCTGGGGCGGCGCCCAATGCCTGGCACCGGACAACACCCGCTGCTTGGTGTCGCTATCGCGCGGCGGCGCCGACGCAACGGTGTTGCGGGAGTTCGACCTGGCCACCCGCAACTTTGTCAAAGACGGGTTCGCATTGCCTGAGGCCAAGTCCCACGTGGAGTGGAAAGATGCCGACACTGTATGGGTCTGCACCGATTTTGGTCCGGACTCCCTGACCCACAGCGGTTACGCACGCATCGTCAAAGAATGGAAACGTGGCACACCCCTGGCCGAGGCCCGCACGGTATTTGAAGGGCACGCCAGTGACGTGATTGTTTACACGGAAGTCGACCGCACACCGGGCTTCGAGCGTGCGGTGGTGGTGCGCTTGATCGACTTCTTCCATTCAGAGTCCTATCTGGTGCGGGGCGACACGTTGCTTCGTCTGGACAAACCGACGGACTCCACGCTGTTTTGGTGCCGTGAATGGGCCTTCTTGTTATTGCGCAGCGACTATATAGTGGGCACCAGGACTTTCCGGGCCGGTGCACTTTTGGCCGTCCCGTTTGATGCCTGGCTGCGTGGCGAACGTCCGTTTGACGTGTTGTTTGAACCCACAGCCACACGCTGCCTCGCGCAGGATGGCGTCAGCCTGACACGGGACCACGTGTTACTAAGTATTTTGGACACTGTTGCAGGTCGTCTGGAAGAACTGCACCAAGAAAATGGACTCTGGGTGCGGCGCGTGGTCGATGCGCCGTTCCCGGGCAAGCTGGGCGTGGCCAGCCTGCACGACCCCTTTGTACCCAACGACCCCTTGGCCAACCATTACCTGCTGAACTACACCGACTTTCTGACGCCAGACAGTGTCTACCTGGGCGAGGTAGGCAACGACCAGCGCGAGTTGCTGAAATTGCTGCCACGCTTCTACGACTCCACCGGCATGCGCACCGAACAGCGTTTCGCCACCAGCAAAGACGGCACCCAAATTCCCTACTTTGTTGTGTGGCCGCAGGGCGCAACGGCTGACGGCCAGAACCCGACAATTTTGTGGGGCTACGGCGGTTACCAGTCGTCGGAGCTGCCACGCTACAGCGGTGAATACGGCACGGCGTGGCATGCCATGGGCGGCGTGCTGGTCGTTGCCAACATCCGCGGCGGCGGCGAGTTTGGCCCCGCCTGGCATACGTGCGCCACCAAAGCCAACAAACAACGCAGTTATGACGACTTTGCCGCGGTGGCTGAAGACCTGATTGCCAACTCTATTACCAGCCCCCCACATTTAGGCCTGTTTGGCGCCAGCAACGGTGGCTTGCTGGTGGGCGCGGTCATGGTCCAACGCCCCGAGTTATTTGGTGCCGTGTTGTGCAGCGTGCCGTTGCTGGACATGCAGCGTTACCACAGGCTGCTGGCGGGCAATAGCTGGATGGCCGAATACGGCAACCCCGACATTGCCGAGGAATGGGCCTGGATCAGCCCATACAGCCCCTACCAGAACGTCAAGGCCGGTGTGAAGTACCCCAAGGTGTTGTTCACGACCTCCACCCGCGACGACCGCGTGCACCCCGCCCACGCCCGCAAGATGGTGGCCCGCATGCTGGAACAAGGCCACAAGGACGTGCTGTACTACGAAAACATGGAAGGCGGCCACGGCGGCGCCGCAGACTACAACCAGCGTGCGCACTTGTTGGCGCTGCGGTTTTCGTTTATGTGGAATGCGTTGGGCGCGAAGTAGGGACTGGCGTTTGAGTACCAATTCGTCCGAGGGATGATTTTGGAGGTAGTTTTCGGCAGTGTCCCAAGGAAAATTCGCCGCCAGCCCTCGTGGAGCATGCGCAGAAAGCTATCAAATATATAGCAATTTCATTCCCGGCTATTCACCCATCTTTTTGTTGACCTTGTCCGCAGGCACCGACTGCTCTTGCGCGGGTTTGGTCCGCAGCGGCGGTGCAAAGGGCGGCGGGAAGCCCACAAACGCCAGCACAAACAGAAGGGGCAGCAAGAAGTAGAAGAGTGGTCGCCGCCAATTGAGCTTGATGTTCATGGTGCGTCGCAACTGAGGCCCGTAGCGGGGATTGCAAGGCGCCGGGCTGCGACAATTGGCTTTGACGACGCGCCACAAGCCAACGACGCCACGAACAAACACAACAGTCAACCCACAAGTTCTCAAACCCACCATGAGCAAATTTGCCCCCATCAGTGGTTTCCCCGAATGGCTGCCCGAGCAGCGCCTGCTGGAACAGCAGTGTTTGGACACCATCCGTCGCCAGTACGAGTTATACGGCTTTGCCAACATCGAGACCCGCAGTGTCGAGCCCACCCAGGTGCTCAGCGGCAATGGCGACGACAAGGAAATTTATGTACTGGCCCGTTTACACGAGGACCCCGGCACACCCAAAGCGCCCCCCGAATTTGGCCTGCGTTTCGATCTGACCGTGCCCACCGCGCGGTATGTACAGCAGTTCAAGGGACAGCTCAGTTTTCCGTTCAAGCGTTACCAGATGCAAAAGGTCTGGCGCGGCGAGCGCCCCCAAGAGGGGCGTTACCGCGAGTTCACCCAGTGCGACATCGACGTGATTGGCGACGGCGCCCTGCCCAGCTTCTACGACGCCGAGGTGGTGCGCCTGATGGCCGTGGTCACCAGCCAGTTGCCGATTCCACCCGTGACATTGCGCGTCAACAACCGCAAGCTGCTGCAAGGTTTCTACGAGGGCCTGGGCATAACCGACACCAATGCCGTGCTGCGCGTCGTTGACAAGCTGGACAAGATTGGCGCACCCAAAGTCTCGGCGTTGTTGCAGACCGAGCTGGGTTTGAGCGAAGCGCAGGCGGCCCAGTGTTTGGCCATTGCCACCATCAAGACCGCTGACACGTCGTTCGTGGACCGCGTGCGGGCGCTGGGCATCCGCTCCCCGCTGCTGGACGAAGGCCTGACCGAATTGACCGAGGTGCTGGACAACGCCGCCGATCTGAATGCAGCCCGTCTGGCGGCCAGCCTGCCGCCCTCGGTGTCCGCAGACCTGGCCATCGCCCGTGGCCTGGCCTACTACACCGGCATGGTGTGCGAGGGACAGATGCAGGGCTTCGAGTCGTCCGGCTCGGTGTGTGGCGGCGGGCGATATGACAACCTGGCGGGTGACGCCAAGGTCAAGCTGCCCGGCGTGGGCATGTCCATTGGCCTGACCCGCATTTTGGGCTTGTTGTTTGCCAAGGGTGTGCTCAAACCCACGCGCAAGACGCCGACCGATGTGCTGGTCGCGCTGAACGATGACGCCAGTCGTCCAGATGCCAATGCCCTGGCCAACCGCCTGCGTGGCCGTGGCATTGCCACCGACCTGTACCACGCGCCCAAGGCCTACGGAAAGCAGATCGAGGCGGCGTCCAAACGGGGCATTCCGTTTGTCTGGTTCATTGGCGACACCGGCCACCAGGTGAAGAATTTGCTGACCGGCGAGCAAACCGCTGTTGACCCGGATACCTGGCTGCCGAACGGACCTGGCGTTTGATCGTCCGCTGCCTATCCAGCGGCGGTTCGGTCGATTCGCTGCCAGCGCTGCCAATACTCCAGCGCGATGCGATAGGTATTGAGTTGCACGCCCACGGTGTCCCCGATCTGAACGCCGTAACCGCCGCCCATCACAAATACAACCGGAATGCGGCGCGCAAAGCACCAGTCGAACACCCGCCGGTCCCGCGTTTGCAATCCGTCGGTGGTGAGTTTCAAGCGGCCCAGGCGGTCGCCCTCGAACGGGTCGGCACCGGCCAGGTAAATCACCAGGCCGGGCGCAAACTGGCTCTCCAGCGTGAGCAAGGCCTGCTCCAGCGCTTCCAGGTAAGGCCCATCCGTACAACCGTCGGGCAGGGCGATATCCAGCGTGCTGTCCTCTTTGCGAAAGGGAAAGTTCTTGTCGCCGTGGATCGACAGCGTAAACACACTGGGGTCTGCGCGGAAGATGTGGGCCGTGCCGTTGCCCTGGTGCACATCGAGATCCACCACCGCAACCTGCAGCGGCGCCCGGCTGCCCGCCGGGCTGCGGCCCCATTCCGCCTGCATGACCCGCGCCGCGACGGCAATGTCGTTGTAGACACAGAAACCACCGCCTTTGTCGGCGTAGGCATGGTGCGTGCCGCCTGCCAAGTTGGCAGCCAGCCCCTCCCGCATGGCGACCCGCGCCGCAGCCACGGTGGCGCCTACAGAGCGGCGTGCACGCTCGGCCATGGCCTCACTCCACGGGAAGCCGATCTCGCGCATTACACCAGGATGTGCACTGCCGTCGGAGATGCTGGCGATGTAGGCGGGGGTGTGGGCATAGGCGAGTTCACCGTTGCTGGCAGGGGGCGCCTCCGCCAGACGCAGATCCGGCAGTTGCGACGCCAGACCATCACGCAGCATGCGGTACTTGGCCATGGGGAAACGGTGTCCCTGCGGCAGGGGTAACACAAAATGGTCACTGTAAAAGGCTTGCATCGCTACCCACTAATAAGAAAATGGCCTCCAGCCCTCGTAAAGTATGCGCAGTTAGCTATCAACCTCATAGCAACTCACAGGAACACCGGTCACCCGCTACCGGGGTCGCAGGACCATCTGGTCTTTGGTCACCATGACGTCGAACTTGGCCAGGAAACTCTGGCCCAGCAAGGCCGCGTCCGCGTCACCACCCACCAGGCCTACGCCCACACGCACACCCGAAACCGTGATGGGTCCCAGTGTCACCGGCACGTCGTGCACGATGCGGCCTTTCAGATCGCCATTGGCCGTTCTGAACACTGTGGGTATGCCCGCCGCCACACCCGCGTTGCGGGCAAACTCCTCACTGGTCGTCACCAGTGATGCGCCGGTGTCCACCATGAACGTCACGGATTGGCCGTTGACCGAGCCAAGGGCGTAAAAGTGCCCGTCACGCGCTTTGGGGATGACCAGGTCACCCGACGCGGTGATCGAGACCGGCTTGGGCTTGAGGTAATAGTCCATGGCGACATACAGGGCCCCCATGACCAGCATCCAGAAAGCAACAACGGCCAGCGGCCCCCAGGTCAGGCCGGAGCTGGCGCGTGCGACGGCGGCGGCCTCACCGTTGGGCTGCGTGGCCGGTTGCGCTTTGTCCTGCATCCGTCGGTCGATCTCTGGCATGTGTATTGGCGCCGTGTTGTGTTCTGCGTCGCGGGCCTGTGGCCATTGATAATTGCACTTCCGGTGTCTTGCAGGCCATTGCACCTAAAGCGCTCCATCCCCACTCTCGGACAACCCATGCGTCGTTTTCTTCTCTCCTTGCTGATCGTACAGGCGCTTTGGATAACCCTGCCCAGCGGTGCCCAAAACATGACCGCGTCAAGCGGCACGGACAGGCAGGCTGGCGTTGATCAACCATTGAGGGAACTGCCCTACACGCCGGGCCTGGATGTGTCAGCCCTGGATACCACGACCAACCCCTGCGACAACTTCTACCAGTTCAGCTGCGGTCGCTGGATCAGGAACAACCCCATTCCCGAAGACCAGGCGCGCTGGAGTGTGTACGGCAAGCTGTACCAGGACAACCAGCGCTTTTTGTGGGGCATTCTGGACACCGTGTCGCGCCAAACATCAGGCAACAGCACCAACCAGCAAAAGATTGGCGACTACTTTGCCGCCTGCATGAACACGGACGCTGTCGAGCAACTGGGTGCCAGCCCAATCCAGCCTTTGCTGGACAGTCTGGACGCCGTACGCACCAAGGCCGCCTTGCCCGCAACTTTGGCCCAACTGCACCTGGTCACGGCAGGCAATGGCCTGTATTTTGGTTTTGGCTCGGAGCAGGACTTTTCCAATTCCTCCCAGGTCATCGCCTTTGCCACGGGTGGCGGCATAAGCTTGCCGGACCGCGATTACTACATGAAGACGGACGCTGCATCCAAGGCGCTGCGCGCCAAGTACCAGGCCCATGTGGCCAGCATGTTTGTATTGGCGGGCGACACCCCCGAGGCCGCGCAACAACATGCCGCGCTGGTGCTGCGCACCGAAACCACGTTGGCCAGAGCCACTTTGTCGTTGGTCGACAAACGCGATCCCTACAAGCTGTTTCACAAGATGCCCGTGACCCAGTTGCAGGCTCTGACACCCGGCTTTGATTGGCGCAGCTATTTGCAGGCGCTGGGCATGGCGCAGCTGGAGGTGGTCAACGTGACCGAGCCCGCGTTCTACCGCGCCCTGGCGCGCCACTGGAAGGCCAGCAGCCTGGCGGATATCAAGGTTTACTTGCGTTGGAATGTGCTGCACAGCCAGGCCAGCCTGTTGTCCAGCGCGTTTGTGAACGAGAACTTCCGCTTCTTTGCACAAACCCTGCACGGCACACCGCAGTTGCAGCCGCGCTGGAAACGCTGCGTGGCCCTGGTGGACGCGCAACTGGGCGAAGCCCTGGGGCAGGAGTTTGTCGAGCGCGCTTTTGGCCCGGAGCTGAAACAACGCACGCTGCGCATGACGGAGCAAATCGAACAGGCCATGTACGCCGAGGTGCAGCATCTGGACTGGATGAGCCCCGCCACCAAACGCAAGGCCACCGAGAAACTCAAGACCATCGTCAACAAGATTGGTTACCCCGACACCTGGCGCAACTACAGCGAGGTGGTGATTGCCCGCGACGACTTTTATGGCAACGTCACCAGGGCCACGCAGTTCGAAGCGCGCCGTCAGCTCAACAAAATCGGCAAACCGCTGGACCGCGGCGAATGGGGCATGACACCGCCCACCGTGAACGCCTACTACAGCGCCCAGATGAACGACATCAACTTTCCGGCCGGTGTGTTGCAGCCCCCGCTTTTCGACCCCAAGATGGACGACGCGCCGGGTTATGGCAATACCGGCGGCACCATTGGCCACGAGTTGATCCACGGCTTTGACGACGAAGGCCGGCAGTTTGACGCACAGGGCAATTTGAAGGATTGGTGGACGCCGGGCGACAAGAACAAATTCAAGCAGCGCGCCCAGTGCGTTGTGGATCAGTACGCAAAATACGTGGTCGTGGACACCATCACGATCAACAGCCAGCTCACGCTGGGCGAGGACATGGCCGATCTGGGCGGCCTGGTGTTGGCGTGGATGGCCTGGAAGGTGCAGACAGCAGCGGTCGCGCCCGAAAGCCGCGATGGTTTTACCCCCGAGCAGCGCTTTTTCATCGGCTTTGCACAATGGGCTTGTGAGAACAACCGCCCCGAAGACCTGCGTGTACAAGCTGCCACCGACCCCCACTCGCCCGGCAAGTACCGCGTCAACGGTGTGGTGGTCAATATGCCGGAATTTGCCAAGGCGTTTGCCTGCACGCCAGGCGCGGCCATGGTGTCGACCAAACCGTGCCGGATATGGTGAGGCCGTCGTGAGTTCGCAGCAGGCGTCGGCAACTCCATCATCGACAGAAATGCCAGGTCTGGGCCATGGCGTGTCGGATGCGGGACGCTCTCAATCTACTGCGATCACGGCGCGCAGCGATTGCAGAATGGGTTGATAACCTGTGCAGCGGCAAATATTCCCCTCCAAGGCGTCCAGCAACTCTTGTTCGCTGGGCTTCGCGTTCTTGTCCAACAATGCCTTGACGCTCATCAAAACCCCCGGGGTGCAGAAACCACATTGAACACCACCGTGCTCAATGAAAGCCGATTGCAACTTTTGACCAAGGCTATCGGATGACAGTCCTTCGACCGTGGTAACCGTTGAGTTATCACACTGCGCTGCCAACACGAGACAGGAACAGACAGCGTCGCCATTCAAAACAACGGTGCATGCCCCGCACTCACCAATCGCACAACCTTCTTTTGTGCCGGTCAGGTCGAGTGCATTGCGCAGGAAGTCAAGCAGGCGGGTATGGCCGTCAACGTTGCCATCAACGGCGCGTCCATTGACTTTCAATGAAATTTTGCTCATCACTTTTCCTTGGACTGTTGTGCAATTTGTGCGCGAACTTTGTTCACCTGATCGCGGAAAATATTCAGATAAACAGGCTTTTTGTACACCGCAGACCAACGTCCCCCAATGGAGTCTTCGATCAATTTCCCCAGCAGCAGCAGGGCGTCGGAAATACTTGCGTCATTGAGTGCCTTACCCAGCAAAACCTCTTCAACGCAAGTAAGGCGTTGCGGCTTGCTGAGCAGCGCGCCATCAACCAGCCGACAGAGGTTAACGGTGCCATCGGGATCAAAAGCAAACAGGCTGGTCAAGCTCAGACGGGTGATGTTGAGCGCGTTGCGGCGTCCCAATTGGTCATAGTTCTGCCAAAGGTTCGCGGGCGGTGCAGGCAGCACGATTTCGATCAGAAGCTCGCCCCTCTCGATTTGCGTCTCGTAACCGCTGAGAATGAAATCGGCAACGGGCATGCGACGCTTGCCACTGATGGATTGCAGGACCACGTCAGCACCGTAAGCGATCAGGGGTGGAACTGAGTCGGCGCAGGGTGCGGCGTTGACGATATTGCCAGCGATGGTTGCACGGTTGCGAATTTGATTGGAACCAATCATGTGGCAGGCTTGAGCCAGCAAAGGGTAACGTGAGCGCACCAAGGGATGTTCGGTCAACGGGTTGAAACAGACACCGCCGCCAATCACAAGGGACCCATCGCGTTCTTCGATGTGGCACAAACCAGGAAGTGCCGCAATGTTGACCAAGTCTTGCGCCCGGGTCTTCATCCGCCCTTGAACTACGACATCGGTACCGCCCGCCACTGCACTTGCGTTTTCTTCTGCCAACATGTGCAGGGCGTCGGCAAGTGATGCCGGACTTCGTACCGTGATGTTGTTCAAGCGCAAGACTTGTTTGTTGACATCGGATGTCACGGGATGCTTGCACACCAACTTTTCACTCTGGCGAACCGGTTTTTTCAGGTTGTAGCCCAAGAAAACCTGTTCCAGGGTGAGCGGCAGTTTGTTGAACGCTGTACCCAACGCGAAGTTGACGGCATTGTTTATCGCTGCAGCCACCAACTCTGTTGCCGGCTCACCAATGCTTTTTGCACCAAAAGGACCCTCTGGATCGTAGTTCTCGACGGCAAACACGTCGATGGGAGGCATATCTTTGATTGTTGGCAACAGGTAGGAGTCAAAGTTTTCTGACTTGACAACGCCGTGCTCAATATTGAAGTCTTCCAATACCCCATATCCAAAACCCTGCGCAATGCCCCCGCACACTTGCCCCTCGAAACCCACAGGGTTGATGACCTTGCCGACATCGTGCACCGCCGTGACCCGCTGCATGGTGATTTTGCCGGTGCTGGTATCGACAGCGACTTCCGCGATATTGCAACCATAGACCCAGGTAAAGTACGGACTGCCGTTGCCTTTTTCTTCGTCCCAATGGATGTCGGGTGCGGCAAACCAGCCGTAGTCCGCCAGACTGACTGCCGCCCATTTGGCCTTGCCAACCGCCTCCAGAAACGACATGCAAAGCTCCGGTTGGGCTTTGTTGAAGATTTTCCCGTCTCGCCATTGCGTGTCAGCCAGACTCTTCACTTGAATCGTGTCGCCAATGACGCCCACGATACGTGTCTTGATTTTCTCCGACGCGTCAAGCACGGCACGCCCGCCCATCATGGTCGCACGCGACGCAACCGTCGGTCCCCCGTCAGCAATGGCGGACGTGGCGGGCTCGGTGAAAATGACATTCTCAAGAGTGACACCAAAAGCCTCTGCCGCGATCAAGGACATGGTGGTCTGCAGACCTTGTCCGTTTTCAGTCACCGACGTTGAAACACTGATGCTTGCATCATGGTTGACCTGAACCAGCGCAGTACCGGTGTCAACGCCTTCCGCACCCATCGAGCACCCCCGGTAACTGAGGGCTAGACCAATCCCATATTTGATCGTCCCGCCCTTGGCATTCAGTTGAGTGCAGTGCTGGCGTTTTTCTTCAAATTTTGCACCGGTGATGGCCTTGTTCAAGACCTCACCAGTAGAGACAACGTGTTTGGTAAATGCCTGCCCGGTGATGCTGACGTCGTCTTGTCGCAGCATGTTGCGCTGACGGATCTCGACCGGGGACATATTGAAATGCCGGGCGATTTCATCCATCAAAGATTCATTTGCATAGACGATTTGCGGCGAACCAAAGCCGCGCATTGCGGACGTGTAGCTGTTGTTGGTGTAAACGCCGGTGGTGTCAACGCGTACGTTGGGAATGTTGTAGGGGCCGGCAGCCTGGGTGACTGAGCGCCAGGTAACGAATGGCGTTGATGCCGCATAGCCTCCCCCGTCCGCCAGGATGTCGATCTTCATAGCCAGGATACGGCCACTGGCATTCAATCCCACCTTGTATTTCATTTTGTAGGGATGGCGTTTGCAGCTTTCGCGTATGGACTGTTCTCGGGTGTACGTGAACTTGACCGGTCGACCCGTCAGCGTCGCCATGAGTCCCGCACGGCAGGAGAGATGGTCAATCACGTCATCTTTACCACCGAAAGATCCGCCCATCACCGCGCGCTTGACGTTGATCTTTGACATGGGGAGCCCCAGGAAGCCCGCTACAAAGCTACGGACACGGTGCGGGTTTTGCACTGAACCGCTGATAACCAGTGTTTTTTCCGTTGGGTCGATAAAGGCCGTAATGGTCTCTGGCTCGATATAGGCATGCTCCTGGAAACCGACTTCGTACTCCCGCTGGAGAACATGGGTGGAAGCGGCAAACCCCGCTTCAATATCTCCCTTGGCGGTATGGTGGTGGTTAATGCAGTTGTTTTCGGCATGCCTGTGGATGCGACGTGCGCCAGGTTTCATGGCGTCATCGATGTCGGTAATTGGATCGTACGGGTCGTAATCCACTTTGATCCGTTCAGAAGCCAGGCACGCCGCCTCATAGGATGTCGCCGCGATCACCGCAACAACATCACCGTGGAACACGATTTCATCCTTCACGATCGGCAGATAGTCTTTGACAATGACTCCGACCACGGGGTTACCGGGGATATCTCCGTACGTCGCTATGCGCACAACACCTTTGACCGCCTCTGCCTGCGAAGTGTCAATGGAAACGATTCTTCCCGCCACGATATCGGTGTAGCGGCAAACGCCATAGAGCATGCCGGCGATTTTGATGTCATCGCCAAAAACGGCTGAGCCAGAAACCTTGGAGGCACCATCTACGCGGGGAACCCGGTGGCCGAGTACGGTTGTGCTCGCGGCGTTTTCAGCTTCCCCATTGCCAGAGCTGCTTTCAAGGCGCTTTGTCCTGTTCATGCTTTTTCCTCACGTTCGTGCTCCTGCAACAGAGCCAAAAGGCTTCCCTACCGTGCATCAAGCATATTCGATGCCATTGCATGGAGCCCCTGCAGGCGGATTGTTTCCGTAGCCAGGTGCGTCAACCTGATAGTGGTTGATCTGGCGCATATCCATTGCGAACCTACCCATGATTGAATCCTGCATGGGCTGGTAGCGCTATCGCGCCACCCGTTTGAGTGGTAAAAAGGACTGGACATGAAATGGTTTTGTTACTGTTATCAATGTGGCGCGACATACGGTCTGGAGTTGGGTCGCTACCTGTGCGATGTCTGCTCCCAGGCACAGCAGCCGGAGCGACCGCTCCAAGGTGTTCTGGAGTTAGCCTGGGAGGGCGTGGTTGACCCGCGAACCATTCCCCTTCCCGTGGAATCCGAATGGTTCGCCCCGATCCCGGTCGGCAAAACGCCATTGTGGGCACCGCTGCGGCTGCGTGACCAGTTTGATGCCCCCAACTTGTGGCTCAAGGACGACACCTGCAACCCCTCGGGTTCGTTTAAGGACCGCGCATCCTGGCTGGTAGCGGCTTTTGCTCGCAAACACGGCACTCGCGAAATCGTACTCGCCTCGACGGGCAATGCCGCATCAAGCATGGCGGCTGTCGGTGCGGCTGCAGGGCTGAAAATCAAGGTTTTCCTGCCTGCGGCAGCGCCTGCTGCCAAACGCATTCAGGTACTCCAATACGGCGCCGAACTCGTCACGGTGGATGGCAATTACGATCAGGCGTTTGAACTGTCGCGCGATTACTCTGATCGCACAGGTGCCCTGTCGCGCAACACGGCCTACAACCCGTTGACGATTGAGGGGAAGAAGACCGTGGCCTTCGAGATTGTCGACGACCTTGTCAACTCCGGGGCCCAGGCTCCGGACCATGTCTTTGTTCCGGTTGGCGACGGCGTGATCATTGCAGGTGTCTACAGGGGTTTTGAGAACCTGCTCGCGCTGGGTCGGATCAAAAAAATACCCACCCTCTGGGCTTGTCAGGCACAAGGATCGAGCGCCGTTGCACGTGCCTTTTCCACACCGCATTGCGCCACGGATCCTTTCGGACCTCCCAGTGCTTCGCGGACGCTTGCCGATTCGATTGCAGTGGATGTTCCCCGCAACGGCTTGCATGCCTTGTTTAAACTCAAGAAGTATGGCGGCAAAGTGGTGGTCGTATCGGACGGTGAAATTCTCGCTGCCCAGAAGTTACTCTCCAGCGGGGCCGGACTGTTTGCAGAACCCTCTTCCAGCGCACCGTTTGCCGGCTGGCTCAAGGTCCGCCAAACTGTACCGCGTGAGGAAAGCTGCGTTTTGCTGATCACGGGTACCGGCCTGAAAGACATCACAGCTGCAGCGCAAGGCCTGGGATTGACACTTTGAAACAGTACGGAGAAATTGGATGATCAACCTGAACATCAACGCCACCCAACGCGGGAAGAACATTCAGCGCTGCCGCGAGAATGGCGTGCTGCTGCCAACCTATGCGCAGATGCGTGATCCGGCACTGATTCCTGAATCGATCAAGCGGGAACTATCGCAAATCGGCCTGTGGGATGTGCACGCACGAAATTTGTTTCGCATCAACTGGCACAACGAGCCCCTGGATTTTGGTGGAGGGTTTTCTGGCGTCAATTTCGTCGAATTGCCACATGTCCTCACAGGCTCCAGAGCGCGTGTCGTCGGCATCGTCGGCAAGTGGTTTCCTACCGGTGCGCACAAGGTAGGTCCGGCGATTTCCTGCCTGTTACCACAATTGGTCACAGGCCAGTTCGACCCGACGACACAGAAAGCGGTGTGGCCGAGCACCGGCAATTATTGTCGGGGCGGCGCCTACATTTCGCGACTGCTGTCCTGCCCCTCCATCGCCATCCTGCCGCAGGGTATGTCCCAGGAACGGTTCGCCTGGCTGCGAACGATGGCCGAGGAAGTGATCGCGACACCAGGTTGCGAATCCAATGTCAAGGAAATCTTTGACAAATGCCTGGAGCTTGAGCGGACACGCCCGGAGGCCATCATCTTCAATCAGTTCGACCAATTGCCCAATTCGCTGTGGCACTACAACGTGACCGGGCCGGCAATGGCAGAAGTATTCAAGCAGATCGCACGCCCAGGGGATGTTGTGGCTGGCGCGGTGCTGTCCTCGGGCTCGGCTGGAACGATGGCCGCCGGCTCCTACCTGCGCGACACTTTCCCTGGCGCGAAGGTCGCAGTCGCCGAAGCACTTCAATGCCCGACCATTCTGGAAAATGGCTTTGGTGACCATCGCATCGAAGGCATCGGCGACAAGCACATTCCCTGGATCCACAACCTGCGCGAAACAGACGCTGCCATCGGCATCGACGATGAGCTGCCAATCCGTTTCATTCGTCTGTTCAACGAGCCGGCCGGCCAAAAAATATTGGCGGAAAACGGTGTCCCGCAAGAGGTGATTGACAAGCTGGGATGGATGGGGATTTCCTGCATCGGCAACATGATCGGCGCCATCAAGTTCGCAAAGTACTACGAACTGGGCGAAAACGATGTTGTGTTCACCGTTTTTACCGATTCAATGGCGATGTACCAGAGCCGCTTGACCGAGCTCAATGCCGAACGCGGCCACTATGACCAGCGGCAAGCCGATCGCGACTTTGACCGGCTTTCGGGCATTTCGTTGGATCACTTCATGGAACTCACCCACGTCGACAAGCGGCGCGTGCATCAGCTCAAATACTTCTCCTGGGTTGAGCAGCTTGGCAAATCCGTAGAGGAGTTGCG
The DNA here is from genome assembly GCA_964569855.1 of uncultured Rhodoferax sp. Taxonomy (GTDB): domain Bacteria; phylum Pseudomonadota; class Gammaproteobacteria; order Burkholderiales; family Burkholderiaceae_C; genus Allorhodoferax. The sequence goes on from CAZMXB010000005.1 coordinate 14,494, forward strand.
CGCCCAGTGGGATGACCACCGCAACTACTGGGGCTGCCTGCGCACCCAGACCGTCGAACTTGACAGGATGATCGAGGAGTTCAACGCCGAGGTGCAGCAGGGTTGAAGTCCGTGCGGGTACCTCGATGCGGAGTGGTATCGAACTACTTAATCACATTGCCGGTTAGTTCCTGACGGAATTCAGCCTCAGTGACCTTGTTTTCCGGCTTGTAGAGAGCCGGCGCTGCGGCGTACACGGCGGCACTGACAACCAGGTCACGCTTCCAGGTGATTTCGTTGGGAGCGTGGGCCTGGGACTCCGCACCAGGGCCGAAGCCAACGCAGGGAATGCCGTAGCGACCCTGGATGGCAACACCGTTCGTGGAGAACGTCCATTTGTCAATCAGCGGCCGGCCGACCCGTTTGGAATGCGCGATTTCGTCTGGTGGCGACAGCCGCGTATCTCCCCACATGGCATGGTGCGCGTCAACAAGAGCCTGAACATGCGCTGCGGACGCTTTGTTGATCCATGTAGGAAAGAAACACTCCGTCTTGTAGACTTCGCCGGTCCAGGATGGCCTGTCATACCAGTACATCGAGACCGTGACGTCGCCACCGTATTTCTTGACGCTGGGTAAGTCTTCAATTTCCTTCAGACAAGACAGATTGGTTTCTCCCGCGGTCATGCGACGGTCAACCGAAATAGAACACGAGTCTGCGACAGCACAGCGGGAAGGCGACGTAAAGAATATCTCGGACGTAGTGCAAGTACCGCGACCCAGGAAACGCGCATCTTCGAAGTGTTTGGGGTTGTACTCAGGATCGAGCATCTTGACGAGGCCCTTGATTTCGGTGCCGCCGCCCGCATCGTTTTCATTCAGGGAACGAATATCCTGCAGGATGTCTGCCATCTTGTGGATGGCGTTGTCACCACGTTCCGGTGCCGAACCGTGGCATGAAACGCCCTTGACATCAACGCGGATTTCCATGCGTCCGCGGTGACCACGATAGATACCGCCATCGGTGGGCTCGGTAGAGATCACAAATTCAGGAACGATCTTGCTGACGTTGTAAATGTACTGCCAGCACATTCCATCGCAGTCTTCTTCCTGAACAGTACCTACAACCATGATTTTGTAGCCGGGCGGGATGATGCCCAGATCCTTCATGATCTTGACGCCATAGGTGGCAGAGGCCATGCCACCCTCTTGGTCCGAACCGCCACGGCCATATATGACCTCGTCTGTTTCGTAGCCTTTGTACGGGTCCTGGGTCCAGTTGTTGATATTGCCAACGCCGACCGTGTCGATGTGAGAATCGATCGCGATGATCTTGTCACCCTCACCCATCCAGCCAATGACATTGCCAAGGCCGTCGATCTCGACCTTGTCATAGCCCAGCTTTTCCATTTCGGCGGCAATTCTCCTGACCACTTTCTCCTCATCGCAGGACTCGGACGGAATCGCGATCATGTCGCGTAGAAATTTGCACATGTCCGCCTTGTAGCCTTCCGCGGCTGCCTTGATAGCATCAAAATCAACGTTCATGGGGATACCTCAGTTAAATTACAAACGCGCAATATCCAGCTAATCCGGGTGTCCAAGCGAAGCGGATGAGAGTGAGAAGTAAACCTTATTCAATAATTGTGCCAACCGCCTTGCACAGTAGCCATGGCCCCGAGTGGCCCGCCTGTCATCACCCATAGTGATAGGATTGTTTCTATCATTTATCAAATTGATAGTCACCTCCGCTGAGCCTATGACCAAGACCCCGGCAAGATCCACTTCCGTGCTGCAGGCAATGCAAGCGACCATGGTGGGCTTCGCGAAAATGTTGGCCGATGTGCTGCGTCTGGAAGTCGAAGTTGTCGATGCCGATCGGGTTCGGATCGCTGGCACGGGACCCTATGCAACAGTGACCGGGCACAGCGTGCATAGCGATTCCTGCTTTTTGCTGGATGTTCTGCAGTCCCAGCAGGAAAAGATTGTCCTGCGGTCCGGCCGAAATCCTTTGTGCGCTGGCTGCGCTGAACTGCTGCTCAGCGACGAGCGTCTTGTTATTGGAATCCCGATCATGGCCCGGCATCAGTGTGTCGGCGTCATCAATCTGGTCGCGTTGACGCCGGAAAGTCAAGTTCGCATCCGGCAGAATTCCAGCGACATCACAGACTACGTCCGGCACGTGTCTGGTCTCGTTGTTTCGAAAATGATCGATGGACACGATGGCAGCGGCGACCCGGACAAACACTTGCTGAGCTTGCTTGACCACATGGATCAGGGCGTAGTGTTGATCGATAACGAGGGGCGGGTTTGTCTTATTAACCCTCCTGCGCTTGCCCAGTTGAACTGCAGTCAGGAAAGGATCATTGGGCGCATGCTGAGCCTGCGTCCTTGCGTTGACTGCCCGGATGTACCGACCGGACATCAGCAGTACATGGTTTCATTCGGCGATCACCATGACATTATCGTTGGACAACTGCATCGGGTTCACGACCGCCAGCTCTTCCTGATGGCGTTTCACCAGGCCCATCCGCGCATGCCGGGCCAGTTGACACAACAGGACCCACGCACCAACCACATCATTGGTGAATCGGGACCCATGCGCGATTTGAAGGCCTTGCTGACCCGTGTGGCAGCGAGCCCGTCGAGCATTCTGATCTGCAGCGAAAGTGGCACCGGCAAGGAAGTCATAGCGCGCGCCATCCACCAACTGAGCGGACGCGCCAGGAAACCCTTTGTTGCGATTAACTGCGCGTCCATTCCGGATGGTCTACAGGAAAGCGAACTGTTTGGCTACACGAAGGGATCGTTTACCAGCGCATCAGCGACAGGCAAGAGTGGCCTTATCCAGTCCGCAGACGGTGGCACGCTCTTCTTGGACGAGATCGGTGACATGTCTTTGAGCACGCAAGCCAAACTGCTGCGGGTGATTGAGACCCGCGAGGTTCAGCCAATCGGGGCCAGCAAGGCGATACCAATCGACATCCGCATCGTCGCCGCGACGCATCAGAATCTGCGACAACGTATTGCCGAAGGCAAGTTTCGGGAGGACTTTTTTTACCGGATCAACGTGATCCCGATTACGATTCCGCCCCTGCGCGATCGCGGAGGTGATATTGAACTCCTGGTCCATCACTACATCAATCACCATGCAAGGCGACTGGGCGCGGTCTACCCCGGCATTTCGCCGGCCGTGCTGAAGCTGCTGCCACAGTACTCCTGGCCCGGAAATGTGCGCGAGCTCAGCAATTTGATGGAGTACCTGGTCAATGTGGTACCCAATGGCGAGGTTATTGACGAACGGTTGTTGCCACCGAACATCACAAAAGGACTTGCCCCTACAGGTCCCGCGATGCCAGAGACCACCGCTCAAGTCGGGCACCTTCACGATGCGGGCGACTCGACATTGATCGAGAACATGGAGCGCCAGTTGATCATTGCGTCGTTGCTCAAGCACCAAACCAAGCAAAAGGCCGCCGAAGAGCTGGGCATAGGAATAGCCACGCTGTACCGCAAGGTCAAGAAATACCAGATCCAGCTTTCCCGGGCGCTTTAGGGCAGCGCATGGTTGCGAAGGCAAAGCATGGCCTCCAGCACGCCGCCACCAATCGCCAGCGCCTTGTCCGATGCCGTGCGGTACTCAGCCTGTTCGCCCCGCGGATCGATGTCACCAATCTTGAATTGGGCGGTGACCCGCAGGCCATCTCTCAAGAGTCCGCGTACCATGCCAGCCATTGGCGCGATCACCACCGTGTCAGCAACCTGTGCCAACAGCGCCCCCTCAGCAACAACAGCGCCAAGTGCAACATGCGACCGGAAAATGCCGGAACATGGAGCCCGCACCACGCGCAAATCGCTTTTCCCGGCGATTTCTCCTGGTATTCCGGTGTTTGGCTCTGCCGAGCCTTGCAGAATGACGCGACCCAAACGGTGGCCCCGGTTGGTTTCAATCACTGCGTGACAATCTATTCCAGCGGAAAATCCTGGACCCAGAGCAATCGTGGTGGGGGCCATGAGCCTGTGGGTTCCGAGGTTCTTTTTGGCCAAAATCGCGTCAATGAGATACGCCGGTCTCAGGACGCCAAGGGATGTGGCATGCCGATCCACCAGCACCCCGACTTCGCGCAGCCCGGTAACCGCGAGTGCCTCTTGCGCAGTCGCAACACGCCTTGCGGTTAAATGCTCAACCGTGGTGGAACCGTCATAAACCGCCTGCGCGAACGCCACGCTGCGTCGAATCGCGGTGGGCTGTTCAATCTCCAGCATGACAATACGGTAGCCGCAGCGCGCCAGTCGCAGCGCTACACCCGTTGCGATGTCCCCGGCGCCACGAATCACCACCAGTTCGCTGCCGCGGTAAAGCACTGTGTTCATGAATTACCCGATGATCGTCCCAGTTTTTCCATCGATGCCTTCTCTGGCCTTGGTTAACTTTGTAATCAGTGCTTTGCGTCCCTTGCGCGATTCCACGAAGGACAATGCTGCCTGAACTTTGGGCAACATGGAGCCGGCTGCGAAATGACCCTGGGCCGAATAGTTTTTCGCATCCTCAACGCTCAAATGATCCAGCCATTGCTGATCCGGTTTGCCAAAATTGATTGCAACCTTTTCAACTGCTGTGAGGATAATCAGCACATCAGCATCCAACAGTTCAGCAAGCTTGGCGCTCGCCCAGTCTTTGTCGACCACGGCCGACGCCCCCTTGAGGTGATTGCCCTGCCGTATCACGGGTATGCCACCGCCACCCGCCGTAATTGCGATCTGCCCGGCGTCCAGCAGCGCGCGTACCGTCTCTTTCTCAATCACGTCAATAGGCTTTGGCGAAGCGACGACCTGTCGATAGCCGCGACCGGCATCTTCCTTCATATGCGCGCCCTTTGCGATCATCGCGTCTGCCTCTTCCTGGGTGAAAAACGAACCAATCGGCTTGCTCGGATTGGCAAAGGCCGGATCGTTTTCATCAACCACCACTTGCGTGATCAAGGTGACCACCGGTTTATGAATGCCCCGATTCAAAAGCGCCTCGCGAAGCGCATTTTGCAAGTCGTAACCGATGTACCCCTGGCTCAAGGCAACGCAGACCGACATCGGAAGAATAGGGGAATGCACGGACGTCTTTGACGCCGCTTCGAACGCAATTTCGATCATTCCCACCTGCGGGCCGTTGCCATGGGTGATGACGACTTCGTGGCCCTGTTCGACCAGGTCGACGATCGCATTGGAAGAGGTCTGCACGGCGGCCATTTGCTCCGCAAGCGATTCACCCAGTGCGTTTCCTCCCAGAGCCAAGATGATCCTCTTTCCCATTTTGATCAGATCCTCATCGTTGATTGGTATGGTCGCCTCTTGACGCGTTCAGGGTCGAATGCTTGGCGCTTCAAGAACTGCCCTGCACCTGCGTGGCCCATGAAGTTTCCTTCCCTGGCGACCACGGCTCCGCGGCTGAGGGTCGTCACCGGCATGCCCTGGCACTGCCTGCCTTCGTAGGGTGAGTAGTCGGCATTGTCATGCATCTCAGCGTGCCGCAGCGTATAGCTGCGTCGAGGATCGATGATGACGATGTCGGCGTCAGCGCCGACGGTCAGGTTACCTTTGCGCGGCCACAGACCAAAGAGTTTGGCGGGCATCGCGCTGGTCAGGTCCACGAACCGTGAGACCGAAATCCGGTCCTTCATCACGCCTTCAGAAAACAACAGCGCCATCCGGTTCTCTACCCCTGGAAGGCCATTGGGGCAACGCGAAAAATCGTTCTGCGCCATTCGCCGGCGCTGCGCATAGGGGAAGGTGCAATGATCGGTAGCCACCGTGTCGATGCTTCCGTCCATCAACCCAACCCAAAGTTTCTCCAACTCCACGTGAGGTCGAAGAGGCGGACTCAGGATGAACTTCAATCCGTCATCGCGCCGGTAACAACGTTCATCGAGCAACAAATACTGTGGGCAGGTCTCGACCCACACTGGCTGCTCGGCACGCCGCGCAAGCCGCAGGTAATCCAGTCCCAGGCCATTGGACAAATGGACGATGTAGAGCGGTACATCGCCCGCCAGCCGGGCAAGATTGATCATGCGCGCGATTGCTTCGGCTTCACATTCCAGCGGTCGGCTCAGGGCATGGTGGATGGGCATGCATTTGCCCGCCGCCAGCAACTCGCTACGCCGGGCGGCAATAGCCGCATCGTTTTCAGGATGCACTGCCGCCAATGCACCGACCTGGCCCAGGCGTTTCAAGGCCCGGAAGACGTCGGCATCACCAAGCTTGTGGCCATAGGTCAGGTAAAACTTGAAACTCGAAACTCCCTCGTCGTCCACCATCCCGACCATTTCATCGAGGATCTTTTCGTCTACATGCTGGATTACGCCGTGGAAACTGTAGTCAATCACTGCCTGACCCGCTGCGGCACGGTGGTACACCTCCAACTGATGGTGCAGGTTGCACCCGCTGGGGCCAAAGCCCATGTGGTCAATGATGGTCGTCGTACCGCCACACGCCGCTGCCCGGGTGCCGCTGAAAAAATCATCACAACTGCGGGCAATGCCGACATCGATATTGAAATGGGTGTGGACATCGATACCGCCTGGCAACACATAGCAGCCCGCAGCATCGATCACTTCAGCACCGTCGGCTGCCAGGACTTGACCCACAGCAGCGACGCGACCATGCTCAATCAGCACATCGACCTGGCGGGCGCAATCGGCGTCGACCACGGTTCCGTTCTGGATGAGGCGCTTCATACGCAGGGGTAACGCCCACCCCAGACCACTTCGCGATAGCTCAACTGATCAGTATCCCCTTCGGTGTTGATCAGCAACACGACTGAATCGCGGGCCAGTTTGAACTGGCGCATGCGCGCTTCGCGATCGGGGTCGAAGTGAATGGCCGCTAAGACGCCCATTCCAATTGCGCCTGACTCGCCGGATACGATGCGCGGGTCCGCATCTAGCGGACTACCTAAAACCCGCATCCCCAACGCCGCAACGCTGTCGGAGCAGGAAGTGAACTGCGACACGCAACTTCGCAGCAGCGGCCAGCCGATGGGATTGGGTTCGCCGCAAGCCAAACCGGCCATGATGGTTTCCATGCGACCGCCCACCTTGACCATTTCCCCCTTGATGCCGGAGAGATACAGGCAACTTGCCAGTTCCGGTTCGACAATCACCGAGTGCAATCGCTTCGCCCCGAACACATCGACCAGATACCCCAGAACCCCAGCGGCCAGGGCCCCGACACCGGCTTGCAGAAATACGTGAGTGGGCCGCTCGGCACCCATCGCATGCATCTGCTCGACCGCCTCGTCCGCCAAGGTTGAATAGCCCTGCATGATCCAGGTTGGAACGCGCGTATAACCCTCCCAGGACGTGTCCTGAACCACCTCCCAGTCGTGCTCCAGCGCTATTCGCACGCTGTGACGAACCGTATCGTCGTAGTTCATGTCGGTGACGACGCATTCGGCGCCCAACCGGGTTATATGGTCCTGACGCTCCTGCGTAGAACCCTGCGGCATGTAGATGACAGCGCGCTGTCCAAGCTCCCGTGCCGCCCACGCAACCCCGCGGCCATGGTTGCCATCGGTCGCTGTCGCGAATGTTATCCGCGGATATCCCCGGGCGCGGAAGTTTTCAGTCGTGAAATCGGCAATGTCGATGTCGTAGCGCTCACACAACAAGCGCGCAATCGCATACGATGCACCCAGCATTTTGAATGCATTCAAGCCGAATCGTTGGGACTCATCCTTCACCAGTACCTTGCTGACGCCCAACATCTGTGCAAACGCGTCCAAGCAGCGCAATGGTGTGGGGAGATACCCCTTGATGGTGCTGTGAAAACGGCGCGCTTTCTGCGCCTCCATGCGGCAAAAAACAGGCGAGCGTTTTCCTGTGAAGTTGCGGTTATCCGCAATCTCCATCGTCAACCTTTGAGCCGACATGGATCAATCCCTTGCGTTCGGTTGCATCACCGGATCCGGGGTTGGGCTTCCTTGAGAAGTTGGGACAGCACAAGGGCCGGCTTTGCGTACTGCCGGGCGAGGACCATGGCAGCGATGATGTAGGGTTTCCAGCTCGCTTCCTTGTAGGTGGCAATCCGATAGCGCTCAAAGACCGTGTCCTGCACTTCGCCCTCTGCGCATGAAACCCCGGAAATGTCGGCGGGCAGACAATGCATGTACAGCGCCTTTCCGCCCTTGGTGAGCTTCATCATCTGCTCGGTGCAGTGCCAGTCCTTGTGCTTGGCGTTTTGGGCCAGGCATTGCTTCTCCAGGGCCTTGAGTCCGTCGTAATTGCTGGCGCGCAGCAGTTCCGTGCGTTGTTGCATCACCTTGTAAGGCGCCCATGATTTCGGATAGACGATGTCGGCACCCTTGAAAGCGTCCTTCATGGATTCAACCTGGCGAAATGCCCCGCCGCAGGCCGCAGCGTTTTTCTTGGCCACTTTGATGACGTTGGGAATCAGGTCGTAGCCTGGAGGGTGCGCAAGGGTGACGTCCATGCCAAACCGCGTCATCAGACCGATGATGCCCTGGGGTACCGACAATGGCTTGCCGTAGCTGGGCGAGTAGGCCCAGGTCATCGCTATCTTTTTGCCTTTCAGGTTTTCAAGGCTCCCGAAATGCTCCCGCAACCAGGCCAGGTCAGCCATTGACTGGGTCGGATGGTCGATGTCGCACTGCAAGTTGACGATCGCCGGGCGCTTGGGCAGCACGCCCTGGGCAAAACCGTCGTCCAGCGCGGCGCCAACTTCACGCATATAAGCGTTGCCGGCACCCAGATACATGTCATCGCGGATTCCGACAACATCGGCGCAGAAGGCGATCATGTTCGCCGTCTCGCGCACGGTTTCACCATGTGCGATCTGCGACTTTCCTTCGTCAAGGTCTTGCTGAGCCAGGCCGAGCAGGTTCAGTGCGGACGCAAACGAGAAGCGGGTACGGGTTGAGTTGTCGCGAAAAATCGAGATGCCCAGACCGCTGTTGAAAACCTTGGTTGCGATGTTGTCGCCACGCATCCGTTTGAGCGTCTCGGCGATTGTGAGTACCTGCCGTAGCTCGGGCTCAGACTGTTCCCATGTCAGCAGAAAGTCCTTCTTGTGCGCATTTGACTTCAGCGCTGCAATTTCATTGATCAATTCTTCGATGGGTTTCATGGGAGGTCCTCTTGACAGTTGGGTTCAACAGCTTGCTTTGCGGCTCCGAGCCGACTGCTGCACATGCTTGCACACCAAGACCCTACTCAATAATCATGCCAGCCGTCTGAAGGCGACCGATGCATGCCAGGACATGGCGCACCTATCGAAAAGGTATCTGAAATGGCCCAAATTGATAGGCCAGCCTCTATCAATTATCGAACTGATAGTCACGGATGCTGAGAATTTGCGTGTTGCGATGGCAGCGTCGCTCCTGTGAATCTCAGGTCGGAGCGCCCTTGGAACGTTGCGCAAACCGAGCGCCCTGCGAGTAGCTGGAATTGGTTTGGTAAGGGGGTCTGTGGCGATTTCGATTGGTCCGAAACTTGCACTTGAAAACCACCACCACGGCCTTGCAGATTCCCTGACCCCAAGGCACACCTTTGGAGATCATCATGAGCGACACCATGCGGCCTGTTCCGTTCGAGGGACTCTTGAGGCGCATCTTTGAGGAATTCCAGGCCAGTCGCTCTGTCTTTGAAATTCCTGTTGAACAGTTCTACCGCAAGGTCGATGACCGCACGATCGGCGTTTTCGGCGAAACCTGCGAGACGCCCGTCGGTCCAGCTGCCGGTCCACACACGCAGCTTGCGCAAAACATCGTCACCTCCTGGCTGTGCGGCGGCCGCTTCATTGAACTCAAGACCGTACAGATCATGGACCAGCTCGCCATCGAGAAGCCTTGTATCGATGCTGCCGATGAAGGCTACAACACCGAGTGGTCAAGCGAGTTCACCTTGCCGCAGGCATTTGATGAATACCTGAAAGCCTGGTTTGCCCTGCACCTGCTCGAAGAGGTGTTAGACCCGCGCGTCGCGGATGAGGCCAACTCCTTCAGCTTCAATATGAGCGTTGGTTACAACCTTGATGGCATCAAGCAGGCTCCCATGCAGTCGTTTATCGACAGCATGATCGACGCCAGTGCGCATCCAAAATTCGACCAGTATCGACAGATCTTGCGACAGTGGGTCAACGACGATCGTTTCATCGAAAGTCATGGCCTGCAGGATAGAAAAGAGAGTTTGCAGAGCATGCCCGGCCGCATTTCGGCGCGATTGGTCAGAGGCGTCACGCTGTCGACCATGCACGGGTGCCCGCCCGACGAGATCGAGGCGATCTGCCGCTACATGCTGGAGGAAAAGTCGATCAACACCTTCGTCAAACTCAATCCAACGCTGCTGGGTTTTAAACGGGTGCGCGAGATTCTGGACACCTGCGGATACGACTACCTGATCGTCAAAGAGGAGTCCTTTGATCACGATCTGAAGCTCGATCAGGCGCGTGCGATGCTGCACCGTCTGCTGACTCTGAGCACGCAAAAACAACTGAGCTTTGGTGTAAAGCTCACCAATACGCTGGGAGCCGCCAACCACAAGGGCGTGCTGCCTGGCCAGGAAATGTACCTGTCCGGCCGCGCGCTGTTTCCGCTCTCAATCAACGTTGCCGCCGTGCTGTCGCGCGAGTTTGAAGGGCGTTTGCCCATTTCATTCTCAGGCGGTGCCAGTCTGTACAACATCCGCGAGATTTTTGAGACGGGCATTCGGCCAATCACCATGGCCACTGACCTGCTCAAGCCGGGTGGCTATCTGCGGCTGCTCGAGTGCGCGCGCGCGCTGGACCAGTCCGAGGCCTGGGAGATGGGTCGCGTCGATGTCGGAAAACTCGAGATACTCGCTGCCCAGGCGTTGACCGCGGACTACACGCAAAAGGCGTGGCGCTCCAATGATGAAATCGATAGCGGCAGACCCTTGCCCCTCACAGACTGCTACGTTGCACCCTGCGTGTCTGCCTGCGCGATCCACCAGGACATACCGGAGTACATACGGCTGGTGAGTGAGGGACGCTTCGCAGATGCGTTGGATGTGATCTACCGGACGAATGCGCTTCCAGCGATCACCGGCCACATTTGCGACCACCTGTGCCAAGCCAACTGCACGCGTCTGGATTACGAAGGCCCGTTAAAAATCCGCGAACTCAAAAAAATCGCGCTCGAAAGAGGCTGGGACGAGTACCGCCGCCGTTGGCACAAACCGGCCGGAACCGGTTCCCGCAACCCGGTTGCAGTGGTTGGCATGGGACCAGCGGGCTTGTCGGCCGGGTATTTTCTGGCACGTGCCGGTCACGCGGTCACGCTGTTTGACCGTGAACAGTCTGCTGGTGGTGTACCCCGTCACATCATTCCGCGTTTTCGCAGTCCTGGTGACCTGGTGCAGCACGACATCGCGTTCGTGGCCGAACATGGTGTCAAGTTTGTCTACGGGTGCGATCCTCTATTGAGCGTTGACACACTCAAAGCGCAAGGCTTCGAATATGTCCTGATCGGCATCGGTTCCCACCAGAGCAGTGGCTTCCCACTCGGTACTGGCAATTCCAAGGTTTTCAGCGCATTGCCTTTTTTGCGCAGCTTCAATGAAGGCGAAGTGCCGACCCTGGGGCGTCGCGTCGTCATTGTTGGCGCGGGCAACACTGCCATGGACTGCGCGCGCTCGGCGCTGCGGGTCGCGGGTGTCGAAGAGGTGGAGGTGGTCTATCGCCGCAGCTTCAATGAGATTCCCGCATACCGCGAAGAGTATGAAGGAGCCGTGCAGGATGGCGTGACGTTTCGCTTCCTGGTCAACCCGGAGCGTTTTGACGGCGATGGCACCCTCGCCTGCCGGGTGATGGAACTTGGCGAAATTGACGAAAAGGGCCGTCGCCGACCGGTGGCCACACAGAAAACCATCTCCCTGCAGGCAGACGCATTGGTCATCGCCATCGGCGAGCACGCTGATTGCGAGTTGCTCAAGGCGATGGGCGTACCGCTGGGCGATGACGGCTGGCCAGCGGTTGATAGGGCTACTGGAGAGACCGCGCGGCACGGTGTTTTTCTGATTGGCGATGTGCAGCATGGGCCATCGTCTATTGTTGCGGCCATTGCCGACGCGCGCCGTGCCACGGACGAGATCCTCAGGCGCGAAAATCTGAAGAACCACCACGGTCACAAGTTCTGGCTGAACACCGACCCGGCTGAAATCACCAAACGCAAGGGCGCGGTGGTGGTCAACATTGTCAAGAAGGACAATTTCGATGCCTTCATCAAGCAGGAAGGCCAGCGCTGCCTTGCATGCAACTACGTCTGCGCCAAATGTGTCGACGTTTGCCCCAACCGGGCCAATATCTCGATTCAGGTTCCCGGCTTCAAAGACCGCACCCAGACATTGCATATCGACGCCTATTGCAACGAATGCGGCAACTGCGCCCAGTTTTGCCCCTGGCAAGGGCGTCCCTACAAAGACAAGGTGACCATTTTCAATCGACCCCAGGACTTCGCGGACAGCAGCAATTCAGGTTTCCTGGTCGAGGGCAGCAAACTGTCGGTGCGTCAGGACGGCAAGGTCTACCCGTTGACCATCGACGGCACCGGTCAGGTCACCGACCCGCCGCCCCAGCTCATGGAAATTTGCCGCATTGCCAGCCGCGTGTTCAGCCACCACGGGTATCTGTTGGGTACTGTTGAGGAATAGGGAGCATCCACCATGCTGATTCTGAAAAACCTCACCGCATTGCAATTTGAGCCTGCCACCGTTTTTGGCGACGTGCAAATCGCGATCGACGGCACTCGCATTAAGGAAGTCGGCCCCGGGCTCACAGCCAGGTATGCAAATGCGCAAGTGATCGACCTGAAAGGCAAGCTGGTCATGCCTGGCATGGTCTGCGCACACAATCACTTTTACTCCGGGCTGGCGCGCGGCATCATGGCCGACATCAAGCCCTGCTCCGATTTCATCTCGACACTGAAGCATCTCTGGTGGCGACTGGACCGCGCACTGGACGAAGAATCTCTTTACTACAGCGGTCTGGTCTGCGCGATCGAGGCCATCCGCAGTGGGTGCACGGCGGTGATCGATCACCATGCCTCGCCCAACTGTATCGCCGGCTCGCTGGCAACGCTGCGCAAGGGCTTCCTGAAGGTCGGGTTGCGCGGCATGACCTGTTATGAAACCACCGACCGCAACGGTGGTGAAAGGGAGTTGCGCGCGGGAGTCGACGAAAACGTGGCTTTCGCCCGGCTGATCGATGCCGCCAAGGCCCAAGGCACCGAGCCTTACCTGGTGGAAGCACACGTGGGCGCGCACGCACCGTTCACGGTGTCTGACGCCGGATTGGAGATGCTGGGTTACGCGCTCAGGTCGACTGGCCGCGGCCTGCATATCCACGTGGCCGAAGACCGCTATGACGTCTCGCACAGCCACGACCGATACGGCCAGGATCCGATCGAGCGCTTGGTTACGCATGGCTTGATTGATCACAAAACCCTCATCGGGCACGGTTTGTACCTGTCCGACGCGGACATCACCCGCCTCAATGAGCGCGACGCCTTTCTTGTGCACAATGCCCGATCCAACATGAACAACCACGTTGGCTACCACCACAAACTTCAGACGGTCCGCAACCTGGTGCTGGGCACCGATGGCATTGGTGCCGACATGTTCGAGGAAACCAAGTTCGCCTATTTCAAACACCGTGACGCTGGCGGTGCGCTGTGGCCCGACAGTTTTGCGCGTTTTTTGTGCAACGGCAACACCTTGCTGGAGCGCAATTTTGGTGCCCGCTTTGGGCGCCTGGAAGCGGGGTACCAGGCGGATCTGACGATCTGCAGCTACGACAGTCCCACACCACTGGTGGCACAGAACCTCGGTGGTCACCTGGCATTTGGCATGGGTTGCGGAAGTGTCGACAGCGTCATGGTCAACGGCCGGATGGTTTACCAGGACCGTGCATTTCCGTTTGATGTGGAGCCAATCTACGCTGAAGCACGCAAGGCCGCAGCAGCGCTGTGGCGCCGTATGGACGCGCTGCCTTGAACTTCAAATTCAATCGTGCGACAGTCAGCCGGTATCCAGTTCCTGCCTTGCCCTTCCAACGGCGCGTTTGTTGCGCGTTGCGTTGGCGCCGAACTTCCATGCGTCGTGAGCCTGGTCGGCGCAGGCGGCAAAACCAGCACACTGTTCTGGCTCGCCAATGAAATGGTGGCCCGGGGTCGACGGGTGCTTATGACCACAACAACCCGGATGTTTCTGCCCGAGCCCGGATGCGCCACAACGGTGCTGATCGAACCAGAATTTCGTCAGCGGCTGGCCGCGTTGCAAGATCTGCCGCTTGCGTCGGGCATTGTGGCGTTATTCAGTTCTTACGATGCCTCAACCGGAAAGGTGGCCGGCTGTACGCCCGACGAAGTCGATCAACTCAAGTCCCTGGCTGCTGCGGATGTGATTTTGGTCGAAGCCGATGGTGCCCGCCATTGCGCACTGAAGGCACCGGCGGAGCATGAACCGTGCATTCCCGGCAGCAGTAACGCAGTGATTGCGCTGACCAGTGCCGCGCCACTGGGTTGTCCTGTGGATCCGGCCACCATTCATCGGTGGCCGCAATTTGCCGCAATCACCGGACTCTCAGCAGGCGACGAAATCGGCCACGATGCCTTGGGTCGCCTGCTTGTGCACCCGAATGGGCTGTTCAAGAATACTCCCCCACAGACCCGCAGGCATTGGCTCGTCAACACGCACGGCACGATCAATCCGTTGCTTGCCTCCATGCTTGAACCCTTGGCCCAACGCTATCTGGCGCTCAACGGTCTGTGGATTGGCGACATGCGGCAGTCCAACCCTTTCAGCCACGCTTGGGTGCGTGGATAGCTGGTTGCTAGAGAGGGATCGTCAGTGATTGCCAGCCCACCCGGCAACTACCCACCTTGATGCACAGGTCCCCCGAGCCCTTGACCACCAGGGTCACGGTCTTCTCGCTGACGTTGCCCCGTGTCCACGGCATGAAAATGCTGATGCCGTGGTGCAAACCCTGGCCCCAGCCGTCCAGGTGTCCCAGGTCCTGCACCGATTCGGCGGGCGATACCACGGTGTAGTTGTTACCCTCCACATGCAAGCGCAGGTTTTCGGAGATCGGCAACTCCCTGGCCGATGGCAATCCGTAGCTCCCCAGATAACCGCTGTTGTAAACCCGGAACTCCATACGCAAATGGCTGTCTCCCAGTTTCTCGGTTTTGACATGCTCCACATGGATGCGGGGCACGAGGGCCGCGACCCGCAGGAATGCCGCGCTTTGCGCGGCACAGGTTTCGGCCAGTTTTTCCAGCGGCGGGTTGCTGATGCCGATGCGTCCGTCGTAACCACCTACCTCGACGGTTCCGAGTTGGGGGTGCTCAACAGCCCGCCAGGGCTTGAAGATGCGGCCCTGGTTGATGTCGCGGTCCATCTTCCAAAGGGCCACAAAGTCTTTGCGCTGCAAATGGGTGTAGTGGTCCACAAAGGGCTTTTTACGCTCTATGCCCAATTGGGTGAACAGGTCCCACAATTCCACCACGTAAGCCAGGCAGCCGCGCTGGTGGTATGCCCAGTCGACCAGGTCGCCGTGCAGGGGTTTGTCGGGCTCGTACAGAAATTCATGGAAACCGCTGACGGTGGGGTAGCCGGTGTGTTCGGTGGTCCAGGCTTCCGCCTGTTTGTAAATGGCCAGATCGGTCTGGTCCATCTTGTTGTCGGGTTTGTCACCCATGGGGCGAATTACCACACCGCCAAAGGTGTGCAGGTTCAGCCAGGCAAAGATGTGAGGGTGGCGGATCGCAAAGTCCATCACCGCTCGGGTCTCGGGCGCACTACCAGGGTAATGGCCGGCACCGGCCTGCTCGGGTTCCGGCTTCCAGTGGTGGGAGAAATTGCGGTTGAAGTCGTATTGGTTGTCGCCCAGAAAATAGGGGTCTGGAATGTGCTGCCCATCAAAATTGGCGATCAGGCCTTCGGGATACAGCTTGTAGAAGGGGCCCACATCTTCAGGCAGCCGCGGCACCATGACGGGCGAACTCAAAGGTTGGCCATCGTCGCCCCGCAGCTCCACCACCTCACCCTGCGGGTCCTGCTGGCGCATGGTGGCCATGCGGCCATCGCCATCCACATCACTGGCCACCCAATGCGGGTGGGACTGGTTGGCACGCTCATTGACCGGGCTGGAGCGTACATAGCGCCCGGTTTTCAAAATGGCCTCGGCACCATCGGGTGACATGCGCGGCAGCACATAAAACAGCGTGTTGCGAATCGCGTCCGCCATGTGCGCGGGCAAAGGCTTGCCCCCGGCCTCGTCTTTGCCACCGTAGATGCCAATCACGTCCTCGGCCATGGCCAGCGCCACGCTGGAGCCGCATACTTCGACGGCGTGCATATTGCCGTCAATCCACACCGCAGGACGCACCTGCTCCGGGTTGCGCCCAATGGTCAGCAGGGGAATGTCGCGCCCCTCGGCGCTCTGGCCCAAACTCGACACAGAAACGTAGTCGGGGAAAGACTTGGCCCAGGCCGATAGCTGGGCAGTGAGTTCGGCGTAGTCGAGATATTGGGTGCGAAACATAGGAGTAAGCCGTTCAGTGGGATGGGGTTTGAAAGACCTGGTATGCGATGGCAATGGCTGCCGCTAACCGGGCATTGTTGAGCACCAGTTGGATGTTGGACGCCAGGCTGTCGCCCCCCGTCAACGCACACACCCGGGCCAGCAAAAACGGTGTGGATTCCTTGCCACCAATGCCCTGGGCTTGCGCCTCCTGCAAGGCTTGCTCCACCGCCGCATCGATGGCCGCGCTCGGCATGGCATAGGCCTCGGGAATGGGGTTGGCGACCACCATGCCGCCATGCAGACCCATGCTCCACTTGGCGTGCATGACATGGGCAATCGCCTGTGCCGTGTCAAGCTGGTAGTCCACCTTGAATGCGCTGTCTCGGGTAAAAAATGCGGGTAGCCAGGGGGTTTGGTAACCCACCACGGGCACGCCATGGGTCTCCAGGTATTCCAGGGTGAGGCGCAAGTCGAGGATGGATTTGGCACCGGCACATACCACGGCGACTGGCGTCTGGGCCAACTCCAGCAGGTCAGCCGACACATCAAAACTCTGCTGCGCCCCGCGGTGCACGCCACCGATGCCGCCAGTCGCAAACACACGGATACCCGCCATCGCGGCAATCGCCATGGTGGATGCCACCGTGGTCGCGCCGGTGGTGCCGCTCGCCACGATGAAGGGGATGTCACGCCGGCTGACCTTGGAGACGCTGCGCCCGCTGGTGCCCAGAATTTCAATTTCGGCCTCGGTCAGACCGGCCTTCAAGCGCCCGTTAACGATGGCGATGGTGGCGGGCACCGCGCCATGCTGGCGCACCTCCGCTTCCACCTGCAAGGCCGTGGCCACGTTCTGCGGATGGGGCATGCCGTGCGAGATGATGGTGGACTCCAGCGCCACCACGGGCCGGTGCTCAGCCAGGGCTTGCGCCACTTCGGGGTGGATGTCGAGGTAGGTATGGGTCATCGTGAATGGGATAAAAACGGCAGTCCAAGGGCTTGGTCTTAGCGTGGCAACGCATTGTGCATGCACTGCGCTACGCTCGCCACTGACAGGTCTGGATGGTTGGCCTGCTCACAACCCACCGTCAACGCCGCACAGCCCAAGGCAAAAGGTATGGCAGCAGCCAGACCGTGCTGATGTACAAAGGCATGGACCAGGCCGGCCATCAAGGCATCCCCCGCGCCAGTCACATTGACGACGTTGCTGGCCCATGCGTTGTGCCAGCCAAGGCCGACGTAGCGGTCACTCCAGAACACCCCGCGTTCGCCCAGGCTGACCACCACTTGCTGCACGCCCTGCGCGTGCAACCATTGCGCGGCCCGCTCCAAATCGGCATCCGTGTGGATGTCAAACTGGCACAGCGCTTGGGCTTCCAGCCGGTTCACTTTGAGCAACTGCACCTGCGCCAGCCAGGGACGAATGTGCTGGCACTTGAAGGCCGAAACGGCATCGACAAAGACGGGGGTAGTGGCACGGTTGGCAAACAACCAGGCCAGAGCCTGCGCCGTTACATTGCAGTCCACCACGAGGGCGGCCGCATGGCGCACCACTTCGGCAAAAGGCTCCAGCCGTTCAGGCGTGATGCACGCCAGGATGCCCATGTCATTCACCGCAACGGCCATGTCACCGTCCGGGCCGTGAACGGACAAATAAGTCGAAGTGGCCTGGTCCGCAAGCACCCAACAGTCCTGCACATCCACACCGGCCTTCCGGGTCGCGTCGAGCAGGATGCGGCCATACCAATCGTCCCCCACCGCAGTCAGCAAGCGTGTGGTGTTGCCCAGTCGGGCCAGGTTTTCGGCAACGTTGCGCGCCACGCCACCCGGTGCGCAGCGGATGCGCCCGGGGTTGGAGTCCGACAGCACCAGGGCTTGTGGGGTGCTGCCCGATATGTCCATATTGGCGCCGCCCAGCACTACGACAAACCGCTCTGCGGCCTGAAAGGGGTCGGTGAGGGATTTTGCAAACAGATTCATGTGGCGGATCGGTCAGCACTGGTGTGCGCGCTGCGTTTCATCGAAAGCATGGTAATCGACACACGCCAAAACACTGCGGCACCCGAGCAGACCATTCCACACCGGAGTCGTCGCCATAATCCCCCACAGCCACTTCAACCCGCGCTCACGACCTTTCTCGCCCTAACGCAATCCCGGCATGCCAAACAGTCCTTCACAGGTGCGACACAAACCGATGCGTTTTCGCATGCTCCCAGCCACCTGGCGATGGCTGGTGTTATGGTTGATATCGTTCGGTGCCATGGGCCTGGCGTGGGGCGAAAGCGGCAAACCCAACAACCCTACAAGCCATGCAGGCCCGGTCATCACCGTGACCGTGCAACGGGGTGCCGAGCGGCTGCCACTCTTCTATGTCGACAAGCTGCAAAAGGGCGATACCTTGCGTGTGGGCACGGACCGCAACGGCGCAACGCACGGTGCCTGGGCCCTGGTCCTGGCCCTGGCATCGCCTGCTGGAAGTGAGGTGACGACACGGCAGTTTGACCTGACCGCCCCCGATGTTGACGCCAGCATCACCATCACCGCCGACGATCAGGTGCCTGTTATCGTGATCGCGCCTCAGGTCAAGACCCTGTTCGGGCTGAGCACCAGTTTCGAGCAATCTGCCAGCCTGATCGCGGACGCCATCACCGCCGACCCGCAGAGGTTTGTGGAACTGCAAAAAATTGAACAAATCAACCTGGCAATAGCCTCGCTGACAACGGGCCTGGACGCCATGGTGGTCAAGCTCAAAACCGAACAGGCCGTTGACTCCGCAAAAACCGTGGCGGCAAAATTCGGGGTCAAGAGTGTGGACCCCGAGTGTTTCAAGAACGGGGCTGTTGATACCCGCTGTGTGGCCACCTCCATCGTGTCCAGCCGCGACCTTAAGTTGCCCTCCATGGTGGAGTTGGGTAGCTTGGCCCAGCCCTTTGCGACTGCCACGCTGCCAGCAGACATCCTGGCCAATGTGCGACTGGTGGCTGCAGCCAGCACGTTCTTGAGCAACAAGTACCGGGACCAATACGATTTCGCCCCCTCGTTTGCGAAGCGGGACCCAGCAGCCGACAGCCTGCAACTGTTTGCCAATTCCCGATTTCAGAAAGGCGACATCAAGACGGCTTATGTCTACGTGCCCAGTTGGTTTGCTGGACAACCACCGGAGCTGAGCCTGTCGGCCCAGGAAACCCGGTGCTTGGCCAGCGGCGAGTTGCCCGCACAAACGAAGGGCCAGCTTCCGTTAAGCAACTATTGGCATGGCTGGAGCATGGCTTTGTTTGAGGTGGGCAGTGCCGACGCGGTGGCGAAAGTTGACGGGGTGCGCGTGGTTCCAGAAAAGGGGGTTCTGGCGTTTGACGCCAAGTCGCTCCCCACCCCAACCGGCAACAGGGTGTCTCCACTGGAGGCACGCCTGACCGGCTTTTACGCATTCACACCCGTCACACTGGGGCCAGTCGATGTGGCGCTGCCATGGACCGGTGATCCACTGGAACAGCTTCTCGGATTGGCAAGCCTGGTGGCCGGTGACAAAGCGACGCTGCGCTTCAACAATGACCGGGCCATGGCCTGTGTTGAACGCTTGTCGCTGCTTGCGAGTGGCGCCGTGTTGGCAACCGCGCCCGTCACGGCCGCCAGCGCCGTCGCCAACCTCGATCTCACCGCCGTCGAGGCCAACACCACCACCGCCGGCGCCCAGTTGGAAATCACACAAACTGGCGGGTCCAAGCTCATGCTGCCCGTGCGCATCCTGCCGCGCCGCGCACTTGTCAGCCACATGGAGCGGCACGAACTGGAGAACGATGTCACGGTTTTTGGCCTACATCTGGATCGCATCGCAACCCTCCTGGTGGGCGACGTCACCTGCACCCCCAGCGTAACGCCCTACCAGGCCCAACCGCCAGGTAGTCGTGGTTTCAGTTGCCCGCCCGAAGTCGCCGCAGACGGTATCTTTCCCGCCACGATGACCGTGAAGCATGCGGGGCAAGAGCCACCCGCGTTTGAAGCGGCGGTCACGCGGGTCAGCGCGCGCCCGCACCTGGCCCTGGTTTCAGGCAAGAACTCACCGTTAATTGTGTTGTCGGCAAAGGCTGTGCAGTGGGGCTTGGCCTTGAATGACCCCTTGGTCTCCGAAGACTCTGGCCTGGCCCTGGTGCTGCGGGTCGCCAAAGGCTACAAGCTGGTGCGCGGCAGTTATGCGCTGCAGATTCGCTTTGGGGACGAGCCACCGATGGACCAGGTTCCTTTGAGCGTGCCCTTGATGTCGGACATGGCCCACAACGAGTTGCGCACCCGAAGCCCCATCAACTTTCAGGCAGCGCATTTGCCCAGCATCATCAACCCGGCATGGTTTCGCGTGGTGCACCAGCCCTCGGGATATGCGGGTGACTGGATGCCGCTCAACAAGTCCGTCATCACCCTACCCGCACTGGCTGCGCCCGCGTGCAGATCCGATGGCAGAGGGCTGCAGATAGCGGGCACCCAACTGGACCTGATCGATTGGGCCAGCCGCGATCTGACACGCGCTGCCGCCCCTGACACCATGCCCGCTGCGGTAGACATGGCCACTCTGTCAGCATGCGACAAGGGCCTGTGTCTGGGTGTCGACAAGCTCGGACCCGGCAAACGCCTGAAGGTCAAGGTGCAGTGGGTGGATGAACGGCTGTTTGAGGTTGTTTTTCCGTCCGCTCCGACCTGCACGCCAAACGACTGAATGAAATAGACCTCCAGCCCTCGCAAACATTGCGTAAGCAGCTACTATTTTGATAGTAACGGCTACCGGATTGCACACGCAACCGGGTTTGAGTTCCCATCCCCCTAAGCCGCACGGGGACGAAAAAGCAGGCGCAAACCGTGTGCAGTTGCATCTGCCTTAGCATCTGCCCTTTGCTTTTGACCCGCCACGGCGCCCCCCCATCATGGAATTCTTGCTCGACCCCAACCTCTGGATCGCCTTTGCGATGCTCACCGCACTGGAAATTGTGCTGGGTATCGACAACATCATTTTTATCTCGATCCTGGTTGGACGTTTGCCACAGGAACTGCGTGACAAGGCGCGCCGTCTGGGCTTGGGTTTCGCGATGGTGTCGCGCTTGATGTTGCTGTTCTCGCTGAGCTGGATCATGGGGCTGACCACGGACCTGTTTACCGTGATGCAAATGGGGTTCAGTGGGCGCGACATGGTGTTGCTGCTGGGAGGGCTGTTCCTGCTGTACAAGGCTTCGCACGAAATCTTCGTCGAGGTGGAAGCCCGCGAACAGGATGCGCCGCCCACGACCGACGCGGTTGCCATCAAGGCGGCTGGCACCAAGTTGTTCTGGACCATCATTGGCCAGATCGCCATCATCGACATCGTGTTTTCGCTGGATTCGGTGATCACCGCCGTGGGCATGGTGGACAACCTCGCGGTCATGGCATCCGCAGTGATTGCGTCCGTGGGCGTGATGCTGGTGGCAGCCAAACCGATTGGCGAGTTTGTGGACCGCCACCCTTCGGTCAAAGTGCTGGCCCTGGCGTTTCTGGTGATGGTGGGCATGGCCCTCACAGCCGAAGCTTTTGACCAGCATGTGCCCAAGGGATACATCTACGCCGCCATGGCGTTTTCGCTGGGTGTGGAAGCGCTGAACATCCGGGCGCGCAGCAAGCGCTTGGCGGCGAAGAGTTAAAGCGATGGGCTTTTGACAGGGGCGGGCACGCGTTTGCGCCGCGCCCGCACCTTGACCTCCGGCATCGAGCGTTTCACCAGCCAATCCGCTGATTTCTTCCAAACCGCGTTCTGCGCCGTGGCCCCCAGAATAACGCCCATGTGACCACCGGGCGCCACTTCAAAACGTTTGTCGGTGGAACCGACCAGATCCAGAATGCCTTCCGCCGTGGAGGCCGATATCAGCGCATCGGTCGCACCGGCGAACACAAAGATGGGGGCCCGGATGCGGGCAAAACGCGACAACTTGCGGCCCAGAACAAACTCACCTTGGGCGAGCGTGTTGTCCACCACGACCTTGACCAGCATGTCCGCCACAACACCCGCCGGGTAGGTGAGCATGTTGTTCAAATAATCCGAGGTGGTGGTGTGCGACTCCACAAACTCGCGGTCCCACAGGTTGGTGATCAGGTCCCAATAGGTGGTGACGCTGGCGATGGGGTCGGTCAGTTTGAATGCAATCGTGGTCACAAAGCCCGGCGTGTGAAACAGCTCGGGCTTGAGCATATTCAGGCGCAGATCGGTGTACTTGCGAATCAGCTTGGCCGGTTTGTTGACGATCTGCGACACACCTGCCACCAGCCCACCGCCGCGCATGTCGATGGGGCTGGCCACGGTCACGATGTTGCGGATGCGCCCTGGCGGTTGCAGACCGGCATGCAACAACGCCAACAACCCGCCCATGCACCAACCCATCAGCGACACCTGTTGCTGCTGGCTGTGCAGGCGCACGGCATCCAGCGCCTCGCCCATCATGCGGTCCGCGTAGTCTTTCATGCCCAGCCTGGCATGCCGTCGCCGGGGTGTGCCCCAGCAGATCAGATAGGTCTTGAAGCCACGCGCCGCCATGTAACGCACCAGGCTGCGCTTGGGCATCAGGTCAAAGGTTTCGGTGGTGACACCCAGCGGTGGCACCAGCACCAGGGGCACGGCGTGTTGGGGGCGCTGGATGGGTAACAGCGCGCCGTCGTTGAGTTGAATATCCTCTTCCGTGCCCAGTGCGTAATAACGCACCGTCATCAGGTCGCTGAAGTAAACCAGCTCGAACGGAGTCTGGCCGGATTTGACCAGTTTGTCGTGGCGAAACAGCCAGTCAAAACCGTTGGTCAGGGCTGCAGCCGCGCGGTCGTTGAACTCTGCACTGCGGTCTATGGCTCGTGTGATCCATTGGGACATTACGCTTTGCCTTCTCTTGCGGTTTTCTTCATCGGTAGCTTGCTCCATGGCACCGTTGATGCATTGTCAGGATTTCACCAGGTATCGGTAAAACCATTGTTTGGCACCTTCCACCATCAACAGGTAGGCCATCAACAGCAGCGCCAGCAGACCAAAATAGGCAAGAGGCAATGGCGCGAAGCCCAGAAAGGGCGCGATGGCGGTGAAGGGCAAAGCCATCGCCAACAACACCACGGCCAGCGACGTCACAACCAGCCAGGGGTTGGGGCGACTGTGCAGGGGACTGCGGCGCGTGCGAATGACAAAAATCACCAATACCTGGGTCGCAATGGACTCTACAAACCACCCGGTGTGAAACAGCATGGCATCGGCGTCAAAGAGACGAATCAACAAATAGAACGTCAGAAAGTCAAACAGCGAACTGATGGGGCCAATAGTCAGCATGAAATTGCGGATGAAGGCCATGTTCCAGCGTTTGGGCTGCTCCAGGTCTTCTGGGTCAACCTCGTCGAGCGGAAGCGAAATCTCCGACACGTCATACAACAGGTTGTTGAGCAGAATTTGCAGCGGCAGCATCGGCAAGAAGGGCAAGAAGGCGGTTGCTGCGGCCATGCTGAACATGTTGCCGAAATTGGAGCTGGTGGCCATCATGATGTACTTCATCACGTTGCCAAAGGTGCGCCGGCCTTCCAGGATGCCCTGGTGCAGAACCATCAGGTCGTTTTCCAGCAGAATCATGGCGGCGGCCTGCTTGGCCACGTCAACCGCCCCCCTCGACCGAAATGCCAACGTCTGCGGTGTGCAGGGACGGCGCATCATTGATACCGTCCCCCAGATACCCCACCACATGCCCGCGCGCCTTGAGCGCCAGAATGATGCGATTTTTCTGGGACGGGTTGACCCGGCAAAACAGGTTTACGCCCTCGACGCGCGCACGCAGGGCATCGTCGTTCATCGTGGCAATGTCACTGCCGGTCAGCATGCCGGTGATGGGCACGCCCAACTGCGCGCACACATGCCGGGTGACACGCTCGTTGTCACCGGTCACGATTTTTACCGACACCCCGCTTGCGGTCATGGCCTTGAGTGCCGTGCCCGCGCTGGCTTTGGGCGGGTCCAGAAAAGCCGCAAAGCCCGCAAACACCAGTGCGCTTTCATCGGAGACCACGGCGTGGTTCATCTCTGGCGGCACATCGCGCCAGGCCACGCCCAACACCCGAAAACCTTCTTCGCCCAGCCCGTTGAACACGGCCTGAATACCGGCCTGTGACGCCGCATCGAGCGGCACCGTTTGACCAGTTCGGTCCAGGAAGTGGGTGCACAGCTCCAGCACATCCTCGGGCGCGCCTTTCACGACCAGTCGCCGGCATGGCGCTGTGTCCGACGCGCCTTCCGAGATCCGCTTGACCAGCACGGAGACACGCCGGCGTTCAAAGTCGAACGGAACTTCATCCACCTTGGTCCAGCCGCTGACATCGATGTCGGCGTGTTCAAGGATGGCTTCGTCCAGCGGACTCTTGAGTCCGCTCTCGAAATAGCTGTTGAGGTAGGCCAATGACAGCACGTTGTCGCTGGGTTGTCCTTGTGCGTCGACGTGTCGCTCCAGCCGAATGCGCGCTTCGGTGAGCGTGCCCGTCTTGTCTGTGCACAAGACGTCCATGGCACCCATGTCCTGGATGGCAGACGGCCGTTTGACAATCACCTTGAGGGCGGCCATGCGCATGGCCCCTTTGGTCAGGGTCACGGATACCACCATGGGCAGCAATTCGGGCGTCAGGCCGACCGCCAGGGCCACGGCGAACATGAACGATTCCAGAACCGCACGGTGTAGCGCGACGTTGACCAGCAAGGTGCCCAGCACCAACACGACCGTCAGCCACATGATCAGCATGCCAAACTGTCGCGTGCCCTGCTCAAACGCGGTGGCAGGGGCGGTCTTGTTCAGGTCCACGGCGATCTGGCCCAGCGCTGTGGCGCTGCCCGTGCGCCCTATCACGGCGCGAGCCGAACCGCTGACCACGGAACTGCCCAGGAAGATCGCGTCGGACGCATCGAGTTCCCAGCCACTTGCCGGGCTGCGCTGCGGAGCCCCGGCGCTTTGAACCAAAGGTCTTTTCTCAACGGGAAAGGGTTCGCCGGTCAACTGCGCCTGGTTGACAAAAAAGTCGTCGGCCTCCAGCAATCGTGCGTCGGCGGGAACCAGGTCGCCAGCGGAGAGCAACACCACATCGCCGGGCACCAGATCGGCGACCCGCACTTCAGTGGCTACGCCGTCGCGCAAGGCCGTTGCGGTCACCGCCACTTGCAGCGCCAGCTTTTCGGCCGCCTGACCAGCACGGTGCGCCTGCACAAAATCCAGCGTTACGCTGATGACCACGATCACGGCGATGATCACCGCACCGCTGGTGTCACCCGTCAAGGCAGACAGGGTGCTGGCGGCCAGCAGCACCAACACCAGGGGATTGCGGAAATGGGCGAAAAACTGCCACACCAAGGCACGCTCAGTGGCCTTTTGCAGGCGGTTGGGGCCATGGCGTTTCAACGCCTGTTCCGCCTGTTGGCGGCTCAGGCCCGCAGGCATTAATGCCGGGGAAGTTGCAGGCGTGGTACCTGCCACCAATGGATGATTCATAAAATTCCGGTCAGACTGCGCAATGAGGACATGAGCCTCAAGGAACGGACGGGCGCCAACTCACCAGCACGATGCCGACCAGCACCGGCACGGCACCCAGCAGAAAACTCAACTCGATGGGCTCGGCCAACAACCATGCACCCAGCAAGACGCCAAACAGGGGCGTCATGAAGGAAAACACCCCCAGACGCGAAGCCAGGTAATGGCGCAGCAGCCAGAACCACACCAGGAAGCTGGCAAAGGACACCACCAGCGAATGGAAGACCAGGCTGGCCCAGACCTGCGGCGTGGGCTTGAAGTGGTACTGCCCGGTGGCAAAAGAAGCGCCCAATAACAACACAAATGCCCCCACCAATTGGTACAGCAGCGTTTCAGTGGCCGGTGCGCTGGCCAGGCGTGTGGTGCGTACTGTCACCGTGGTCGCGCCCCATACCAATCCACCCATAAGCCCCAGAAAGTCGCCCCACAGCATATTGCCGGGCGCAGGCTGGGCCGAAGCCCCACGCCCAAAAAATGCCAGCGCCAGACCGCCAAACGCCAGTATGATGCCCAGCCACTGCACCAGCCCCAGTCGCTCGGCAGGCAACTTCCAGTGCAGGCCGAGGGCTGCAAAGATCGGCGCGGTATACAAGAACACCACCATGTGTGAGGCGCTGGTGTGGCGCAGCCCTTCACCCACCAGCAAAAACTCCACCCCAAACAGAAGGCCCACCACCAGCCCGGGACGCCAGATGCCATGGCTCCAACGCAGGCGCTCCCCACGGAAGGCCATTAGAAGCCCCACCAAAACAGCCGCGACACCGGACCGAAGACCAATTTGCAGCGTCGGGTTGATGTCGTCCGCCATGGCTTTCAACACCACCTGCTGCAAACCCCAGACCATACACACCACCACCATGAGCCCAATGGCCAGGGGGTCGAGTGCCTTGCGTGTGTTCATTCAGATATTCCTCGTTGGTTTGGCGAAAAGCAGTGGGCACACGCCGCCCACAGCAACGATCGCACGGAGAAGCACCATATCAGATGATCGTCGCAAAGCGGCACGGGGGCGGCTGGATCCAAATGGTTACTGGTCAAATCGGCACCCAGCCCTCGTGAAATATGCGCAAGCAGCTATTTTATTGATAGCAATTGCGATCGTTACGCAATGTCGGCTGACAACTGCGCCAGCTTCTCGGCAGTGCTGGCCTCACCCAAAAAAGTCCAGAAATTGGCATACGGCGGGGTCCAGATTGCTCTGTTTGATAGTCTTTTGGTGGATAAAACATCCGCATTCCCCGAGGCAGATCACCGCAGCCATTTTGGCTGGCTTGCATCCCCCGCCTGCCAGACTGAACCCGCCAATTTACTATCAAAATAGTAGCGCCTTGCGCTTATTTCACGAGGGCTGGCAGCCGAATCGGCTCTAAAAAACCAAAGGACATGCCTCTGGCAGGCAGGACCAACCCCTTATTGGGTCTTTTTTTTTTGAACCATTGGGATTCAGCGTAAGCGCGTCACTACCGCGCGGTTCAATCCGTTTATTGTGCGGGGGTACTGCCCTCGAGGGTTGGCAATTTGCGAATGCTGCGTATGCCGGGATGGTGCCATGCCCACAGTGCCAGCATCAATGCCCCCAGACCTCCAAGCCCCATGGCGTAGCGCAGGCCGACGTGCTCGCCCAGATAGCCGCCCAGCAAGGCGCCTGGGCCAGCGGGAAGCAGTATCAACCAGCGCATGGTGCTCGTCATGCGCCCCAGCAGTGGCGCTGGCGTAACCGCCTGGCGCAGCGCCAGGAAGTTGATGAACAGCAACACAGCGCCGATACCAAAACACACCAGCATCAACACAAACGATGCAATGCCCCATGCGCCAGCCGGCGCAAACGCCAGCTGCAACCATCCCAGCGCGCACACCGCAAAGCCCAGCACCAGACAAGGACCGGGGCCGACGCGGCTGGAAATGCGGTGCCCAAACAAACTGGCCAGCACCGTACCTGCCCCCAAACCCATGTAGCACAGACCGACCTGGTTTTCGTTGAGCCCCAACTCCCGCGTCGCAAACAGAATCTGGACCACCATGGCACATTGGTGAAACAACTGCCAGGCCCCTACCGAGACGGCCAACGACACCAGCAATGGCTGGCTGGCGACAAAACGCAGCCCTTCCTTGAGGTCGCGCCAAAAATGGGTTTGTTCGGACGACACGCGGTTCTCGACGACCTTGAGCCCCCGCAAAATCCACACACTGAACGCCAGCAACACCGCGTCGGCCAGCAGGGCAAAAGGAGCGCCCACGAGCTTGATCAGCACGCCCGCCACACCGGGGCCAGCCACCTCGGCGCCCGAGGACGCCAGTGCGTTCTTGGCGTGCGCTTCCACCAGACGCTCGCGCGGCACGACTTGGGTGAGCACAATTTGTGCAGCCGTACCCGATGTCACGAACACGCAGCCAATCGAAAACGCCACCGTATACATGAATGGCATGCTCAACCACCCAAAATGCCAGGCCAAAGGCACGCTGGCCAATATCAGCGCAATGCTGCCCTCACCAATCACATAGACCGGCAACTTGCTGACACGGTCCAGCCAAACCCCGGCGGGCAAGGACAGCAGCACAAAAGGCAGCAGCTCCATCGCCGTCAGCACACCCATTTGAGATGGGCTGGCATGCAACAGAACAGCTGCGGTCAGTGGCAGCGCCAACATCGTGATCTGACCACCAAACGAGCTAATGAGAATGGATGCCCACAGGCGCCGGTACGTGGCGTCGCGCAGCAGGTCATTCGGAGATAGCGCAGGCCAATAGGGCTGCAAGCGAAGCCACCATCGGCGTCTTGCGCTTGTGGCGTTGGACGTCATGAATGTTGTTGGGGTTGAGTCACCCCTGGTTGGGGGACACTGCGTTTTATTCTAGCGAAGCGCCCGGGGAAAGATGAAACTCCTCGCTGGCAATCGTGACATTTGAAACCCGCCTTTCGCCCTATACTGACTTTCCGAAGGGTTGGCGTTTAGCGATCAGCCCGGGTATTCAATCAGCGCGAGGAGTCGATTCCCATGGCAATCAAGGATGTAGTGGTTCATTTGGACCAGGATGCGCGCACCGCAGTGCGGCTGGCGTTGGCAATTGCGCTGACCAGGCAGCACGGGGCCCGACTGGTGGGCATATTTGCGCAGCGCGGCCACGCGCGCAAGGTTGGTGTTGTCAGTGTCTGGCCCAGCGAGGAGTTCACCCTGGCATGCGACGCCAGCCGGGCCCAGTTTGAGACCGCCACTGCCGGGCTTGCCAACTGTGAATGGCGCTTCGTCAACCGGGGTGGTGAGGCCGAGGTGATACGCCAATTTGTCGACCTGGCCCGCCACACCGATCTGGTGGTGATGGGTCAGTATGAACATGGCAAAGACTTTGTCCCCGAAGAACTGGTGTCAGAAGTCGTGAACGGTTGCGGGCGTCCGGTTCTGGTTGTGCCCTACATCGGAGACTTTGCCGAAGTTGGCAGGTGCCCCCTGATTGCGTGGAACAACGCACCCGAAACCGCCCGCGCCCTCAACGACGCCGTTGCCCTCATTCAGGGTTGCCAGAAGGCTTATGTGGTGTCCGTGGCGACCCGCCTGGATGAGGGAGAAGCAAGCTGTTCCGAAGTCCAACGGCACTTGGCGACGCACGGCATTGCTGTGGCGACCGAGGTGGTGCTGGTGGAGGACTTTGGTGTGATGGACATGTTGCTCAACCGCGCCAGCGACCGCAGTGCCGACCTGCTGGTCATGGGTGCCCATGGCTCCATCGGTTTCCCGTTCGAGAGCCGCGGAGCCGGCACACGCTACATCCTGCGCCACATGACGGTGCCGGTGTTGATGTCCAGTTAAAGCGCTTCGCTCGCAGTGAAGGCAGGTTCAGGCGCGACCCGGCCAGACCTGTCCCAGCGCAAACACCGAGTTCGGCGTTCCGGGGCGCGCAACGGGCGGGCGTGGTTTTTGGTAAACACCCTTTTGTGCGGTCTTTCGCTCTTCGACCTGAAACCCCTTGGCCTTCTGTTCGGCGGCCAGACTGTCCAAGGTCACGGTTTTCAGATAGGTCACCACGGTCGACTGCAGCGCGTCCCACAGGTCCTGTGTCATTGCCTGGGCACTTGCCGAAGTTTCACGCGCCGCTTCTTTGTCTCGAGATTCACGCACGTCTTCGATGGCGCCGATGATGTCGGCGACCGAAATGTTTTGCGCAGTGCGAGCCAGCGTGTAGCCACCGCCGGGTCCACGCGTGCTTTCCACCAGGCCGTGCTGGCGCAGTTTGGCAAACATCTGCTCCAGGTACGACATGGAAATGCGGTGGCGCAGGGCCAGGTCCTGCAGCGGAACGGGGCTGTTGCTCTGGCGCAGGGCCAGGTCAATCATGGCGGTAATGGCAAAACGGCCTCGGGTACTTAATCGCATGGTGATTACTCCTGCCAGCGCAAAAATTGCTGGTGAAACGTGAATGTAGGTGCAAAAATGCTTCGTGTAAATTCGAATTTTTGACTATTTAACTTCGATTTATTC
Source organism: uncultured Rhodoferax sp. (assembly GCA_964569855.1). Taxonomy (GTDB): domain Bacteria; phylum Pseudomonadota; class Gammaproteobacteria; order Burkholderiales; family Burkholderiaceae_C; genus Allorhodoferax. The sequence goes on from CAZMXB010000005.1 coordinate 45,043, forward strand.
GAACAATAAGGCATGCCATGAACTTCAAACACCTGCATTACTTCTGGGTCACCGCCAAGGCTGGCGGCATCATGCGCGCCGGTGAACAGTTACACACTACGCCGCAAACGCTGTCCGGCCAGATCAAACTGCTCGAAGACTGGCTGGGCCGCAAGTTGTTCCGCAAGAGCGGGCGCAAGCTGGAACTGACCGAAGACGGCCACCTGGCCATGGGTTATGCCGACCAGATCTTCACGCTGGGGGCCGAGCTGGAGAGCGCCGTGCGCCAGGCCCATGGTGGACAACGCGTGCTGGACTTCAAGGTGGGAGTGGCCGATTCGGTGACCAAGTCCATTGCGTACCGGCTACTGGAACCCGCGCTGTCGGTGGCTGAACCGGTTCGCCTGGTCTGCAGCGAAGGCAAGTTCCCCGACCTGCTGGCGCAGCTGGCGCTAAACCGTCTGGATTTGGTGATTGCCGATGAGCCCATGTCCAGGCGCATCAGTGTCAAGGCCTTCAACCACCCGCTGGGGCGTACCGCCATGAGTTTCTTCTGCGCGCCAGAACTCAAGACGCAACTGAAGGGCGCCTTTCCGCATTGCCTGAACGACTTCCCACTGCTGATTCCCGGAGCCCAGGCCTCGGTGCGCCAGCAATTTGAGGGCTGGTTGACGCGCCACCACATTCACCCGCGAATCATTGGCGAGTTTGACGACGCGGCCCTGATGAGCGCCTTTGGCCGTGAGGGGCGTGGCGCGTTCATGGCGCCCACGGTCATGGAACACGACACGGTGGAGCAGTTTGGTGTAGAGGTGATAGGGCGCACCGAGGAACTGGTGGACGAGTTCTATGCCGTGTCGGTGGAGCGGCGCATCACACATCCGTGTGTGGTGGCGATTACGGATGCTGCGCGTGGTCAGCTCTTTGGCTGAAACGTGAAAAACCAGTTGGGGGAATCATACGGCCGGTACACTATTTGCCCATGTCCAACACGTTCAATATGCACAAGGCGCGGCTGGAGACTCTGGTCGACGGGGTATTTGCAATTGCGATGACCATTCTCGTTCTGGAGATCAAGGTTCCCGAACTTGCAGACGGGCGCTCATCCGACGCTTTGCTGGCAGCCTTGGGACACCATGCCTCCGTCATTGGCGCCTATTTTTTCAGCTTTGCGATGCTGGCCGTTTTTTGGGTCTGGCACCACCGATTGGTGGAAAAGATTCGCCTGTTCGACTTTCCCTTGCTCGTCTGCACGCTGACCTTTCTGGCACTAGTCTGTTTTTTCCCGTTTGCCGCAGCGTTGCTGGGTCGTTATCCGCTCAACCTCGCGGCCCTACTGGTTTACGTGCCATTGACCGGATCGATTGTTCTGTTGCAGACCCTGTTTTTCAAATTGGCTGTGCAACGGCAGCTATTGGTGGAGTCGGTGTCGGCGGACGAAGTTCAGGCAACGCAACGCCGCAATCTGCGTGGCTGCGCCATCCTGTTTTTTGCCAGCATACCGACTGCCCTGCGGGTGCATCTGGCCTGGGTCGGGGTGTGTCTTGCTTTGGGCGTGCTTTTTGTGTGGATGTCCCGCGCAAAATCCCGGCGCGCCACAGAATCGGCTTGAACTGGTACCCGCAAGGGGCGGAACACGGCGAAGTTAGATCTTCACGTAATTAAGAACTAACTTTTCAGTAGTTCCAGTTTTAACATTGGAGTTTCAGAATGCGGTCCATCGCATTGTCGCGTGGCACTTTCTGGAGCTCTCAATGGCCCATCACTTTCGTTACCCTCAACTTTTTTCGGCGTTCGCGCTCGCCGCCGTTTTGACCGGAGCCGCATTCAGCGCCGCCGCCCAAAAGCCCATCGCGTTGCTCAACGTGTCTTACGACCCCACCCGCGAGCTGTACGTCGAGTTCAACGCCGCCTTCATCAAACACTGGAAGGCCAAGACCGGCCAGGACGTGAGCATCAAACAATCACACGGCGGTTCGGGCAAACAAGCCCGCGGCATCATCGACGGGCTGGAGGCTGACGTGGCAACCCTGGCCCTGGCCGGTGACACCGACGCACTGCATGCCAATGGCGGCTGGATTCCCAAGGACTGGCAAAAACGCCTGCCACACAACTCGTCGCCCTATACGTCCACCATCGTCCTGGTGGTGCGCCAAGGCAACCCCAAGGGAATCAAGGACTGGGATGACCTGATCAAACCCGGCATCAGCGTGATCACCCCGAACCCCAAGACCTCGGGCGGTGCGCGCTGGAACTACCTGGCAGCCTGGGAATTTGCCAAACGCAAGTTCGGCGGCGATGCACAAGCCAAGGACTTCATTGCCAAACTGTATGCCAATGTGCCGGTATTGGACACGGGCGCACGCGGCTCTTCCATCACGTTTGCCCAGCGCGGCCAGGGTGACGTTTTCATCTCCTGGGAGAACGAGGCCTTTTTGCTGGAAAAGGAATTTGGCAGCAAGGTTGATGTGGTTTACCCATCGCTGAGCATCCTGGCTGAACCCGCCGTCACCGTGGTGGACAAAAACGTCGACAAAAAGGGCACGCGTGCCGTGGCCACCGCTTATCTGGAATATCTGTATACCGAAGAGGGCCAAGACATTGTCGGCAAGAACTTCTACCGCCCGGCTGTTTCCGAGAAGGCCCGGGCCAAGTACGCCAAGCAGTTTGCCAAGATCAATTTGTTCAAGATTGACGAGGCCTTTGGCGGCTGGGCCAAGGCCGACAAGGAGCACTTTGCCGATGGCGGCAGCTTCGATCAGATCTATGTGAAGAAATAAGCGCACACACTGTCACACATCGCTGTCAAACATCGATCACTCAGGGAGAAATAGATATCCGTTCTGCTCATCGCCGGTCGTCCATCAAATCCGTCACGCTCCGCAGCCGTGCTCGGTGCCGTGTAGCAAGGCCTGAACCTGCGCGGCGGGGCGGTATAGCGATTGCACATTTGCGACCTGTCACCGCAGGCGCAGATACTGGCGGACTTTGGTCATCCGTCAATCATCGGTGCCGGCGCCCCAGTGGCCCAGGCCCGCGATATCGTCGTGGCAACACCCGTCTACTAGGCGGCCTACAGCTGCGTGCTCAAGGTATTTCTGGACTTGCTGCCCCAGACCGCGTTGAAAGAAAAAAAGGTGCTGCCGCTGGCCACTGGTGGCAGCACCAATTACCTGCTCGCGCTGAACTATGCGCAGCGACAGGTGCTGCAGTCGATAGGTGCGTCCCACATCCTGCCGGGCATCCATGCCACTGATTTGCAAGTCGTCGTGTTGCCCGAGGGAGGCTACCAGATCCCCTGCAGGTTTGTCGAAGTGACCGGTTTTCACAAATACGAATCTTTCCGGCGTACATGGCCCATGGCCCAACGGTGTCGGTCTCTGCACTTTACGACGGCACGACCAATGTGATGGCCACCACTTGGGCTTGCGTGCTGGACTACGGTCAGACGTCGAAAGTGACCATTGTTCTGGATAGAGCGACACGGACGCGGGAGTTGGTCGAGAACAGCCGCATGTTCGCACTTCAATTCCCTACCAAGGCGATGGTGACTCTGACGGTCGGCGTAAAGACGTTCAATGCGCCGGGCAGCGAAGTTCTACGAA
>CAZMXB010000006.1:0-45080 GCA_964569855.1 uncultured Rhodoferax sp.
CTTGAGCAGGTCTTTGGCCATCAGGATGCCGATCACGTTTTCGCGCTCGCCCTCCAACACCGGAAAACGCGAGTGTGCGGGGTCGATCACCGTGTGGATCAGGTTATCCATGGGGGCCAGGATGTTGATCATGTCCATCCGCGTTGCCGGCACCATGACCTCACCGGCCGTCATGTCGGCCATGCGGATGACCCCTTCGAGCATGACCCGGGATTCCGCACCAATGATGTTGTTGTCTTCGGCCTCGGCCAGCGTTTCTATGAGTTCGGCCGTGGAATCCGGCCCGGGGTGAATAAACTCGGCAAGCTTGCGCAGGAAGGTGCGTTTGTCTTCCTTGTCGGGCATGCGCGGGGGATGGGGGTCTGACACTGACGTGGGGGCAAGGGCTGCCGTGGTTGCGGACCCTCTAGGATAGCGGATTTGTGTGACCGACTCGCCAGTCGGTGGCCGGCTCAATGCGGCAGGCGGCTCTGCGCGTCGATGGCACCGCGGCGCACCGCCTGCACATCGGCCAGAAAACTCCAGAACTGCTTGGCCTGCGCTTTGAGGCGGTAGTCCGTTTGGGCCAATTGTTCTTCAATGATTTCGGTCACCTTGCTGTCCAGAGTGGACGCCGGCAGTTGCAGATAGGCTTCGCTCTCGCTTCCGTCACGCTCTACCTTGGCACCCGCGTTGCGCGCGATTTTGAGCATGGCGGTGTTTTCGCTCAGGGCATGGATAAACATCATGCTGACGCCTTCGTTGGCGGCATGCATGGCAGCCCGCTCAAACAGCCGGGCACCATAGCCCTTGCCGCGTGCCGACGGCAATACCGAAACACCGAATTCGGCGCATGACTGGTGTTGCGCGTCTTTCGCGAAGGCCAGGTGCGCCATGGCAATGAGCTCGAGCTTGCGGTTGTAAATGCCAAAAATTTCGTCGCGTTCAAAATCCAGACCATCAACGTAGCGTTGTATCTGCTGGTCTTGCGCCGCATAACCAAAACGCAAGTACCGGTCTTGGGTATCCAGAGACAAAAGATGCTGGGCAATGCGCTCGCGGTGGTTTGCACCCAGTGACCGAATCGGAACCAACAGGGGTGGTCGCCGCGGAGATAAACCGTCATCGGTTCCCCCGTGCGGCGGTCGCAACAGATCAAAACCCGCTTCCAGCGAGGCCTTGAATAAATTGTTTGTGTCAAGCATCAGTGAACTATAAGGGTTTTCCCTAGTGATATCTCACCAAAGTAGTATGCGCCAGGGTGCCTAAACCGCTAGACAGGTGGGCGCTTCTGTACACTTGATGCACTTATGGACGCAGCAGACACGATTCGAAATGCCGTGGCACGGGTGACGGCACTGCGCCAGACCGTAGCATCGGCACCGGAACTTCATGCCGCCGTGCTGGCGGTCAAGGCATTTCAGGCTAAACGATTTGCCGGAACCTATGCCGATTTGCTGGCTTCCGTTGAATATGCCGGAGCGGCCCGCTTTTTCCTGAACGATCTGTACAGCGACAAGGATTACTCCTTGCGCGATGCCCAGTTTGCGCGCATTGCTGGTGCTCTGCAAAGGCTTTTTCCCAAACAGGTGGTGGCCACCGCCGTCACCATGGCGCAACTGCACATTCTGACCGAGGAACTCGATCGGCAGATGGCCGTGGCCTGGACCGATTGCGCCGCCAGCGCGCCTTCCACCGACACTGTGCAAAGGTATATGGCCTGCTGGTTGTTGGTGGGTCGCCGGGACGACCGCAACCGGCAGCTTGAAATGGTGCTGCGTTTGGGCACCGATCTGGACAAATTGACCCGCGCGCCGGGCCTGCGCATGATGTTGCGGATGATGCGCCGACCTGCCCACGCGGCGGGTTTGGGTTCATTGCAGATGTTTCTCGAAGCCGGCTTTGACACCTTCGCACAGATGTCGGGCAAAGGGGCCAGGGCGCGGGAGTTTCTCAAAATGATTGAAGAACGCGAATCGGTATGGATTCAAAGGCTGTCTGACCGTGAAAATTTGGCTACCGAGGCGCAGTTGCGGGCCTGTGTGGCGAAGGCTCCACCCGTCGCTTAGGCTTGATCGCTGGCACTGGCCATGGCCACGGTGCCACGGGTTTTGGACAAGCCCTTGTGGCCTCCAGCCTTATGGGGTGTTGCTCACTGTCGCTGCTTTGCCGAAAGTGCAACCGAATCGTCGTACAAAGTCTCTGGCGCAATGTCAATGTCACCAGGCCAGACAACCGTGCCGTAGTCCACGGTGGCGCGAGAAAATTGTGCAGGTGCTGCGATGCGACTCCACGGCTTCATTTGCAGCAAAGGTCGCATGTCGAACCGGCGACGCTCACCGTTTGCATACTCAAGGTCGATTTGAAAATCTGGCGTGGGACTCACGCTAACAACGTCACACAACATGATTTATCCTTCATTGAAGTGGTGCGATTCGGAACGGTTCATCACCATTGACAGCTAGTTCCCAGTCCACAAATTGGGGGACTGTTACCCGTGCGATCAAAAGTGGCTGCTATTTGCCCCCAACTGCCCCACCAGGTTTCCATTCGAACGATCTATTTTGGGCGTCAAATGGTCAATCACCATGGGTGGGCGGTCGGGGAACTGCGCCACCAGTTCCAACTTGCCACCCATCGCCTCCACGTAACGGCGCAGCGTGGATAGCAGCATGTCACTGCGCTTTTCCAGTCGCGAAATAGTGTCTTGTCCGACACCTAGGGTGACCGCCAAGTCCTGCTGTGTCTGCTCAACGGCGCGGCGCAAATCCTTCAAGGTAGCCAAGTTGCTCGCCCGTGCCTCAACCGCTGCCCGGCGCTTTGCGGGCAGAGCAGCCATTATTTGTTCAAGTTTTCTTGCCATGCTATAGCTCCTTAGATGATGACTTTAATGTTTTGATGTGCCCGTCAAACCGCTCATCGGCGGTTGCGATCAGACGTTTGTAGAACCGCCTTTGATCAGCACCACCCTTGTCGCCACCGACTAGCAAAATTGCCCGACGCTTGGGATCAAATGCGAACGCCACGCGCCAAACTTCACCAGCCCAAGCAAACCGCATTTCCTTCATGTTGGTGTGCTTCGACCCTTTCAGCGTGTCCACGGTGGGCCGCCCCAAACCCGGTCCGAAGTCACGCAGCAACAAGGCATGTGCCAGCAACTCGTCCTGCAAAGGCACAGCCAATGCCGCGAACTCGGTGACAAAGTCGTCGTGAAATAGGATGTCCCAACTCATGTCGAATTATGCACTTAAAGCCATATTTTGTGCAGGCGTTGTAGTGGGTCTCGTTGACCGGCTTAACAGGTCACGCACTAAAAGCCCCCCAGACTTTGGCAAAGTTTGGTGGGCCTACCGCGTCTGCGCCGCAATCACAATGGACACATCCACCAGCGGCACATCGGGCATGCCGCCTGCCACGCCAGTGGGCTTGGTGGCAATGGCGTCCACCACGGCCAGGTCGCTGATCACTTTGCCAAACACGGCATAACCCGGTGCGGCGGGGCTGGCGTAGTCCAGGAACAGGTTGTCGGCGACATTGACATAAAACTCGGACGTGGCCGAGTCGGGTGCGCTGGTTCTGGCCATGGCCACGGTGCCGCGTGTGTTGGACAGGCCCTTGTTGGACTCCAGCGTTATGGGGGCGACCTGCCCGTCCTTCCTGACCGGGCCAGTGGTGTAACCACCGCCCTGAACGACAAAGCCGCTGATTACCCGGTGAAACAGCGTCTTGATGTAGAAACCGTTGTTGACGTAATGCAAAAAGTTGTCCACCGTGGCAGGTACCACGTCGGGGTAAAGCTCCAGCACCACGGTGCCCTCGGAGGTGATGAACGTAACCTGTGGCTGCGGTACGGTCAGCGTGGTGGTGAACAGCTCGTCGCCGCTGGCGTCTTTGATGGTGATGGGCACCGGGCCGGTCTTGGTAACCTTGCAGTTCAGGATGGCAAGATCCGGCGTACTGCTGACGGCATTGAAGCTGGGGTCTGTGCAGGTGGAGCCGGTGCTTGCGGTCATGTCGCTGCGCAGGTATTTGCCAACCACCTGGATACTGGCGACTTGGCCATACTTCAGGGTCTTGGCTTGCACTAGCGAGACCGATGGACTGGCGCCACCGCCGCCGCCACAGGCGCTCAAGCCCAAGCTGAGGCTGAGGCCAAGGGTGACAATGATGGCGCGTGGTCCGAAAGCTCTGCGGTTGGGAGTATTCATATGGTGAATGTGGCCATAGTCCTCGTGGAATTTGCGATGACAGCTATCGAATTAATAGCAACCTTGCTCTTTAACTGAGTTTGATGGTGTCGCCATCGAGGTAGTTTGACTCGGGAACAAGCGCGGCGTTCAGTGCCTTTGCGTAAGCCACTCTGGCTGTTTGCATCACCGCGATATGGGCTTGGTACCTCGCGATTTCTGCATCCACAAACTTGACACTCTGAAGATGATCTTTTGCCTCCTCTGAAAGCGTGTCGAATTCATATTCTTTATCGTCGATTTTTATGATCGTCATGGTCAGATTCTCACTACAAGTACTGGCGGGAAGTAGAGGTAAAAAAAAAGGCCCCCGAAGGGGCCTCTTGCGGCAAGCCTGATGACCTTCCTAAAAAGGTCACCACTCTTGGTAAGTTAAGCCAGAACCAGGGTATTGCTACCAGCGCCGGTTGCCGTGCTCAGGTCAACCAGACCAATCATCTTGACGATGAAGTCTGTCCCGTTCTTGAAACCTGTATCTGTTGTGCCGTCATGACGGCTCTCAACCAGATACGTGTCACCACCGTACTGGAACCAACCGAATGCGCCATTGACAGATGCGTTGCCGGCTGCAGCGATCACAGCGTTTGCATAGTCCTGGAACACTGCAGTTGCTGCCAAAGACACTTTGGTCGAAGCGAATGTCTCAGTACCCCAGTCAACAAACGTAAGTGAATCACCCTTTGCTGCGTCGACAATTGTGGTGTAGGTGTTGACGTTGGCACTGGCTGCCGTGATGGAAACCACGTCATTGCCTGCAGCCAGTGTCAAGGAGTTGCTACCACCACCAACCGTCACCGTGTCCACACCAGCGCCACCCGTGTAGGTATTGTTGCCAGTTGTAGCTGTGAACGCGTTAGCACCATCACCCAGGCTCACGGTGTTGTTACCGGTTGTCAATGTCACAGTGTCGGCACCTGTACCACCAGTGACGGTGTTGTTGCCGGACGAACCGGTGTAGCTGTTGGTACCGTTGCCCAAACTGACCACGTTGCCCTTGGCGTTGGTACCTGTAACGGCATCATTACCTGTACCACCCGTGTAGGTAACCACACCACCGGTAGCGGCAGCGAAGTTCACGGTATTGGTACCGGTTGCAGAACCCTTGACAGCAGCAGCTGCGGTCAAAGCACCAGAAGTCCAGGTGAATCCACCCAAAGTGATGCCAGATGCATCAACCGAGGTTGCTGCAGTGCTGACAGCAGTCAGGTTCAGACCTGCGTTACCGCCCACTGTGACTGTCGTCACGCCATTGCCCAGCAAGGTCACTGAGTCGAGGAACGTGCCAGACGGAGTTGTCTGGGTATCAACGGTTGTGATCTTGATGGTTTCAACGTTGGTGGCGGTCACACCAGTGGAAGCGAAGGCAACAGCAGCGCCCGAACCGTCGGTCAATGTCAGGTCCAACACGTCGGTCGTAGGCACCGTGAAGTCAGCATTGGCAATAGTGTAGGCAGTGCCAGCACCATTCAGTGTCAGCTTGCCAGCTGTTGGCAAGTTGTTCAATGTCAAGCCGTTACCGCCGCTGGTGGTTACATCGTTGTAGCTGCCCAAGACCTTCAGATCGATTGTCTGGTTGGTTGCGCCTGTCAGTGTCAACTTTTCGAAGCCACTTACCTTGCCTGCAAATGTTGCGCTACCACCAGCAGTTGCAGCGTCAGCCGCAGCCATCGACAGCGTGTCGGTACCCAGACCACCAGCGACCGTGACAGTCGATGTTGTTGTACCGCCCCACAATGTCAACATATCGTCGCCAGCACCCAGGTCGATCGCCTTGGTCAACAGTGCAGTGGTCGTCACTTTGTCAACGCCAGCACCACCGGTGTAAGTTGCCTTGGACGAGTCAATCGTGATGGTGGAGGTACCTGTGGAACCGAGTGTATCTACAGCCGTCACAGTTCCCAAGGCAGACACGTTGGCGGTCAGACCAGCAGAACCAGAAACGGTTGCTGTCTTCAGAGCAGTCAGACCCGCAGCAGATGTCAAGGTCAGAACCTGGGTTCCTGCAACTGTCAGTGCTGTTACACCACCGAAAGTAACGTTCGCCAGAGTTGACTTACTGGTAGCAGTTGTGAAGTTCAGCGTCGTGTAGATGTCTGCGTCATCCAACGTGCCGCCAGTCAGGCCATTGGCAGTCACTGCCAGTGTCTTGTTGGTAGCAGTCGTCAGACCACTGTTGTCAATGATGATGTTGCCAGAGCCATTGGCCACACTCAGTGTTGTCAAGGCGTTGTCGTTGATGCTAAGCGTTGTGTAACCGCTTGCAGTAACGGAGGTGATCGTGCCAGCCTTGGTGGCGGACGCATAGTTCACGTCACCTACGGTCACAGTGTTGGCCACAACACCTGCCACGGAAGCAGAAGCTGTTGCGATCTTTGGAGCGGTTACGGACACGGAAGTGGTGTTGGCCGATCCAGTCACCGTAACTGCACCCATGGTGTCTGTTGTGTTAACAGCGTTACCGTTGGTCTGCGTGACTGTCACGGCAGACCCACCAGATACGGTGATTGCACCTGCCGCCGTACCACCGACAGCTGCTGTGGTCGTAGACAAAGTCACCGCACCGGTTGGAGCAGCCAAGTTACCAACGGTAACCACACCGCCAGTACCGCCAGTTGTAGTGATGGCCACAGTGGAACCACCGTTAACCGTAACCGCGCCTGCACCTTGTGTAGTCGAGGCAACAGTAATTGCAGCAGCTGCAGTACCGGTAACGGTAGCAGCGCCGAAGCCAGTTGCAGTCAACTTGGTCAGGCCAGTCCAGCCAGATCCGTCAATTGCAGTCAACGCACCAGCGGATGTGAAGGTAGCGGACTCGATGTTCTTGATCGTGACGCTCGCAGGGATGTTGATAGCTGCAGTGTCAGACACCGACAAGGAGTCACCAGTACCAGCGCCACCATCCAAGGAGTCCAGAGCGGACAACGCGCCAGAAGCTGTGGATGTATAGGCGTCATCACCAGCTCCGCCCAAGAAGGCCGTGCCAGCGTCAATACCAGTAGTCAGCGTGAATGCCTTGGCAACGTAGTTGGCTGGCAGCGGAGCTGCAGTGGCAACGTGGGAAGCAGCAGCAGTGGTGCCAGCGCCAGCGGCAGTAGCGTAACCGTCAGCAGTTGCCTTGGCAGCGGTTGCAGCGGTGTCGTCAGCAGTCACAGCGGTTGTTGCAGCGGCCTTGGTAACGAAGGTTGTAGCAGCAGCAACTGCGGCGTCAGCGGCGGTCTTCAGGGCAGCAGCAGCCGTGGTTTCGGCAGCAGCGGCTGTAACAGCAGCATTGGCCGTGACCAATGAATTCACTGTGATGGCAGCGTAAGCGGCGGCAGCAGCGTCGTAAGCAGTCTTGGCAGCCAGAGCAGCAGCGTTGGCCGCAACTGCAGCCGTTTGCGCTTGGGTAGACTCTGCAGTTGCAGCAGACGCGGCAGCTGCAGTGACTTCAGCGTTTGCAGCTGTCAGGGCAGCAGCGGCAGCGGTGTCGTCAGCTGTGGTAGTTAGAGTACCGGCAGCGGCAGTGACGAATGCGTTGGCAGCAGAGACGTCAGCAGCAGCAGCTGTTTTGGCTGCAGCTGTTGCAGTCAGGGCAGCGGTCAAAGCGGTTGCGGAAGCAGCAGCGGCTGTAGCAGCAGCTGCGTCGTCAGCTGTAGCTGCGGTAGCAGCTGCGGCAGCAGTTGTTGAGGTTGTGGCAGCCGTAGCAGCCGTGTTGGTAGCTGTTGTCAAGGCGGTTGCGGCTGCAGTCGCAGCGTTCTTGGCAGCATTCAAGGCAATACCGAGCGCGCCGTATTGTGCGGGGTCGGTGTTGTTATCGAAAGCAGCTTGTGCGGTAACAACAGCGGCGTCTTTGGTGGCCTTGTCTGTGGTCGCCGTTGTAACAGCAGTGTCAGCAGTTGCTTTGGCAGTTGCTGCTGCTGTGGCTGCGGCTGTCGCGGCAGCAGCGTCGGTCAAAGCTGCCTTGGCGTTGGCTGCATCAAGAGCTGTGTTGGCGGTTGCCAAGGCTGTAGCGGCAGTTGCAGCAGTTGCATTGGCAGCCACGGAGGCTGCATGAGCTGTTGCGGAAGCGGCTTTGGCTGCGTCGGATGCCAAAGAAGCATTATCGCCCTTAGGTGAGTCAACCACATTGGCGGTGTTGTCAGAATAAACGAAGGCGGTGGTCACTTCGTTGTTCCAGGCCACTGCTGCAGATGCGTAGATCGATAGATTGCCAGTAGCGCCTTCCAGACCAGCCAAAATGTTGCCCAGTTGCAACACAACCAAGCCACGCTGCGAAGCGTTGGCGGCGAAGTAATCGGTAACAGCAGTTTCCAGAGCTGCGTTAGGCAACACGCCCAAGTTGCTCAGAACTTTGTTGGACAGAGCAGCATTGCTCAGGCTGTCAAAGGTTTTGCCGAATTCAACGGCAAAAGCGGTGTCGCCTTTGGTGGTGGCTTGGGCAACCTGGTTTTTGAAGATGGCGTTAGCTGGCGACACATCATAGAACGCACGGTTCAGAATAGAAACTGTTGCCGATGGTCCAAAAATTTGCTGGGGCATGTGATCTTCCTTGATGAAGTTAAAGATTGAAATACAAGTTGCTATTTAAGGCCACTCTTTCTTGCCCACTTTCGTGTAGCGCTTGAAGTAACCCACCTTTTACAAGTTTGCTCTGGTGTTCATCAAGGGACTTACCTTTATAAGGTACCCCTAGTCCAAGCATCTGAGCTAGCTTAGCGGTTATTGTAGCCACGACCGGTTCAGAAATGGGGTGATGGCCATCACAGCTTGTTATGGTAATTGAATGGTTTTTTGGCGTTTTGCAAAAAAACAACAACTTTTTAGCATTTAAGTTGCCAACCCGGACTTAGTTGACTTAGCGCATGGGTTGAAGTAATAAACCGCCGGGTGAATGACGATACATATTGTAACCATTGGGGGCAAGGCAGCACCGTAGAAGTTGGCTGCGGCAAGCTGGCTCTGAAGGCCCCCCAAGCAACGATTCAAATGATCAAGTTGGGTTGACACAGTAAATCGCCAGCCAGGCCATGGTTCTCAAGAAGCCGGACTGTCTTGCCGCCTGGTTGCGCGAAGTGCGGCCGGTGCAGATGTTTTGGTCGTTGAAATAGGGCTCTAGCCCTCGCAAAACAAACCTACGTTGCTATAATTTATAGAGCAAATTTGATTTGAATCAATTGCATGTTCGGCGCAATACGTGGCGCTACCAGACGTAGCGAATGGCGGCGTAAGGGCCCCAGCTTTGGAGTCTGAACAACGGCAGGTTGGATTGCTGGTTGGACCATTCGGCCCCCAGGGTGCTGACGAGGCGCTGGCTAAACGGATATTGGTATTCCAGCCGGGCGTTGAGCCGGGTAGTTTGGCGCACGGCGTTGTTGTCGAGCAGGGGGCTGTAGCCAGTGGTATCTTGTGCGTGGCTGATCTCCACATCCACCAGCACCGTGCCGTTAGAGGCAAAGGCGCGCAGATTGGAAACGGTTTGCTCGCCACCAGGGCGCTCGAGGTTCGCGGGGCGGTCATGCCCGGCCTTGGCAGAGATTTGCCATTGCCCCCCGCCGGGTGTGTTGCATGACCACACGCTAGCCAAACCGGTGTAGCGGCCCGACAAAAGAGGGTTGCTGACGAGCTGGCGGTCTTGCCAATCGAACCCGGCACGGGCGGTGCAGATACTGCGGGCCTGGGTGATGTAGGCTTTGGACTGCAGGCCCATGACCATGCCCTGGCTGGTGTATTGGGTGCCGCTGTTATTGGTCAGGTTAACGCGGGACGCATTCCAATAAGTACCAGAGCCATTGGACATGGGCGGGCTGTATTCCATCGCAATTTCACTCTGGCGGGTGTTGGCCTCGGGCACAGCGGGGCTGTTGCGTTGCATGAGGTTGGCCGCCAGGCCCCAGCGGCCACCGTCTGCGTTTTGGTAACTGAGTTCGAGCTTTGCCTCGGACCGGGTGTAGGCACCTGGGCGGGGGAAGTTGTTTTCAGTGAGCGGCAGCTCTATCACTTCACCGGGAAAGGTGAGCTCCAGTCTGGTCAGGCTGGGGGCACCGAGCAGGTTGCTGTCATGCCCGCTACGCAGGTTGGCCCCCAAATGAACCGTGAGCGGGCCTTCACTCACCGCGGTAGCAGGCAGCAATCCGACTGGCCGGGGCAGGCGCTGCTTGGCCCGAATCAGGGCAAGGCGCAGGTCTGCGGTGGTTTCGGGCTGCGCAATGATGTTGTCCAGCAACTGGCGGGCAGACAGGATGTCGCCGGTGCCCGCTAGTGCAATGGCGTAGTCGAGCTGGGCACTGGCCATGTCGGGGTCGAACATGATGGCGCGCTCAAGGTGGTCCAGAGCATCGGAATAACGCCCCTGGGCGATCAGCAAACGGCCAATTTGCGCCAGGAACGGCGCGCTGCGCTGGCAGTCGGACAGCATGGACAACTGCTCCTCCAGCGGCACGCCAAAAGCCGGCACAACGCACGCGGAATGTGCGCCGCCAGCTACAAAAAAAATAGCAATGGTTGCTATCTTGTTAATAGATGTGGGGAGCTCTAACAAGGGGATAGGCGTATACGTGGTGGGGCACTCGCATGCCGTCAAGCAAGAATGTGCCCATGGATTCCAAGCCCGCACCGCCAATTTGCCCGGCAAGGCCCTCCCCCACCAAGATGGGGTGGGCCAGGTCGGCGGTCATTTCGACGAGACGACTGGCGATGGTAACCGTTCGGCCCATGACCATGTGGGTGCGGCGACTGGCCAACCCAAAGGAGCCGGCCATGGCGGGGCCGGTTTCAACCCCAATACCCAGGCTGAGCGGCTCCAGCCCTGCAGGGGCCGGATCGGGCAACACGTCTTGTACGGCAATTTGCAGGTTGATGGCAGCCTGCAAGGCTTGTTGGGCGTGGGTGGCCTTGGGTATGCCGGAGCCGCCGTGCTGCGACCCGGCCTGGGGGTGTTCGTTGAGGTTGGCGTTCCAAACGGCGATGACGGCATCACCCTGGAAGGCCTCAATAACGCCACCTTGTGCTTCCACCACGCGGGTTGCGGCCGAGAAGAAGGCATGCAAGACCGCCGCCGCCTCTTCTGGTGGGCGGGCTTCGCAATAGGCGGAAAAGTTGCGAATGTCGGCAAACATGACACTGACCTGGAGTGTGCTGGCCTTGATGGCGCCCGACGGTGGCTGAAGCGCCAGTGACGCAGCCACGGGTGCTGGCAGATAACTGGAGAGATGGGAGTAGAGGCGGTCGCGGTCCATGCGGCTCTTTGCATGCGTCAAGATGCTCATGAACATACCAGCCAGCAGAACAAAGAGCACGGGCGCAACCCAGCCGATCCAGACTGCAGAGAAGATCAACAGCCCAGCGTGGGCGAACCACAGCACCAGACACCAGCCCAAGGCCGCCACGGGCAGCAAGTGGATGGGGAAACGGCGGTCACCGCCCAAACGGTGTTCGGCTCGGGCAACGTTGGGTTTGTCGGCCGGCCGCTCCTGGCTCAGGGCGAACAAGATGGCGATGCCCAGCAGAACCGCCAACACCTGCCCAACCGCCGCAACGCGCGGCGTGTAGGGGGTGCGACCATCGATCAATGCAGCAAGGAGCTGTGCATGGGCCAGCAGGCCGGCATTTGCACCGCCGAATGGAGTGGCAATGGTGTCTTTGATGCCAAACGCGCTGCTGCCGACCAGCACCCACGCTCCAGACAAAACGTCGGGGGGCAGGCTGTTGCGGGTGCGCCCGGCCAACAGATCGGCAGCGGAGAGACTGATGAAGCTGTTGGGATGCAAGCGCCAGGACACGCGCATGTCGCCCCGCTCGTCCAACGGGATCTTTCCAACCGATTGGCTGCCACCGCTGAGCTGCCAGGGCGACTCGAACCAACTGCCTCGCTGTAAAGAGAGCGAGTTCTCGCCGGCGGCCTGCATCATGGCAGCCAGGCTGAGAGCCGGGTAGGATTTGTCGCCCCAGCAAATGATGGCGGGTTGATGGCGTACCACGCCGTCAGCGGCCACCCGGGGCGTGATATGTCCTGTGTAGCCCAAAGGGGCGCTGGCCGACGCCGCAAAAAGACCTTGGTTGGCGATATAGCCCTGGGCTTGAGCGAATGGCGCTGGGCATGTGGCCCAGTCAAGCGCGCCAGAGGGTTGACCGTTCGACGGTGTACCGCCCTGCTCTAGTGCAAAGACCTGGGCAAGTACCGGATGGTGCCTTTGTACGGACTGCAGCAGAATGGAGTCGTCCGGGCGGGGTTCGGAGAAGACAACGTCAAAAATTTGCTGGCGGACACCGGCCTCGGCCAGCGCTTCCATGAGTTTGGCCTGTGTGGCGCGAGGCCACGGCCAGGGGCCGATCTCGGAGAGGCTGCGGTCGTCAATGTCGACAACGATGACACGGCGCTCGTCGGTTTGTTTGGCTGAGACATTCCAGAGCCAGTCACCCGCGCGGTCTTCTATGCCGCGTAGTCGCTGCGCCGACAAGGCATCAATGCCGCCCCAGATGAGTGCGGCCAGCAGCATGCTGAGGCCGACCACGCCATAGCGAGTGCCCAAGAGCGCTGCCAAGCGCGTCGCCAGGCGCGAGCGCAGTCGATTCTCCAGCGACAACTAGCGCCCCCAGAGCGTGATGCCGCGAACATTGCCTACATTGACTGCTTTATCAAACGCGTAACCGGCTTCTTTGCCATCCAGCGACAGCGCGCCGTTGATGGAGGCATTGGAGCTGGTGGTTTGCAGGACGCCGTTGGCTGTGACGTTGCCTGTGGCGACCAGTGTGTCAGCGCCCATGGCCGCGTTGCTGAGGCTGAGCTTGGTGGTGTAGGTCGAGCGCACGAAGTCAACGTTGAAAGTGCCGTCGTTCACGTTGACGGCCTCGGTGACACGGCCCGATTCGCGAACCAATTGTGCTGATGCATGGGCCAGACGAAATTCGGCAGTGGCGTCTGCCGAAACCAGCACGGCACCAGGCTGGGCTACCGGGCGAAACATGGTGTAACTGCCGTTGCCGGGGAGGCGCTCACCCCCTGCCGCCAGTGCCGCATCAAAACTGCGGCTGAAAGTGTCGGCATCCATTTTAGTGATCCAGTCGTAGCGCGCCCAAGTGAGCTGCGTAACCACTGGAGGAACTACCACAACCGGAACCACCGGTGTGGGTGCGACCACCACGACCTCTACAGGAGGCGATACGACTGCCGGCCCCGGTGGTGTTACGACAGCCACAACCGGAGGCGGAGCAACGACAACGGGCTCCGGAGCTACGACAGGCGGGACTACAACGACGGCAGGTGCTTCAACCACTGGGGTTTGCTGCGGGGGGATGGAGGCCACAACCGTTGCCGCGCGACTGTCGGCGACCATGGTGCTGGTGTTTCTGATTTCGGCGGGAGCGTCTTCCAGGGTTACGGGCTTGTTGACCCGCGCGATCATTTCATTGGTGACTGCTGGCCGCGCACCGCGCGCAAGCAGGTCGACCGATGGTACAAGTTGTGGGGTTGTCTGCTGGCGATTGAGCTCAATCATCTGTCCTTTCATGTCTTCGGACAGCAATTTTTCGGTTCCGCTAAGGCACGGACCGACGCTTTTTGCGCAACCGTCGTTTAAGGGCGTCAGCATGATGGCGCCGGTGTAAACCGATGCTGATGTTTTTTCGCCATCCGACTTGACCACAAAGTCAGTTCCTTTGACACCAATGGCGGCTACGGGTGTGTTCAAACGAAATCGGTCCCGCGCCGCTTCGCCCCACTTGCCGGTGATGGAGCGGACAACGCCTTCATCCAGCCGGAATTTGATGGCGCCCAGCAGTGGTTGCTGCGTTGAGTGGCTGTAGTCTTCCACCTGCAAGATGCTGGCAGGTCGGATGCTAAGCCGCCCGCCGTCTACAAAGCGCAGGTGGACGTGGCCACCAGCCTGGGTTTCTATGCGGTCGCCAACGCGAATGGCCGTGCCCCGATCAACTGCTCGTGATGTACCGTCAGCCGCCACCAGCTTGACCAATCCAATGACCATGGTGGTCTCTCCGACAATTGCCGGATCTTGGGCCAGCGCGGTAATCCCAAATGCCAACATCGTCATGGCAAAAAGTGATTTCGGCGTCTTGCGCGCCAGGCGGTGGGATTTATAGTTGGATTTCATATGGTGCCCTCGTAAGGAAAGCAAGGAGAGACGGTCGGGAATGATGCACTCACCCTGTTGACCATTGTGTCACCGAGGCCCGTAATTCCATGTGAGTTGGGTCACAAGAGTTGAGCGATGCTGGGCAGGGCGTCTATTTTGCCACGTTTTGGCTTGGCGTGATCTCGTTAAACTCAAGCGCAATGCCTGCTTCAGTTCAACTGCTTTCGCAATTCCCGCTGCTACGCCCGCTACCGAGCGAAGTTCTGGAGTCGCTTTCGGTGCGAATGACGTTGCGGTCATTCGCCAGGCGTGCGATGGTGATGTCCAAGGATGTGCCAGCAGAAGAGCTTGGTTTTCTGGTGGACGGCCGGCTGCAAGGCGTGGATTTCACCGTCGATGGTCGCAGCGTCGGTTTGTATTTTGTCGATCCGGGCGACTATTTTGGCGAGCTTTCTTTGGTTGACGGCAAGCCTCCGTCAGAGTTTGTGGTGGCGGCAGTGAAGTCGACCGTGGCGTTTCTGGACGCAAAGTTGGCAAAGGAGTTGATTTTGAACAACCCCGGGCTGGCGCAAGCGGTGATGTCGCGCCTGGCAAACCGGGTGCGTTTGGTCATGGGGCAACGCACCTTGCTGAGTTTGCCAAATCCATTCCAGCGTTTGTGCGTGTTGTTGCTCCAGTTGCCTCAGCACACCGCCGCGGGCGTCACTGAGGTGGATCAGGCGCCAACACACCAGGAACTGGCCATCATGATCAACGCCAGCCGGGAGACTGTGACGCGCTCTTTTCAGCTGCTGTTTCTCAACAAGGTGCTGGTGCGCGAAGGTAACGCCTTGCGATTGTTGCAGCCGGGTGTGTTGAAGGATATCGCCGAGGGGCGTGTGAGCCCTCCCAAGGCCTGAAGACTAAAATCACTCGTTGCCGTGTTTGTATACAGATTGACGGCGCGTTTCCCTTTGGCCTCAATCTGCTGTTGACGGGTATTCCATTTTGAACGGTCTTGTTACTTATTTGCTTCCGTGGCGACATGTCGGTTTGATCCGGCAGTTTGCTGGTCGTGAGGTTCATGCACGTTATCGGCAATCTTGGCTTGGCGCTGTGTGGTTGGTGCTCACGCCGCTGGCCATGCTGGGTGTTTACACGCTGGTTTTCCGGCATGTGATGCGGGTGCGTTGGCAGGATCTGGACGAGGGAAACTTGAGCTTCGCGCTGCGAATCTATGCCGGGTTGGCCGTATTCAATTTCTTTGCCGAGTGCGTGAACAGAGCGCCAAATTTGGTGCGCGAACAGCCTCATCTGGTGAAGAAGGTGGTCTTTCCGTTGGAGGTGATGGCGTGGGTAAACGTGGCTAGCGCGATGGTCGGTTTGCTGGTGTCTATGGCGTTGCTGTTGCTTTTGGGTTTTTGGGACAAAGGGGGGTTGTCGATGTCTGCAGTCGCCCTGCCCCTGGTGTGGCTGCCGCTGATTCCCTTGTGCCTCGGGTTGGGGTGGCTGCTAAGCGGCATTGGTACCTATGTGCAGGACGTTGGACAGATTTTGGGTATGGTGTTGAGCGCATTGATGTTCTTGAGCCCGATTTTTTTTCCGGTTGAGGCGCTACCCGAAGCAGTGCGAGGCTGGATGTTTTTAAACCCGCTCGCACTGGTGATGACACAAACACGTGAGGTGGTTTTGTTGGGCGTGTGGCCGAACTGGCAAGCTTTAGGACTTGAATTGGGTCTCTGCACCTTGGTGGCTTTGCTTGGTGCCGCATTCTTTCGCCTGGCACGCAAGGGGTTTGCGGATGTCGTTTGATTTGGAGTCGAACACGTCTGAGCCTGTCATTGTTGCCCGTAATCTGGGTAAGAGTTACCGTCTTTTTGAATCGCCCGGAGACCGACTGAAGCAGTTGTTGTGGGGCCGTTGGAAGCAATACAGCCGAGAGTTCCAGGCACTGCAAGATGTCAATTTTGAGATTTATAGGGGTGAGGTTGTTGGACTGATCGGCCGCAATGGCGCTGGAAAGTCGACGTTGCTGCAAATGGTTTGCGGCACTCTTGTGCCGAGCTCCGGCACTCTTGAGGTTCGGGGCCGTGTGGCGGCATTGTTGGAATTGGGCGCGGGGTTCAGCCCGGACTTCAGCGGGCTCGAGAATGTCTACATGAACGCCGCTATTTTGGGGTTAAGCCGTTCGGAAGTCGATGCAAAGCTGGATGAAATATTGGCATTTGCTGACATTGGCGACTTTATTCGCCAACCAGTAAAGACTTATTCGAGCGGCATGTTTATGCGACTGGCTTTCTCCGTGGCAACGAGTGTTGAGCCTGATATTCTGGTAATCGACGAAGCGCTGTCAGTAGGCGATGGCGCTTTTGCGAGAAAGTCTTTCGATCGCATCATGGCATTGAAGGACCGGGGCGCAACCATTCTTTTTTGCTCCCATGCCATGTACCATGTTCAGGCGCTTTGTTCTCGGGCAATTTGGATGGAACACGGCAAAGCCCGGATGATTGATTCGGCAGCGCTGGTCACGTCATCTTATGAGACTTCGCTGGTTATGGAGACCACTGACCATCTCCATGCCGTTTCAGGGACTGAACCAATAGCGACCGCGGGTGATGGCACGGATTCTTTGGATGTTGCCTCCGACATTTCGGCGCGAATTGTTCCGTCTGGGACGGCGGTGCTTACCCGAGTTGAAGCATTTGCTGATGGTGTCGGTGGGCGGGAGTTGGCAATCCATTCGGGGCAAACTTGTCTTTTGTTGCGGGTTCATTTCGCGTCAGATCCAGAATTGCCCTGCCCGTCAGTGGCTGTCGGCTTCGCCCATGCCAACGGAATGGTCGTCTCAAGCGCAGGCAGCGCCAATGATGGTGTGGTTTTGAGGCGTGACCCGACTGGATTTGGTTCGGTGGAGTTAACTTTCGAGCGCTTGCCGTTGCTGAAAGGGGATTACACCGTGTCTGTCATATTGGGCTGTGAGCGGGGATTGCATGTTTACGAGGTGATGGAGCGGGTCATCCAGCTAAGGGTTGTTCAGCAGGATTTAGAACAGGGACTTTTGAGGATGCCGCACCACTGGACGATGAGATGAGCGATTCACAATGGACCGTCATTGATATTGGTGTTGCACAGATTGGCGAGACCCGGGATCTATTCAAACATGTTTTTGGTCACCCGCTTTCAGAGACATTGTGGCGTTGGAAATATGATGCCGGACGTGGTGCGGCCGTCGGTGCACGCGCACCGAACGGGGAACTGTTGGCCCACTATGGCGGTACATTGCGACAGATCTATTTTTGCGACCATCCGGCACTTGCGATACAGATTGGAGATGTCATGGTTGCGCAGGCGGGTCGCGCTGCGTTAGCGCACAAGGGACCTTTCGGGATGGTGGTGGAGTCGTTTCTAGATCGCCACGTTGGGTGCCCAAATGGCGTCGTAATGGGTTTTGGGTTCCCTAATGCCCGCCACATGCGCTTGGGGGAAAAGCTGGGGCACTATGTGCAGATCGATACAGTGTCCGAGTTGTCCTGGCACGTGCCAAGGCAGTCCGATGTATCAAGAAAGCTGACTTCGCGCCTTTCTGTTGATGTTCTAGATTGGGGGAATCCATCAACCACCATGCGACTTGATGGACTTTGGCGAAAGATGAAGCATGATTTGCGCAACTGTATTGTTCCAGCGCGCGACGCTTCTTGGTGGCGCCACCGGTATGCAAATCATCCTGAAAACAGGTATGTGTGTTACTGGGTGAAATCTCTTTGGCTGGGTCGATTGATTGGGGCTGTAGTGCTTCGTTCACACCCACCGACTGAAGCCCAAGCACCAACGACGGTGACCTGGGAATTGATTGACTGGGTAGCGCCAAAAGCAAATTCGGAAGAGATGCTCTTGGCGGCGATGGAGGTTGTCCGGCAACGCGGTGGGACGCTGCTGATGGGATGGTTCAGCAGCATGGTGGCTAATGCATTCTCGACGCCGGCGGCTTCAATAAAGGAGGCTTGTATGGCGAGCGTTACTGTTCCGGGGCCAGATGGCAGGTTTCAAATCAGTGAAGGCTTTAGCCAAAATGTTTCCGACCTGCGGGATAAGTGGTGGTTAACGGGGGGCGATACCGATTTCCGTTAATCCGACGCTGGCATGTCTGGCAATAAGTCAACTGCCCACCAAAGTCCCGGGTTTTGCGTGATCGCGTCACTAAAAAAGTCGTAAACGTGCTGAATACTGGCCGGATCGCTGGCAATGCCAATGCGGCTCATTTCGATTTCGTATTTGCCAGCGCCACGGTGATAGCATAGGTAACCTCCGATGTCGCTGCCTGTGCGTTGTGCGAGTTTTAGTGCTCCGCCTGCGATTTTTCGATGCTCTCCAAGGAAGTCCACCGTCATGCTTACTCCGTTTGATACGGCAGGTGCGTCGCCTAGAACGATCAATGTTTGGCGGTGTTCCAGCATTCGATAGAACGGGCGTAGGCCATCCTCCAAATTGACTATGCTGCCGCCGTTTAGGTATCGCTCCATTCCTCGGTACTTCGATTTGAAGTGCTTTTGCACAGCGGTGTCAACACGCGGGTCGTCGGTGATAGACGAGGACATGAAATTGATAGTGCCGCCTGAGCGTGCCAAGAAGGCGGCTCCAACAAAAAAACTGTCGAAATGTAGCGTCAGCAGCAGTAGGCCTCTCTTTTTGTTGAGATTACAGGTTTCACTGGCGCTGGTTGGTTTGAATGTACATGAGAGCTCAGGCACCCTCTTTGCTGCGACGAGTTTCGCTTCAAATTCCTCTCGCGCTTCTACCATGAATCGTTTTTGAATCCATTGTTTGTGCAGCAATTCAGAACCTTCAACCGGGAGACACTTATACCCTTCAATACTTTTGCGGCGTATGTGCCGGTAGCCAATTGCCACCGATCGCCAGTCTCGACCCGTCAATCCATTGATGTACCCCCTGACTGCAGAAATCGGATATGCCAACTTAAGGGGCAGATATGCCAAAAGACTCAAGAAAAACTTGAAGTCCATTGCGTGGACTATTCTTACCAACCGCCATGCCATGGTGTGTCCGAGACGCAATACCGGCTCCAGCAGGGTCATTTAATGGGCAATGAGTCGATGTAGGCAGCCACATCACCAGGTTTAGAAATTTGGAAGCAGCTGGTGGCAATAGGTAGTGCGTGCGCCCACTTGTTTTCAAAAATCTTTGCGCTTGTCTTGATGCGGTTTGCAAGGGATAGCGGTTGTGGACCCGACTGATGCGTAGCAGACCAATGTTCGCAATATGCATCCACGACCACGGCATCGAACCCTTTTTCCTTTGCTTGCAAAACGGCATCCGTAGCGTAGAAATCGAACTTCAAGGTTGGGTCAAGTTTGAGACCAGTATCCAAACGGACCGCAAAAAGCATTTCATCTACGCTGTCTGCGGTACTAGGTAGAAGATGCGGGTCGCCTATTAGTTGACCTCGATCCAATACATAACCTATTGATTTGGAATATTCGCCAGCTCCAAGCAACCCGTAAACACCGACTACAGCCAACGCAGGCCAACGTTTCAATGCGTTTTGCAGCTTTATCTTGAAGTTCGTTTCCCACTCTGACGGCAAGTAAACATCTTCGTGCACCCAGACAAGCCATTGCTCAGGTGAACCAGAACAATGTTCGTCGACCAATGAATTGAAAGCCTGCGCTGCTGAAGTCGCGTTGAAGTACGCCATCAGTGGAACTCTACGTTCACTGAAACAGGGTGACGCCAACAAGCGCCGACTCAAAACATCGATATTGCTAACGCAAGTTACAAACCTGAGCTCTAGTTCAGTCTTCACAGACCCATCACGTCAGGGCCAAACCTTACCCAGGCTCTTGAAGACCCCTGTTGAGGTTCGATAGCCCATGAAGACCTCAACACCGAAAGCCTTCAAGTCGGATTTTGGAATACCCGTGTCGACCGAGATCACTTGTCTTTCGGTCAACACCGCGACATCTTTGAATTTAAAGGTGTCCGGATTAGGCAATGTCAGGACCGTTTTCCAGTCAGTTTCAGTCCTGAAAAACCACACATCGTTAGGAAAGAAGAATCCTGACGCCGGAAGCCGGGCTGCAATCCAGACCTTTCCTGGCAAACCCAACTCTGTTGCCGTAGGCATGAGGTCGATGTCCAAAGTCAAATGCTTTGCGTCACCGCCTTCGACTACCTTGACTGGAGCCGTCAACAATAGTGCAGCTGTGTAAGCTCCACAGGTAACAGTGAGATTTAGGTTCTCTGTGACGACGGAAGAGGTCAAATCGTTTGAAATTGTGTTGCCCACAACTTTAACTTGCGAGGAAGGACCAAACATATTGCCCACCGTGCATGCAGGTAGGACAGCATTGGATGGTTTTGGTGAAATCACAACGGTGTCGCTGCTGCCTTCCAACAAACTACCTGCACTCAGTGCGATTCCTGTCAGTGCTACCTCACTTGGATCAATTGTCAAAGAGGCACTTACTGCTCCACACTGAATTGTGACTGATTGGGTTGTCGAGATGGAGTTCGATCCCGCGGCCAGAGTTATCTTCCCGCCACTTATGCTGACCAAATTTGACGCTCCACCGCTATAGACCGGCACACAGGATGATAGTGATGCATTGCTTGGTGATGGTGTGATCGTTATTGCGCTTGAACTGCCTTTAACCAGTGAATTTCCGCTCAAAGTGATTCCGGTCAATGGTGTTCCACCTGAACTTCCTGCACAGGTGTGTGTGACATCTTCTGCGGGATTTCCAGACGCATCCCATTGAGCACCCGCAAACCAGGTCCGGTAGCATCGTTCATCTACAGTGACTGAAGTGTTGAGTTCGTAGATCCTATTTCCAGGAACCTGCAATGCGTTGATGTATACCCAACCACCTGTGTTGGTAAGTATGGTTTGCGTCAGCTCCCCAGAGCGGGAGGACAACTTGAGAGCACCAGCTGCTGCTGGCGCCGAAAATGGCAACTCAACCCCACCGCCGTTAGCTGTCAAAGTTTGAACAATTTTCGTAATGTCTACTGATGCAGCATTTTCGGGCGTAACGTTCAGCGCAGACCCAGTGGGGGGACTCCCGAATCGCATCAGTACTTTGGTCTCCGGTGCAGAAGCAAAGGTGTACATGGTCATCTGAAGGGTTTTCGTTCCTGGTGGGATAAATACCCTCCACTGCAACTGAAATGTCTCTCCGACAACGGAAGGCAAAATCACCTCTCCATCCGATACCGCCAAGAGAGGGGAAGACAGCTCGAACTTGGTATTGAAAGAAGTACTACCTCTCTGTACCAGTGGACTGTAACTAGATGCATGCGCCCCTGACAGCGCGACGATCAAGCCTAACACTCCTACAACGCAGGATTTTGTAATCGCTGGCATTGAGAATTTAATTGACATATTACACCCTCTTTTTCGCAGACCAATTGGCAAACAGTTGCTAACGATAAAGGACTTACTTCGACAGTAAGCAAATGTTTGTCGCTTAGAAATGGAAAAACGCCAAGGATCCCTTGGCGTTTTTTTTAAATAACTAAATCAAATCGACTTAGAAATTACCAGGAGTGAACGTGCTAGGAGCATAGTTCCATGCGCCTTGCAGCGAGTTACCAACGAAATTCCATTGGATGTAAGTCGCGATAGCTGGCAAACCAACAACACCCAGGTTGTTGTTACCGGTCTTGCTACGTGTATCAGACACTTCAGAGAAAGGCGCTGCATTTACCCAGCCTTTTGTGAAAGTGTTTGTGAACAACTGACCCACCGTCGAAGTACCAGCACCTGCTGTGATCGCGATGATGTTCAACTCAGCCGGCAGAGTGCTTGGAGAGTCAACGGGGCATGGAGAAACACTGCAACCCGTTGTCGACAACGAACGCTCTTCTTCGTCACGCACCGTGTAACCAACAGTCGGGGTTCCTGGGAAAGGTGAGTACTGCGAGCCCGAAGCGCTAGGCGCGTAGAATGCCTCTTTCGTCGGGAAAGTTACAGTCGCAAATGTGAACTGGCCGGCTGCGTTGTTGTAAGGAATGACATAATCTGAAGACCAGATAGCGTCTTCCACCATTGCCTTGTTGCTTGCGGCAACGTTAGCAAAGAAACCAGTGTAGCGACCAACGCTGTGGTATGTGAAGTTGTCGTAATTTGCCAACGCAGTCATAGGCAACATCAACATATTGCCGTTCAGAGGATTGGCCAGCTTCACAGAGCCGGTCAGAACGTTGTCTGTCAGCGCGGTGGTGATTGGGGTCCCTGCCAAGCAAGCGGCAGAGTAAGCAGCAACCAGCGAAGCCTTGGAATAAGGCGTTGGAACCGTGCCACGGATCATGCGTGTTTCAAACACGTTCATGTAGCCAGTGGTAAAAGGAGCTGCGAAATTCGCGGTGATTCCAGCGGTACCAGTTGCGGAGGGGCAGCCAGCAGCATCAGTTACACGAACAGCGGAGTCATCAGTACTGACGATACCAACCGAACCGTCAGCATTTTGCTGAACCGTACCGACCCAGACATCTCCGGGGGTCAAAAAGATCAAAAAGTCCAGCAACTCAGCACTGTTAGTGGGAGCATGGAACACGACCTTCGCCACAGCGGAGTCAGTAGGGTTCGTGTTGATCACCTTGATCTCAGACGTCCAGCCACCGCCAGCCATAAACATAGGAGCGATCAGGACATCGCCCTTACCGCCGTGGGCCACTTCAACCGCCATCGCGGAACCACCAACAAGCATAGCGCCAATGGCAGCAGCAAGGAATTTTTTCTTCATCACGTGAAATCTCCAAAAAAAGAATAAAACAAAAGAACCTGAGCAAGCCCACGCTTATTGCGTCAGACAGTTTACACCAGAAAGTTCAACAATCACACCCTGTGAACATCAATTTTTTTCAGGACTTCAGACTGTTGATGAATGGTACCCAAAGCGACGCCCATTGGAATGGTTTGCCCGCAGTATTTGTGTTCGCCGTCACAAGTTTGGATATTTCGTTGTCATCTCGCAACAGGAATTGAACCCCCTGAAAGGGTCAGGCTACTGAAATGTTCCCGAGAGCATGGGGTCTTGCACAACATGCCGCCAAACTCCGTCCACAAATACCCATTTGTCCTTCTGGTATTGTGGGATTTGTGTTTTTTTCTCAGGTTCAACAACTGTCAGAACGACATCCACGGCCGCCTCTTTTTCAGCGATTTGAACGTCCGTGATCTTGACAGAATTCAATTGCCAGGCATTCGCATGGTATGCAACATAAAACTTCTCGTCGAGAGCGCGCGGAAACTTTTCCATCGCATATCGGCGCTTCGCGTTCTTGTCGGCATGCGATTGCCAATACTCGACAAACGGAGCTTCCAAGCCAGCATTGCGCAATTGCTCGGACATCCCGGGCGATCCATAGGTGATGGACAAAGCTGGATTCGCCGAAGAATTTGGTGCTGAGTTGTTGTTGTTTGTTGCACAGCCAGTCACTAGGAATGCGGACCCAATGGTGATTGATATCGAAAAGGCCGATAGGAAATTTTTCATAGTTGACACTTTGTAGTTGGATGTACGCCTACCTGAGACATACATTTCATTGCTTAAGTTCGATGTAGGCGGCTCGCTTCACTGTCTCATTTGATGAAACAGGCTCAATGGTATGTGGGCAGTATTAGAAACAGAGCGCAGTGCATCCGTACCCTGCGCATCAGCAGATATACGAACAAACGTTCCATCAAATAGACACGACTCACCAAGTTCCGCCGCCGGGCTCGTCGCTTGAAAATTATAGCAACGCAGGGGTAAACGGTTGGCTTCGGAGATGAAGTCAAAGTCACAAATCACGCGCTGTATGCTCGTCGCGGAACGAACCAACGTTACAACCTGCTCGACCGCCGTGAACGCCAAAGTGACGCCATCGACCAGCCTGAGATAAAATTCCCCTCGTGCTGCACTTCTTGCTTGCGTCCAGCGTTCTTGTGCCACTTCTCCACTACTCACGACGATGACCCTCTTGTCAAGACGTCTAAAATCCTGAATCGCACGGCGAACCGCCGGACTTTGTTGTTCGGTTTCGATGACGATTAGCTCCCAGCCTGAAAATGTCTGATGGACTAACGAAAAAAATGTCCCAATCAGAGCCAGTGCATTCTCAGACTCTAGTACGAGCGACACAAAGGGCGGAGCCTCAGTGGCTCCTAAATTGAGCTGTGGGGTCGCAGAAAACCAATTTCTCCATTGAAAAAACATCGCCAGGGTCCCAATAGGAACTCGGCTTCGCAACCAGCGTCCGATACCTTGCCTTGCTCCGCGGATGAGCCCGGCCTGTTTTAGATCAGGAGTCCTGATGGGATTACTGTCAAAATAAAACTGCGCAAGATAATTGCTGATGTCCATACTCAGTTGCCGAAGTTCTCTCGCCGCGGAGGGTGATTCGACATTCAACTGCTGAAGTTCGTCTGAAACCTCTCGATATTGTTCCAGCAAATAACGAACACTCGCCCTTTCAGACTCGCATCCATCACGCTGAAACGGCGTTAAATGTACCAACGACTGGGGAATATGCGCTTGCGCGCAGACTTCTTTCCCAGCCAAGGTCTCTTCTGCGGACCAGGCCGACCGAGTGAAGTATGGAACAAATTCCGCAACCATCTCACCAACAATATTCGTACCATCGCCCATTAACGTGTGGCATCGGATGGGGTCACCGACCCCTTGCAATTTGCGATCAAAATCAAAGCCTATTCGCATGGTGCCCGGCAGATGCCGGGCAACCGTAACAATCTCCTTAAGCGCATTGGCAGCAAGCGTCGCCCCTTGGGGCATGTGAATCCAATACTCGCCGCAAGCTTCACCATCGGCGACGGCGTCAGATCTTGCGTTCGAAGATCTCGATGAGATGCGGACACGTCGATCCAGACGACACAGCGCATTGGCCGCTTTTTTTACATCGCCAAGGGCGTCAGACCCTACCTCTAGGAGCAACTCCCATCCGCCAAAGACTTGGGCAACCAACGAAAAAAAGGTATCCAACAACGAACTAATCTCGGTTGGCCGAACAATGACTGTGGCAAACGGTCTCGATATTTCTACGGTGTCGAAATCGCGCGACGTAGAACCGATTGAGAGAAGATGAAGCGGGTCCGCCCATGCGGCCGCGAATTGCGCCAAATTGCATGCGCTTGGATAGAACTGAGCTAGGTACTCCGCCTTCTCTTGCGCCGCGAGTAGAAGATCTTGGAGAGTTTGAGACTTTACGATCAGTGTGTGTTTTTCGATCCGCAACTGCTCCATTTCTCGCTCGCGATCGAGGGACGATGACACAGTGGAAATCTGTTCGTTCAAACCGACGCGGTGTTTTGGTGGGTTTATTGCGTGTACAGATACACCAGCAGCCAGCACTCTCAATAAATGCTCAGGCATCGCGTCGAGAGCGGAAGTAATCGAAAAGTCATCGGGGGTCGTTTGTTGTGTAGAGTGACGATGCAGGGCATCCAGGAGGTCGCCAATTGACAAATTTCTTAGAACGTCCGCCTGCTCTTTTCCAACGAAGTCCAGATAGACCCCAATAAACCAATGCAATGCCCACTTAGGGTGCTGAAACGGCTCCACTCCACTCCACTGAATATCGAAATCCCTAAACCAATGCAATAGGCCTGTCTCAGTTGCGTTGTAAAAATGATGGGGGTAACCATGTTCCGGCTGTAAAAATGCAGTGTCAATTTTCGCAATTCCGCCGGGCTTCAGAACGCGACGTATTTCTCGGACCGCCCACTCGGGGTACTGCAAGTGCTCGAACACCGCTTGACTGATTACTGCGTCAAACGAATTGTCCAAGAAGGGCAAGCAATCCGCAGAACCAACTACGTCAACTGCGGGGTAACGAAATATATCGATCTGAACAACATTCTTACGGCGGTCAAATTTTCCGCCGGCACCCAAATCGAGGACCCAGCCATATTCATTGCTTTCTATGATTTCCTCGGCGCGAGCACTGTATGGATGGCGCGAGACACGGTCCTTTTCGCTCAGCCCAACCGCTCCTCCGTCAAGAACGCCTTGCGGAAGCAAGATGGGAACACCACCTCTAACGGGGTGCATCGCATCGCAACTTTTGCAATGCAGCCGCGTGGTCTGCAGTTCAAGTATTCCACGACATCGGGGACACGCCAGCATTGGCAAAATACGCCCAAGTCGCTCCGACTGGGTCTCCTGCGAACCATTGGGATAATTAATGATCACGGCAGTTCTCTTCGGGGCGGCCAGGCAAGCGAAAAGTCCTCGGCAGTTGCGGTCAAATTTGGGCTGTAACACGGATCAGCATGGGCCAGCAACTCTGGCCAACGATCCTGCATCTTTTCGATCTCCGTGCGGAAGCGGCGCTGTTTTTCAGGCGTATCTTCATAACCTCGCGTCACCGATTCGTGGTGAATCAGCTCAGCGTAGGGAGTCCAGTGATTTCGGTAGCCCGCCTTGTGAACCCGTAGACAGAAATCAATATCGTTGAACGCGACGGCAAGACTCTCGTCGAGTCCACCGACCTCTAAGTAGATACTCTTTTTCACCAGTAAACAAGCAGCGGTCACAGCAATCATGTCCTGCGCCAGAACGGCACGCCCCATATACCCATG
The DNA here is from genome assembly GCA_964569855.1 of uncultured Rhodoferax sp. GTDB lineage: Bacteria > Pseudomonadota > Gammaproteobacteria > Burkholderiales > Burkholderiaceae_C > Allorhodoferax. Next base: position 26,871 of record CAZMXB010000006.1, read on the forward strand.
CTGCCCGCGGGGCAAATACTTGTGCGCATGCCCGGCGACTCCACACACGAGAATGACGCCGCCATGCTGTAACCGCCAGTCCGGGTACCAAAGTCTTGCGCCGACACAGCCAACACCCGTCTCCATCGCCGCGCCTACCATCTCATCAAGCCAAACAGGACTGATTGCCTCGATATCGTTGTTGAGCAACAAGATGAAATCACCCTTAGCGAGGCTATTCACTGCATGATTATTGAGGGCTGAGAAATTAAATGACTGCTCATCTCGCAATACCTTTATCTCGCCGGCAGCCGAGCGTTCAGCTAGCAATCCAAGTGTGGCGGGATCGTCGCTACCGTTGTCAACAACGATTGTTTCGAAATTCGGGTATGCGGTTGCTCTGAGGCTATTGAGGCATTGACGCAAAATCGTCTCGCCATTGCGTGTTGGTATGACAATGCTGACTAACGGAGGTTTTTTGGGAGAAGCCCAACACATTCGGTACATACCGGACGCCTCTGGCGCTTCCTCAACAACCCCATCCAATTGCCGCCGGACCAGGTGATCCGTCAACGCCCGCTGGCCTGCGGCGAATGCGTATGATTTTTCGCCATGGCCAGCGGCTGTACTTCCGCTGGCAGCACGCCAGTGGTAAAGCACATATGGCAAGTGGACCACGTTACTTGGGGGGATGGAGTCGACGGCTCTCAATGCCAAATCGTAATCCTGAGCACCTTCAAAACCTTCACGTAATCCACCCAAATGACGTAGTAAATTGGCTTCGTAAACTGCAAAGTGGCACATGTAGTTGTGCGAACGCAATAGCCCCAAATTGAAGTCTGGTTTAAAGTATGGATCAAATCGTTTCCCTGACTCGTCAATCTTGTCCTCGTCTGAATACAAAACTTGAGCATTAGGTTGCACCGCAATAAACTGCGCCACCCGCAACAAAGCGTGACGACTCAACTCATCATCATGGTCGAGGAAGGCGATGTATTGCCCTCGTGCCATGCGGATTGCCACGTTGCTGGCTCTGGATATATGTCCGTTTTTTGTTTGGAAATCCAATCGGATCCGGCTATCGTGACTGGCAAAACCAACCAAAACTTCTTTCACATTTGGATCGGTGGACGCATCATCGCAAATGCATAGTTCCCAATTTGTATAGAGCTGAGACTGGACGGACTCAATAGCTCTGGCGAGATGGACTGGCACAGAGTTGTAGACAGGCATCACGACAGATATCAGCGGTTGCTGCGGCAGCGTGATCAACATCTGTTGCAGTGCGGCCAATTGCGGAACATCGAAAGGCTCGAAAGTCGCTATCCACTCTGCATAAGTTCGTTCATCCTTCGCAGCGGCAACACCCTCACTCTCTGTTGCGCCGGACACAACTGCCGAGCTGAGCAACCGAGCCGCTTTGCCGCGGACCCCCTTTACCCCTTCTCGTCGCAGAGTAACAAATAGACGCCTTGCCATATAGGCAAGCCCCATCTGCCAAACGCCAGACGCGACAATGGCGGCTCTCGCGCTTCGAATTCGACGAACGGCTCGTCCAAGATAGCGAACGGGCTGTGTAACCTGCCAAGAAGTGCTAGCCATAAGTTCTGCAACCACGCCCTTCTGTGCTTCGAGATCGCGTTGCCGTGCAACGTCAACAATGTGCAAGGAATCTACTTGGGCACGCATCTGATCCAGCTCTGCTTGCGCCTGTATCGCACGTGCCTGCAAATGACGCACATGATCCATTTCTTGCTCCGCAAGCAAGTTCCGGTGGTGCAACTCTGTGTCGCGCTGTTGTATTTCAACGCGTGCTCTTTCCAAGTCGCCAGTCAACTGTCGCAACTCTTGATAGACCCGTTGGGTTTCACCTGTCGCGCGGACCGCTTCGCCGTGCAAACGCAAGGCTTCGTCTCGAAACCGTTGCGCTTCTTCTCGCGATCGTTGCGCCTCGTCCCTAGAGAAGATGCTGGCTCCGCGAGCAAGATCACGGTCACTGCAGGCCCGATCGTGTGCCTCTCGAAAATGGTGTGCATCTTGTCGCGCCTCATCAGCCAGACGCTCTGCCGTCGAAGCCCTTGCTTGTTGCTCGGTCGCCTCCTCCGTGGCTGACTGCAATTCCGTACTCGCCTTTTGTAACTGAATCTGCAGTTGTGTTACCTGGCTTGACAAATGCCGTCGAGCAAGGGATCGGGTCACCAATTCAAAGAAAACTGCTTTGGACTGGAAAGTCTCCCATTTTGAAAATATTGTGCCAGTGGCTAGTCGCGCCTTTTCGGGATCAACCTGAACACCGGATCCACTGCCTGCGTCAATTCGATAGGCAGCCGATACGCCAGGTACAAACGCAAATGCCGTATGTGCCTCGACTTGCAACCAGAAATCCCAATCCTCATAAAGGTCAAACTGGTTGTCAAAGCTGCAACCCAATGCCACCAAGGATCGGCGAAACATCACGCCATGTATAGGCATGAAATTCCCATACTTGAGTTCCCCCGGGCTGTACGGAAAGTCAAAAACGACTCCAGTCGGGTTCCCGAGGGGATCGACACAGGCAACCGCTGTATGAACTGCCTTGACAGAGGTGTGCAAACCAGCACAACGGACCAGCTTCGCCAAATGGTCCGCATATAGCCAATCATCATCATCCAGAAACAGGCAAAGCTCTCCCGTTGCCGTTTGCAAACCGAGATTCGCGGCATTGGATCGGCTGAGACCCTGGGCAGTTGATGCGATTCGCACGGGGAAGGAAATCCCGCTGAGATCCACCTGCGGTAAACCGTCACCGACAACATCAACCAGCACCAGTTCGATATTTGTATAAGTTTGGGAAGCGATTGAATCCAAAGTCCCCCTCAAAGTCGGGCGCAACTTTGTGCGGACGATTACTGACACCAGTGGGCAATCCTGAGGTGTTCCAGACACACCTCGAACCAGCAACCGCCGGTGTTCAGACTCAAACGGCATCAATGCTGGCCGATTGAGCGATTCGGCGGAGTAATACTCGAAAGCCTCTGCCTTCCTGACTGATGCATCGAGAGTAAGCGCTCGGTACCGATTCAATGAGCCAATAAAGTCAGGGTAGTCCAAATTCTTGTTTTGGCTATGAAAACAAGCCATGGCATTTGCCTTGTCAACCCAAACCGACGAGATATCCACTAATCGATTTGGACGGAGTGGTGCGCTCAGCTCGTATAGCAGAAGACTGCGGCTTCCCCCGAGCCTGCGCACCGCCTCGATGGCCGACATGGCGGTCGCACGATGGTCTGGATGCGATTCCCATAGCGAAGGTGCATACACGATATCCGCCTCTGCAGCAAAAATCGCGTCCATCATGCGCTTGACCAAGGCCTCCCCGTAGAAGACAGCTCGATCCGCGATTTTCCAACACTCTGGTGTTGCAATGCCCAAAAGTGCGGCAGCGGCAGCGCTCTCCATCAGCCTCAGATTTGCATATTCCGGGTCGGACACTCCATCAGGCTTTCTGTCCCCGTCAGTTAGCAGCACCACGCGCACGGTGTGACCAGCCTTGGCATGCAGTGCTAGGGCACCTCCACAACCGAACACCTCGTCATCTGGATGCGGTGCAAAAACCATTACGGTCCGAGCGTGCGGGATGCTCGCTACATGGTAAGGAACTATTTCAGCCTCGTTGGTATTCATTTTCGGTTCTAATTTGCACTCATGCAGGTTCCGTAGCCAATAGATGCAGGTCTAGGCTTTGCCGCTACTGTTTGGGGAACAACTGCAAAAACGGATTGAAATTGGCAGGAAGAGGTGCGTTTTGCGATGGCGGTGCGGTAGCGGCGGCAGCCTGTGCAGCACTGATTGCTGCTGCCAAACTGCCCGGCTGGGCGTTTTTGATTGTATTGTCGGAGCCAGCAGGCGGAACCGGGGCGGCCCCCGCTAAGGGCGCTCCACCTGCGGATGCAACACCTGCCGGTCGTGTGGCATTGGAATCAGTGGGTTGCGGCGAAGACGAAGTAGCCGACAGCGCGTTCGACGAGGTCTCGCTGCTGGGGACAACTGGGGCTGACTGCGTGGTTTGTATCCCCGCAGTGGCAACCCGATCCGTCTTTTTATTGAACATAACATTCTGCCGACCTCCAGGTGCACCCAACACAAGGTGAGTCGGATGTATTTCAGCCAGTGTCCACTCGCCCAAGACCTGCCCTTCCGAGACCGACACAAAACCACGACCCTGCGTATCGATCTGCGCAAAACGACTTCCAACTTTGATGGTTGCTCTTTTGGTTTGGCCGACAATCACAACCCCATATAGTTGCAAATCTTTGTCGGTGACCGGAGGTGGCGGAGGTGGTGGCGGAGGTGGGCTGGGGGGAGGCCTCCTATCAGGCCACATTTTCCGTTGAGGGTCAAAAATATTTGAATTCTCCAACGAGGACAGGTACGGCGCTGGCGTCAAGGGCTTGGGAGCCAAGACAACCGCTGCAACAGCCACAGAGTCATGGTCGTCACTGCCATTCTTCGCCAACACAGACGGTTTTGGTATTGCCGGACTGGTCGCAATCGAAGGAATAACGGGTTGCCCGTGTGCAACAACCGCCAAAAATAACAAACCACAAGCCAACACCAATCCGACGATTTTCGAGAAAGACGCGGGAAGCCAAAGTTTCGGTTTCATTTGTTGCATACATTTCCGAACGGTGCGTCCACATTAAATTCAAAGTACCAGCAATTATCCCGTGACCGCGAACTGGCCGCGAGTCCTAGACGACCAAAGACCGGGACGCCTTCAAAATTTGCAAGTACCTCTTGCGGAAAGTCGACCCGAGACCCAGCGCCCAAACGGCCAATGGACGGACTGAACAAAGGACTGGGGCTGAGCTCCAGCAACCACCCGCTTTCCCATTCTTTCGGCACGCTCATGCCAGTGCAAGGAAAAGCTCGACACTCTCCCAACAACGGCCTTGGCAAGGGAAGTGCTGCCAAACTCGCCGATTTCTCTCGCCAACGGATCGTCGTACCGCGGTGTTTGTCAAAATATAGCGCAGCGCCGTCGTTCATCAATGCTGCTTTGTGCGACTGGTTGCGCCAACGATGGACCGCCACAGCGCGCGGCAGCATTTCAAGACGGTATCCGCTGCGCTTCAATCGGCCGCACAGATCGGAGTCCTCAAAGTACATAAAAAAACGCGGGTCGAACAATTCTTCAGATGGACCAATGGCGCTCCTTCGAATGAGCATGGCGCCACCTGACAAAGCCCTCTGAGTCACAGCTTTCGAAGCCGTCCAGTACCGCAAGGATTCCGCGCGAAGCGCGTGACTCAATCGTCTTGCTTGCGCCTTGTCTCTCAAGGCCACCTCCGTTGCCCACGCACGTACTGGCGTGGGAAACCAACTTGGTGGCAATCGCCACTGGCAAGCGTCATCGAGGTATTGCATTGGCGCCACTGCCCCAACTTGATGATCACGTTGGAGTTCATCTATCAAAGTTGAAATGCAATCTGGGAATATTTTGACGTCAGGATTGATCAAGAAGACAAACTCTGAATCACTGGCGTTGAACGCCAGGTTGCAGGCCCGACCGAAACCAAGATTGTGCGATGCACGTAACAGCTGCACTTTGCTAGGCAGCAAATGCTTCAAACTGTTGAACTCAACATCATCTGCGCTGTTGTCAACCACTAGCACTTCCAGACCGGGAGCTCCTGCAATCGCACTGCGGGCAGCAGCTGCAGTGTCGGCCGCACCGCGGTAATTAACGAGAATTGCGCTACAGTCCATGCTGTGGCGCGTCGGCTTTAGGTCGTCCGATAATGAAGTACGCGTAAGTGTCCAAACTTGCGGGATCCACCTTCAGTCCACGGGAGTGCTGCCATTGGTAAATCCACTCTGGAGGACCGGGAACCAGGACACCCTCGACACGCTCAATCGCAAATCCAGCCACATCGAACAGATTCCTTATTGTCTGCTCCGTAAAAAATCTTAGATGGGTGACGCAGTGAATCCCTGCAGGAACATAATCCCATCGCCCCTCAATGAGATCCGCGACAACAGACCAATGGCCCACATTTGGTATAGATGCCAGCACCACTCCACCGGGTGCCAGAAGCGTCGCGGAATGTGACAGGTATCGGTCTGGGAACTCCACATGTTCCAGCATGTCCAGGAAACTAATGCAATCAAATTTCAACGGCGACCGGTAGTCCAGGAAATCGCCATTCCAGACGTAATCCGCTTTACCGTTTTGCAAGGCGCTGTTGGCAATGTCAGGGTCCAATTCGACCAGATGGGTTTGAGCTTCGCGAGTTGATTTGATCAGGCGCAGAAAATTCCCTTCACCCCCGCCCACATCCATAAAGCGTTTTGCATGAGCCGGAATGAGCGGCAATACTTCAGCCCGATCCGAACCAAAATAGCTGCTGACATCGTGTGCAAATGCACCAACAACACGGCCGGACTTTCCCGCATCAAGGGGGCGTCGGCGCAATACGCCCACAGTTGTCAACTTGACCAATGCTTCGGGATGACCCATTGTGCCTTCAGACTCTTCTACGTGGAAATCATACGCGTTGACAAAGCGCTCCATGCCTCGCTGCGTCGCGTATCCGCCGGCAGCCATGGGCGATGCATAGCGGGAGTCACAAGCTTCTGCGGTATCAAAACCTTGCAACAATGCGCGCTCCAGACGGTCAAGGCAATGCCGCTCCAGCGACAACCACGGGTGTTCCAACATCAGCACGAGAGCCTCTGGATCCACACTTTCGTCGTGAATCACTTCCTCGGCCTCTGCCCCGAAAAGCCAAGAGGCGGCGGCGGGCAACTGACGCCTCAACTCAGAGACGGCGAACTCAAACTCGGTCGAACGAGAAGGCTCGGCGCTACGTACGATCACCCATTCAATTTTGATCATTTGAATGTCAGTTGGATACGTTTCCTGGCACAGCCCTCTCGTCGGAAACGTTGGCTGAACTTCGCATGGAATTGCTTTTGAGCAGAGGTTTCAGCTCTTTCAATGCATTTTCAAACTGAGCAGTAACCCGCTCACCATCCCCCTTGCCGTTTACTATGAAAGAGGTGATGGACATAATCAATTCTGTCTTCTCTCTAACTTTCTTGGTTGAGCCGAAGAGACCACCCAGCACTGGAATGTCCTTGAGGCCCGGCAATCCGGCAACACTGTTATTTCCTGAATCTCTGATCAAGCCTGCAATCAAAAGGGGCTTGCCATCTTCGACCACCACTTCGGTACTGACTTTGCGCTTGGAGAAGTTGGGATAGGTCACTCCTCCAACGGTCGAGCCGACGGGCTGCACCGAACTGACTTCTTGTGACACCGTGAGCGACACCCGTCCGGAGGCGCTGATCACCGGAGTAACTTCCAAAATGATGCCTGTTGGACGGTAGGTCACAGAGTTGGAAATGGAGGTTGAGCCAATCGCGTTCGGGGTTGAGGAAGTTTGCGTGACAACTGCCACTTCGTCACCGACTTCAATTCGGGCCATTTTGCCGTCACCTGCCATCACATGGGGGGTCGATAGAACGTTGACATTGGTGTCCTGACCCAACAAGTTCAACAAGCCAATGATTTGCCCGGTTGTATTGAGTACCGAATAGGTCAAACCGCCGCCGGTGCCAGCAACGATCCCCGGCGCCTCTGAGGGCTTCATTGACCCGCCAAGCCCCACCCTGGCTGGCCAACTTTGACCATTGGCCCTTAGCGTGTCATTCAACCACCACTCAACCCCATACTGCAGGGTGTCGTTCAACGCAACCTCGGCGACCATTACCTGAATCAGGACTTGACGCGATACAGTATCAATCCGCTCCAACACTTTTTTGATCTGTGCGTAGTCTTGGGCTGTTGCCTTGATGATCAAGGTATTGGTGATTTCATCCGCAATGACCTGCACCGATCCACCCAAGCCAGTAGCCGAACCACTGGCACTGCCACCTGCAGGCACATTGCCCCTGGTAATTGTGGTGGTTGGGGCGGCTTGGGGAGCGCCACCTGCAGGTGCTGCGCCCGGCGCCCCGACGGCGGGAGTTGTGGCACCAGCACCGACCGCAGTGTTACGGTTCGCTCCTGTTGTCGAGCTTGCGGAACCACCAAAAAGCTGTCGCAAAATATCTGCCAAGTGAGAGGCGTTGCCGTTGGCTACCGAGTAGATGTGCACAAACGACTCCAGTCCATTCTTCGGCTCTGCGTCGAGTCTCTTGATCCATTGCTCTGCCGCGCCCATGAGTTTGTCGTTGGAAGTCGCAACCAGAACGGCATTCATCCTTGAAATGGGCAGGAAATAGACCTTTGTTCCATCCGTTCCAGCCCAATTGAACATGCCCGAGGTCTTGAACAGGGCGTCGAGATCTTTGGCGATGTCACTTGCATCAGAATTGGTTACTGGAATCAATCGCACCTGTACTTGCTGCAGATAATCAACATCCAGTGTGGCGACCATGTCAACCACTTTTTCAAGGTTGGATGCCCGATCCGCAACGATCAAATACCGGCTGGTTGGGTCGTTAGTGACAATGGCCTGAGGTCCGAGAAAACTGCGAATGGTATTGGCCAGTTGACTGGCCTGTACAAACTTGACGGGGATAATCTGCATAACTGGAGATGCCGGACCAACCCCCATCGACGGCAATTTTTCTCGCACCGCATTGGCGTCCTTGGTCACCCGATAAATCTTGTCCTGCTTCACAATCGCCACATTGCTGGTTGCCAGGGCAGTCTCCAGGACACTGAAGATGTCCGCCAAGCTGACGGCCCCGCTGCTTTTCAGCGTGATTCGTCCTTGTACCGACGGGTCAATCACGTAATCCAATTTGAGTGCGTCACCCATGACCACCTTCAGAACATCGTAGATGTCTGCGTTGTCAAACATCAAACTGATTCCGGGGTTGGGGGTCTGAGCCAGGCTTGGCGCCTGTTTTTCCGTCGCACTGGCAAAGGGGGAGGGTGCTGGTAATGGAGTTGCAACTGGTGACGACGGCGGCAACGGCTCCTTGCCTGGTTGCAAATCTTTACCGTCAACAGCTTTTGGTCCTGCCGGCACGAGCGGTTTGGTCTCAACCTGAGTGCTGGAGGTCGGCGCCACCGGGGGTGCCGCCGCAAACGGGTTGATTCCTTGAGCCGCGGCGGGAAAATAGGCAAAGAGAGAACTCAGTGCCGCAGCTACGGCCAGACGCTGCCCAAGGCGGTGTCCAAGAGAATCCGGCTTCTTTTGATGATTGGTCATTTTTTCGTATTCAATTGAGAATTGGCCGCATCAGTGCGGACTGTCAGTGGCAGCGCCTTGTCAACGACGTCAGGCTCCACATGCATCCCTAGTAATTGGGCATTGATGTCCAGATGAGGCGCGGCGCCGGCAGCGTCATCCACGACCTTGACTTGAACGTCTCCCACCCTCATGGCTTTGGGGTTGCTGGACAACATGGCCTCCAATCGCGGCAATTGTTGAGGTACACCCGAGAACTGCGCAGAAACGCCCATCCGCATGGCCCCCGCTTTGGGGGGTGGACTTGCTTTCGAAATCTCAATATTGTCAAAATAAAGCGATTGCAACAATTCGGCCAGTTGAGTTTTCATGGCATCCAGCGATCCGTCGAACCTTTCCGCGCGATAGGCTCGCGCCTGGATGCCCGCATACTCTGGCCTTAGCGCCGCGTTGTGCACATCGACATTTTTTGACAGGCCGAACGTTGCGTCCATGACATCCAAACGCAGTGCCAGTTCTGCGGCTTCCTCCCGATGTGCCACATAGTCGTCGACGATTTGGTAGTAAACCAACAATAACGCACACACAACGACCAACGGAATGACCAACGGCCTCAAACCTCGGCGCTGAAACAACCTTATCAGGTCCCTTTTCATTTCGTAACCTTTTGTTTTTCGTCTAACTTGGCACCCGCTACGTTTTCAGTCCATTGCATTTCCAAGGCAAAAGCACCAGCAGTTTTTTTCAAGAAGTCAGGAACACTGGTCACGCGTACGCCAGAAAATTTCGGGTTTTTTTCGAAGAGCGCCTTCATTGCCTCTGGCTTTCCATTCAACCCTGCAATACGCACGTCCGAACCACTTTTATCGAAAAGAGAAAGACTTGATGGAGGGCCGAGCACCAATATAATTTCTGCCAGCGGCTGAAATGCAGGAGGGTCCGATACCATTGCCGCCTTGACCTGTACCGCATCTGACATCTTCACCGTCTCCTTGCGCGCAAGTTTGGCGGCCTGGTACCGCGCAGCATCGGTCCGGACTTGGCGACGACTGTTTTCAACTTCCGTCTGCAATATACCGTCGTGCCAAACCATCAAAGCAAGCAAAAGACTGCCAACCACCGCAAACCCCAAGCTGTAAGCAGTAACCCGGTTCACTAGCGACCCAAACGTCGGAGTTACTTCGATTCCGGTCTCCGTCGAATTGACCAAACGCGCTGCCAAACCTTCAAAATCGACCCTATCCAATCGCTGGACTGGCATCTCGTCTGGCGATAAACCGGTGACTTGAACCGGCAGATTGTGCACATACAACTGAAAGCCGCCACTGGGCTGTGGCTCCAAAGCGTCCATCTCACGCAGAACAGACTTTGCGATATCTTCTGTGCGCGCGGCAGCGACTTGGGTCGTCCTTACTACGGAGCCATTCGGCGAATAAATGTGAAGATGCTGTTCTGCATCATCACCTTCCAGTAGGAGGCCAAATTTTCCTACCCTTTTAGGCATGACCCCCTTCAACAATTGCGCTCTTGAATAAATCTCATCACACACCCAACCCAATTCGGCAGAAATCTTGGCGACTTCATTTGCCCAATCTTTGTGGATCCAGTAAAGGGACTGCGGTTTGTCACTGGTTTCCTTTAAGTCGGAAATCTGAATCTCAGTGCGATCAAACGGAAACAGATTTGATATGTCGGCAACCTGATCCTTTGCTTTGCAAAACTGCACCACAGCCAAAATATCGCCGGGCATTATCCAGGATACCCAGGTGGCGGCCGGAATGGCCCATTGGGCAGTGGCATCCCGCAGTTTGACAAGTATTTCCGAAAAATCCTGTGACGACTCTTTGAGCGCCAGACTAGCACTGTTGAGACAATTCCAACCGGAAAAGCTTCTTTGAAACTGGACGACCGACAGGCCAGAAGCAGTGAGCAAGACAAAGATATGTTGTCGACGAGAAAATTGGTTTAGCTTTATCTGCATGCGATTTAACCAGTTCAATATTTTTGAGCAATCAACTGGTCTATTAATTTGTAAGTATTATTTTCCAGTTTCAATAATGCAAACACCATTAAGCCGCCAGCGGAATCACTCTCATCGTTGAAATGAATTTTGACTCTCAGCAGGTCGCTGCCGGCAGACATCAATTTTGCCGGGGAAGCTGCCAGGATTTTGGGGCCCTCGGACAGCGCGATCGGGCCACGCGTACGCATCAATTGTAGGTTGCTCAACTGATCGTCGCTAAACCCGGCCAGAACCTTAAACAAGGCAAGGGGAGAGCGGTTGATGTCCAATTGTTTCAACTCGGAGCCTACCACCAGCAAATCCAGTATTCCAAAACGACCCTGCATGCCCGTCCCTGTAGTCAGATGTTGGGGAAGGCTTTGGGAGTTGACTAACTCCCGCGCAGAAGAGAACCCCAGCGTACCCATATTTCTTGCAATCCTTAGTTTGGTCGCGACAACTGCTTTCGCAATTGCGCCCGCTTCTTCGATATTGCTCGCGCCCAATTCGACGAACAAACGCTGCCACTCTTGCTCGGTCAAAAGATTGGCATCCGGCAACACACCTGCATCCTGCAAATGCACGCTCATCGGCGCGCCAGCAAACTGCACGGCATAGGGCCCCTCCCCAGGAAACCAAAGCTTGCGGCGTGCCACAGGATCCGGCGGTTTACCCGCCAATTGGCTTTGTACCAATGCCGTCAGATTAAGACGAGCGACAGCGTATTGCACAGCGCCTTTCAAGGCATATTCGTCCTGCAGACGCGCCTTTTCCTTGGCGACCAACTGCGCATCCAGTCGCAAAGACAAAGCCATGCTAAGAACCAACACGGATATGACGGCTAGCACGCCCAAGGTGAACAACAGGATGTAACCCTGCTGGGCCGACGTTGGCTGCTGACGGTCGCACCGCCGCAAGTTGCATGACCCATCTCTCACGTCACCCCCTCATTGCAACGAATACCATGTAAGGCATGTCGCCAAACTGGCCCGCCAATCTCACACGCATCAATTGTGGTGATCGATCTCTGCTGGACCAAGAGTCAACCCAGGCAGTGGTTGTGCGTCCCGCCGCGTCCACGCGGTTCTGCAAGGCAGAAAAACTGCACTCGGTGAGTCCCGATACCAAAATCCGGGCGTTGCGGACGCCGGGACCCGGCCCATTGGCGGAGCCCGCGCGTGCCGAAGGCCCTGGGTCGGCAACCTCAGGTTTGGTTTCGCTCACGAGCTTGAAATGCCCCTCACCATCGGTCTGGCACTGGTAACGTACGTTCACAACGCCGGGGTTTGACAACATCATGACTGGCGTGGCGGTGTCAAATTCGATGACATCGGCCGCCAGCGAGACGCTGGAGCCGCGCGTTTCCCATTCAGTTCGCATCGCCCGCTCGGCGGCGCGAATATCCGCATGGCTGTGAAGGCGCAAACCGCTACGCGCATAAAAATCGGCACCTGCCCCCAAGGCGGTGGCGCCAATCAACGCTACCAATGCCGACAAGGCCATGGCAACAATCATCTCCAACAGCGTAAAGCCCATGTGCCGGGGACGCCCGTTCATGGAGTCGCCCTTACGGTAGTCGGTGGGACAGGCGCCCCCGGGTTGATTGGCCCCTGTTTGCTGGAAAGGCGCATGGTTGAAAGCTGAAAGGACTGCTGCCCACCTTTGGGTCCCCAATAAACATCAATGCTTACATCTTCCAATAGAAAAGGCAGGGAACTCTTATCAAGTCCTTCCGGTAGCGGGACATCGACCGGTCTGACCTTGATCTGGTACCCATACAATTGACCGGCGTACCGATCTTCATTGCGGTCATCCGTCAGGATATTGACTTTGCTGCTCAAGATTTCGTCCAGTTTGGCACGTGCAAGTATTCGGGCCGACTCATGCGCGAGTGACTTTTCACTCAAACGCCGGGTACCCGATATCGCCACAAATGCGGCCGAAAAGCCGATTCCAATGAGGGTCATGGCCACCAGCACCTCCATCAGAGTGAAGCCGGACTGCTTTCGCAGAGGGGCAAGCTTACTGTTGCGCATCTTGAACTGTGGTCCGCTCAATCTTGCCGGTAAACCGCGCCAAATGAAAACGGCGACGGCCCTCAGTGGGCAGCATCAGGTCAAACATCGCCTCATCCATGGTCCCGTCAGGGTAGAAATACAACAAAAGCTTGCTCGGTGACGCATTGCCATACGCTGCGACAGTTGCTGGCAGATAACGGAACGATGCCGGCAATACCAGCAAACGGTCCTGGGCCTCGCCCGCACCCTGGACCATTTGCCCACCCTCAAAATCCACCGCCGCGCTGACTACCACGCCACCCATAACGGCCTTGTTTCTCAGCTTTGCAAGAGACTGCTGCGTCAGATCCGACCAGCGCCGCTCCTGAACACGCCCGGCCAATCGATCAACTGACGCGATGGAAAAAACCGAGGCGATGGCGATCAATGCCAAAACGATGAGCAACTCCAGCAGCGTGAATCCCGAACTGGAGTCGCATCGCAGCGTGCGCTGGTCCATTACTTCCAGCTAAGCACGTCCGCGTCGTCGCCCGTTCCGCCTTCTTTGCCATCGGCGCCCAGGGATGACAGCTCGTATTCACCGTTGGTACCTGGTGACTTGTAGATGTAGTTGTTACCCCAGGGGTCGCGTTCGACGGGTTTTTTCAGGTAGGGGCCGCGCCAATTAGCCGCCGCGGATGGGTCGGTATGCGCCACCGATAAAGCAGCGATGCCCTGTTCCGTTGTCGGGTATTTGGACATGTCAAGCCGATAACCATCGAATGCAGCACCCATCATTTCGATTTGTGCGCGTGCAGCCTTGACCTTGGCACCGCCCAGTTGACCAAACAGACGCGGCCCCACCAAAGACGCCAGCAAGACCAGAATGACCATCACGATCAACAACTCAATCAAGGTAAAGCCATAGGCGCCACGGCGCTGCAATGATTTTCGAGGTACGCGTATCAACATATTCATAAATTTACCGTTTACATCTGCCAATTTACAAGGGCATGTCATTAATAGAAAAAATTGCCGTCAACATGGAAACCACGACGGCGCCAATCAACCCGCCCATCACTAGGATCATGGCGGGCTCAAAAAGTGCCACAAGATTTCGGGTGGCCTTCTGGATATCCTTTTCATATTGGTCGGCAACCTTGATCAGCATTTTGTCAAGCGACCCGGATTCTTCACCCACCGTGGCCAGTTGACCGAGCAAACGAGGAAAAAAGGGGTCTGCCAGCACCGGTCCCGATACGCCGCGTCCCTCCTGGACGGCCAGAACCAGGCGATCCAGCGCCTGCATCAGTGGAATATTGTCTGACAGCTCACGGACAATGCGCATACCAGTCAGTATGGGGACGCCGCTGGATAACAGGGTGCCCCAGGTGCGGCACACATTGGCCAACTTGATTTTTAGCAACAAGGAGCCCAGCAACGGCATCCGCAACAAGAGCCGTTGCCACTTTTCGCGCCAGTAGATGTCTTTGATAGCGTAGCTGAAGCCAATCCCAAGCAGCACAAAGAAGGCAAAGATGTACGCGCCGAAGGTTTTCAAAAAGTCACCCACGCCAATCAGTACCGCCGCTGGCAGCGGTAATGCCTGGTTCATGTCGGCAAATATTTGCCCAAACTTTGGCAACACAAATACCGTCAAACCGAGCAAGGCACACACACCAAACGTAAACAACAAGGCAGGGTAAATAGACGAAGTAACCAGGAACGAGCGGAATTCGATGCTGCGGGTGTAAAACTCAATCAGCCGCTTCATGACGACAGGCAGCACACCACCCTCTTCCCCGGCACGGATCATGTTGATATAGAGGCGCGGAAAAACAGCTGGGGTCTTGGCAAACGCATCGGCCAAGGTGTTGCCTTTTTCTACATCCACCAAAACCAGTTGCATCACACGCCGGAAATAGGCGTGGTCAATACTGCCCAGACAGATGTGCAGCGCGCGATCCAGCGGCAAACCAGCCTCCTGTAACGTCAGCAACTGCTCTGTCATGGCGAGCACATGTTTGATGCCGACAGAGCGCGACCAGCGCGACCCCAGGCCGCCCAGCGCAACCGGGGAGGCAACGCTGGAGGTGTGGTCCACCACGGGTACCGGCGTTCGCACGCTGGCTTCAATGACCAGAGACTTGGGACGGGGTCGCATCAAAGATCCTGTCGGGTCACCCGCGCCAGTTCTTCCAGCGTTGTCACACCAGCCAAAACCTTTCGAATACCGTCCGCCCGCATGGTTTGCACCCCTTCCTGTGCGGCGCACCGTCGAACGCCTTCGGCCGACAACTTCTTGATGATGGCTTCCTTGATGGCCGGCGTCACAGGCAATAGCTCGTAAATTCCCGTTCTCCCGATATAGCCCGATTGCCCGCAGTGGTGGCAGCCGACGCCATGGTACAAACTCTTGACTTCGGACGGGTCCACGCCTTCCTCGGACAAAAACAACAGGTCTGCCTCATTCGGCTTGATGCTTTCCTTGCAATGCGGACAAATGATGCGAACCAGGCGTTGCGCGATGATCAGCACAACGGACGAAGCAATCAGGTAACTTTCGACCCCCATCTCCATCAGGCGATGCGGTGCACCAAACGAGTCGTTGGTGTGCAGGGTGGAAAATACCAAATGCCCCGTCAACGCCGACTGGATGGAAATCTCGGCGGTTTCGTGGTCGCGGATTTCGCCCACCATGATGATGTCCGGATCCTGCCGGACGATGGAGCGCAAGGCACTGGCAAACGTCAGGTTGATTTGGGGTTTGACCTGGATCTGGTTGATACCATCAATCTGGTATTCAACCGGATCTTCCACGGTGATGATCTTGTTCTCGGAGTTATTGACCCGGCCCAAGGCCGCATACAGCGTGCTGGTCTTGCCGCTACCGGTGGGGCCAGTCACCAGAATCATTCCATGTGGTTGCAGAATCGCCGCTTCAAACACCGTCAGCAGTTGCGGATCGAATCCGAGGGAATCGAGCCCCATCATCCCGGGGCCCTGGTCCAGCAAGCGAATGACCATGCTTTCGCCGTGAACCGTTGGCACGGTCGAAACCCGCATGTCGACTTGCCGTCCGGCCACGTCCATTTTCATGCGGCCGTCCTGCGGCAGCCTGCGCTCGGCAATGTTCATTTTTGCGCGCAGCTTCAGGTGGGAAATCGTTGGCAAATAGAGTCGCTTGGGCGGGGTGTCGACATCAAACAAAACACCATCGATGCGAAAACGGACGCGAAAACGGTTCTGAGAAACCTCAAAGTGAATGTCCGAAGCGCGGCCCTCAATGGCCCTCAATAAAACGGTCTGAACCAGGCGCACCACTGGAGCGTCGCCCGCCAGAGCTTTCAGCGTTTCCAGGTCATCATCCTGGGCTTCCTCAGCAGACGCTCCATCGGCAAACGGGTCAACGGGCGCGACACCGACGGCGTACAAGCGGTTGAGTTGCTCCCGAATCCAAACGGCAGACGCCAATTCGACTTTGACGGTCACGCCCAGAAACTGTTCGAGCGCGTCAATGGCAGCGGTCTTGAGCGGCAGGCCAGCGGCAACACGGTACGAAACATCATCTCCCGACAAGGGCAGCAAGGCGTTGCCCAACAAAAAAGCCGCATTGAGCCCGTTGACGGCCTGCAAATTGACCACGTCCAAGGCGTCCGTTTCCAGCACGGGAAGACCGAACGATGCCCCATATTCGCTTAGGCTATTGACCTCAATGCCGACTGAATTGGAAGAATTTGTTCCCATGGGGACACCGTGGTAATCAGGCCCAGACGGCCTGGGAGGGCTGTGCGCTATGAAAAATCAGAAATACCGGAGGCAGCGGTGCCAAACACCCGCGCCTAGCCGGGGGAGCATTGTAACTGAGCCCCAAACACCGTTTGGTCCGGCCTTTATCGGCAAAATTGCCGCAAACAAGTCACCTGCGCGCCGACTGAGCCACCAGGTAATCCCACAACGCCTGGGCACTGCTTTTGGGCGATGCTGAAGGTCCCCGGGGACTCCCTGCCCCTGTCCGGCTCGAGTCTTTGAATACCGGCTTTTCACGGTACACCCGAACATCCATCGTGATATCCAGCCCGCGGGTATCGGGTGGCAAGGCGCTGACCAGGCGCTTGGCACGCAACTCTTTTTTCACCGCGCTGTGCGGCAGGAAAGCAATACCGTGGCCTTCCAGCGCCATGGCCTTGAGGCCCTCCGCCATGTCGGTTTCATACACCCGGTCAAAATGAATGGCCGTGTTCGATTGCTTCAGGATCAACTCCACCATCTGCCCCAAGTAGGCACCCGGGGCATAACCCAAATATGGCAACGGCTGACCCGCACGGCCCGGCAACTGGAACAATGGTGCTCCGTTGCTGGCAGGTTTGACATACGGCGCCACCACTTCTTCCCCTAAGCTGACCACTTCGTAGCGCTCCGCATCAAGCTGGAACGGCTGGGACGGATGGTAGTAGGCAATCAAAAGATCACAACTTCCCTCCACCATGCGCATGACAGCATCGTGCACGTTGAGCGCAATCAGACGGCTTTTGATAGGGCCAAAGGTTTCCCGCAAACTCGATACCCAGGCCGGAAAGAAAGTGAAGGCCAAAGTATGTGGCACGGCGAACTCGATCACATCCTGCGCCGCCGACGTGTGCCCGCGCAGCATCGCCCGCGTGGTCTGCAATGACTGCAATACCTCCATCGACTGGTCATACAAGGTCTCACCCGCGGGCGTCAACCGGGTCGGATAACTGCTCCGGTCCACCAGGTCGGTGCCAGCCCACGCCTCCAGCGACTGGATGCGCCGCGAGAAGGCGGGCTGGGTTACGTGGCGCAATTGTGCAGACCGGCTGAAGCTGCGGGTTTCAGCCAGCGACACAAAATCCTCAAGCCATTTGGTTTCCATGCATCAAATTATGCTCGGATTGCATGGCGAGCATCAAGGAGCGCGAACCAGCCAGCTACTCCGAACTTTGCTGCTGCAGCGCCCACATCTGCGCATAACGCCCATTGGCGGCCAGCAAAGCACTGTGATTGCCGCGCTCCACCATGCGCCCTG
>CAZMXB010000007.1:0-43441 GCA_964569855.1 uncultured Rhodoferax sp.
CGATGGTGCGCGTGGCCATGATGCCGGGCACCGCGCAGGCAAAACTCGACAGCAGGGGAATGAAGGCGCGCCCCGACAGGCCCACCTTGCCCATCAGCGTGTCCAGCAGAAACGCCGCGCGTGGCAGGTAGCCCGAGTCTTCCAGCACCAAAATGAAGAAAAACAGAATCAGGATCTGCGGCAGAAACACCAGTACACCACCGGCGCCGGCGATCACGCCGTCCACCAGCAGACTGCGCAACGGGCCATCATCCATGTGGGTCGTAGTCCACTCAGCGACGAATGCCATGGCCGCCTTGATCGCATCCATGGGCACATTGGCCCACGAGAACACCGCCTGGAACACCAGGAACAGCAGCGCCGCCAGAATCACCAGCCCCCACACCGGGTGCATGGCCCAGGCATCCACCTTGAAATGGAAGCGCTGGAATTGGCCGGCCATGGGCGCGGCAATCGCCAGAATGCGGCGCACCTCGTGCTGGATGTCGGTGCTGTTGCGCGGGGCATGGCGCACGGCCGTCACGGGTGCGGCCAGCGGGCGGGACAGGTCCTGGTCGAGCCGGGTCAGCAGACTGGTATGGCCGTTGTGCTGCACCGCCACGGTTTCCACGACCGGGCAGCCCAGTTCGGCCGAGAGCTTGGCCACGTCGATGGCCAGGCCGCGGGAGCGTGCCACATCGGTCATGTTCAGGGCCACGATGACCGGGCGCCCCAGGCGCATGAGTTCGAGCACCAGGCGCAGGTTCATGCGCAGGTTGGTAGCGTCCACCACGGCGACGATGGCGTCCACCGGTGCCTCGCCCACGCGGCGGCCTTCAATCACTTCCAGCGTGACCTCTTCATCCGGCGTGGCGGGATGCAGGCTGTAGATGCCAGGCAGGTCGATGACGGAGACGCTGTGGCCGCTGGGCAGGCGCAGCATGCCGATCTTGCGTTCCACGGTGACGCCAGCGTAGTTGGCCACCTTCTGGCGCGCTCCGGTCAGCAGGCTGAATAGGCCGGCCGTGCGGCAGTTGGGGTTGCCCACCAGCGCCACATTCCAGGGGCGGGCCGGGAGCGTGGCGGTGTGGGCATTCATATGGTGTTGACCTCGATGCAATCGGCTTCCAGCCAGCGCAGCGCAAACATCGTTTCACCGACTACCACGGCCAGTGGTTCACGCCCGCCCGGGCCGCGGTGCAGCAGCTGCACCGGTTCGCCTGGAATGAAGCCGAGTTCGCCCAAGCGCTCCAGGTTTGGTTCACCGGCATGGCCTGAATGGCTGCTGACGCGCTTCACGGTGGCATGGGCTCCTGTGGGAAGATGGGACAGTCGCATAGTGGTGAGAATCGATTTGGAGAGGGCAAAATGCCGATCTAAATGAGAGTGTATCTCATTTAGATCGGAAAGGGTTTGCATTTTCAATGCTCTCAGCGCCGGGTGGCTCTGTTTTTGCTGCGCGTTGAACGAAGGAACCATGAACCTGATAGATCTGTACCCCCACATACGTTTGACCCACATGGGTTTGGTGCTGCTCAGTGGCGCATTGTTCGCGGCCCGTGGCATCGGGGTGCAGATGGGGGCCAGCTGGAGCATGGCGCCTTCGGTGCGGCGGCTCAGCTACCTGATCGATACCGCTTTGCTGGCCGCGGCCCTGTTGTTACTGTTCATGCTGAATATCAACCCCTTTACCGTCAGTTGGCTGGGTACCAAGATTGCCTTGTTATTGCTCTACATCGTCTTGGGCACACTTGCACTCAAACGCGCCCGAACAGCGCGCACGCGAAAAGTGTGTTTCGTAGCCGCTTTGGCCATCTATTGGTTCATGCTGAGCGTCGCGCTAGCCCACCATCCCCTGGGCGTATTTGCGGCTTTGCAGTCTGTCAGGTAATAAGGCCATCAGCACCGCCAGTCCTGCGATCTGTCGCAAAGGGCTGGTGGTACTGCAAGTCGAAACCTACCATTGCTCCGACAAGATCAATACCGTTCATCCGATCTTGTTCGCCCTGTTCGATGCGGCGAATTAGCATGGAAATTGTTGGACACGGAGACAGAAAATGACACTCGCACACGATCTTGAGAGCCTCGAACAGATGCGTAATCGCGGAGCCTTGAACGAAACCGAGTTTGCGCAGGCTAAAGAACGGTTGTTGCTCGGGGTTGCGCCATCGCCCATGTCGAGGATTTCGGCGATCAACGGGCTGCGTCGCTCCACTACGGACCAGTGGCTGGGTGGTGTTTGTGGTGGACTGGCTAACTTTACGGGCCTGGATGCATGGTTGTGGCGTTTGGCGTTTACCTTGACCTTGATTCTTGCTGGCACAGGCCTGTTTGTGTACCTGTTGATGTGGATTCTGGTTCCTGTTGAGCCAACGGTTCACACACGCATCGCACAATCCAATTGAAGTAAACCCTTGCAGGTTTCTTCAGACTGCCTCGTCGCCAGTTGGGATCGCGATGCCCGCTGCACGCGCCTCCGCCAGCAAGGTTGCTAGCTCCGCAGCCGAATGGACACTCAACCGATCAAAAATCTTGCGCCGGTGCTCTTCCACGGTGCGAATGCTGAGCTCCATCTTCCAGGCAATCGTCTTGTTGAGCTCTCCAGCGGCAACCAATGGCATGAGGCGAACCTGTTGGCGGGAAAGGCTGCAAATCAAGTCTTGCAAGCGGTCACGCTGTTGCATGCGGGTATGCCATTGATCTTCCACCGCCAAGGCTTTGTGAATCAGCTGCACCAGTGCTTCGTTGGCGTATGGTTTTTCCACAAAATGGAAAGCCCCCCTGGCCATCGCGCCGACCGCCATGGGAATATCTCCGTGACCACTCAAAAATAACACCGGCATGCGTTCGCCCAATCCCCGACTGAGCAAAGCTTCGTGCACTTGCAGGCCAGACAGCGGTTCCATTCGCACATCCAGAATGACAATACCGCGAGGTGGTGTCTTGGACTGTGCGAAGGCGGACAGCAACTCCAGTCCGCTGGCGTACGGCACAACATGGAGCCCGTGCTGCCGCAGCAAAAAGCTGATACTGGACCGTACGCCGTCATCGTCGTCACACAAAAAAACGCTGCGGTTGTTCATGTGGGAGGTATTTCAAGTGGGTGGATTACTGGTGGCAGGGCAAAACCAAAACACGCACCGCCGGTTGCGGCATCTTCTGCAAACAGCACGCCACCATGGGACTCCAATATAGAGCGGCAGATGGCCAAGCCTAGACCGGTGCCGTCTTGCTTGGTTGAGAAAAATGGTTCGGTGAGTGTTTCAATGTCGTTGCCCCGAAGTCCGGTTCCTGAGTCGGTCACCTCAACTCCGACCCAATGCTCCAGACTCCCGCCGCGCGCGCGCGCGCTCAGGCATGTGTGCACGGCGATTGTTCGAGGCCCATTTTTGCAAGACATTGCATCACCTGCATTTCGAAGCAGGTTGGAGATAACCTGTTCGATGCCGATTCGATCAATCGAAACCGCCGGCAAGTGCTCTTCAAGGTGGAGAATGACTTCAACACCAGCCCGTTTGAGGTCTCTTTGCAGCAAGGTGACCGCATGGGTCACGATCGGGTTGATCTCAAAGTGCCCATAGTTAGGCTCCCGGCGCGCGAGCCTGGCCCGAATCCGGTGCACGATGTCCCCAGCTTGCGTTGCGTGGTGTACAAGGGCCTGCGCCGCAGCTATCAGCTCGGTATCGGGCCGCGTTTGCTTTTGCAGTGCAATTGCTATGCCTGCGCTGTAGCCGGCAATACTGGTCAGCGGTTGGTTCAATTCGTGCGCGAGTGTAGAGGCCACTTCACCAAGCGTGGAGAGGCGAGCGTGATTGGCCAAAGCCTCGCGCTGGCGGCGCTCCATCTCCTCCAATCGCTTGCGTTCGGTGACATCAACGATGGAGCCCATCCAGCCAACCTGCTGGCCTTGGCCATCCACCAATGGTGACTCGAAGACCATGACGTCGATCGCCCGTCCGTCGCGGTGACGCCAACGTGCCTCCTGCCCTTCCGACTTGTTGCGATGACGGTGTGGTTTGTCTGTACTTTGAGTCAGCGCATCAAAGCTGGGCGCCAGGTTTGCAAGTTCTTCCGGGTTGTAACCTACCATCGAACAAAACGTGCGGTTGACAAACATCAATCCACCTTGCAGGTCACGTGCGCGCAAGCCTACGAGCGCGGACTCCTGCATGGACTGGCGCCAGGCGGCTTCCGTTCTCCAGGCTGCTACGGCATGCGCAACGCGGTTCATCTGGCGGCGCAGCAGCCAGGTTGCAATCGTGACCAGTGCCAGAAATCCCACCATCAGGACAACCGGGAGCGTCGCAAACCAGTGTGGTTGCCGAACCCGCTGTGTTAGCCGCAACCTTGCGTCGGCAATGGCCTGGAAGGGCATCTCGTAACTTTCACCGGTTGCCGTGTGCCCAGGCGTTTCGGTAGACAAAATGACTTGATCCTGACCCGAGACCAACTGGACCTCATACTGGGCTGCAAGCCACCAAAAGTCCTTGCTTTTGATCAAGTCAGCAGGGTCGTATCGTGCAATTAACTGCCCCGTCTGTGGTCGGCGCAAATCACTGGTGGGTGCCACCAGATGCAGGGTGATACCGGGGCTCTGGTTCGAGGTTTGTGTGCCCCGCCGCATTTCGCGCCGGGCTTCTCCGACAATCCGTCCATTGACGTCGATCCAAGTGACACTGAGCCAGCGCCGGTCCAGTCCGGCTGCGATTTCCGGCAAAGTTGCCAGTTGATCGCTCCCGCCAACAGTGGGTGAGGGGAGCCTGGCTGCGGCAGCGCGCAGCGTCGCCGTCTCGGTTTCCAAGCGTGCGGCAAGTTGGGCCTCCAGACTCAAGGTGTCGGCCATGACTGTCCGTTGAGCCGCTTCGCGCTCCACTCGGTCATTATCTTGCGCCCAGGCAATGACCAATACAGTAAACGACACCGACAACAGTAAAGGAGCCACCCACAACAAGCGGCCCAATCGGGAAAGTAGACCCTGCGCAATCAGGCCGGACAGCGGGACGTTATGGGGCAAACGCATGCAGCAAGTCTAATGAGGGATGCCTTGCGCGCCCTAGTCCGCACAAACCCTGCCTTGCCATGACATTGGACGTCCGTGCGACCCTGCACATAACCCCACAAATTGTATTAAATATATTCATATAGGATGTGGTTACAATCCGTTCCTATATGAATTCCATTTTGCGCATTCCCTTAAACGGTTCGCCTGAGCAGCTGACCAGTCTGTTGGCGCTGCAGCAGGCTTTTGCGCAAGTATGCAACGCGCTCGCACCATTGGTGCAGCAAACCCGGTGCTGGAATCGGGTAACCCTACACCACTTGGCGTACAAACAGCTGCGGGACAAGTTTCCTGCAATCGGTTCACAAATGGTATGCAACGCCATTTATTCGGTATCCCGCACGAGCCGACTGGTCTTCCAGCATCCCGCGAGTCCTTTCAATCTCACCCGGCTTGGCAACCGTCCCTTGCCTCAATTGCGATTTACAGACAGTTGCCCTGTCTATTTCGACCGCCATACCCTGAGTGTCAAAGAGGGCCAGCTGTCCATGTACACATTGGAGGGTCGCATTCGGTTTCACTTGGCGTTACGGCCTGAAGACGAGGCGAGTTTCCACAATAACAAGCTGCGCGAAATTGTGTTGTCCCGCACGGCCGTTGGCGGGTTTGAGTTGTCTTTCCAGTTTTCAGCACCGGCTGAAGGTGACGAAATTGGCGCAGTCCAGGAAAACGACCTGGGTGAAATCCCTGAATATGTATTGGTTGAGGAGTCCACGTAATGTCAAAAAACATGCCTTCCGAACTGGGCAAGGCGGTGTCGGCACTTCGACCCTACTTTGTGCGTTCCTTCTGGTTCAGCATCTGTTCGTGTTTGCTGGTGTTGGCACCCAGTGGCTACATGCTGGAAGTGTACGACCGTGTGGTCAACAGCCGCAGCCATCTGACGTTGGTCATGCTGACGTTGGCGGTGTTGGGAGCCTATGTTTTGATGGAAATTCTGGAGTGGGCGCGCGCGGAAATCCTGCATGAGGCCGGCCAAGAGTTGGACCAACAAATGCGCCATCGAATTTTTGGCGCCATATTTGAAGCCAATCTCAAACGCATGCCGGGCGGCAGCATCCAGCCTATGAACGACTTCAGAACGATTAAGGACTTTTTCCAGTCGCCTCCACTTCTGGCGCTCATGGAAGCACCGGTGTCCCTTGTGTTTCTCGCCCTGGTGTTTGCGATTAGCCCAATACTTGGCTGGTCCGCCGTTGTCGGCTCGGTTCTTCAAGTGTTTATTGGGTGGCTCAACGAAAAAAATACCCAGCCTTCACTGGTTGCAGCCAATCGGTCGGCTATCGCGGCACAGCAGTATGCGGATGGTTCACTGCGCAATGCACAGGTGATCGAGTCCATGGGCATGTTGCGTGACATTCACCGTCGCTGGATGGGAAAACAGCGTGAATTCCTGGGGCTGCAAGCACTTGCATCCGACCGGGCCGGCACCTACCAGGCTTGGACCAAGTTTCTACAGACCACCATGGGTTCCCTGTTGCTGGGTCTGGGGGCCTGGTTGTTGTTGAAAGGGCAACTGAATGGCGGAGGCGGCATGATGATGATTGGCTCCATCTTGGGCGGGCGGGTGCTCGCACCGTTGGTGCAAATCGTGACGCAGTGGCGGATGGTTGTGAACGTACGTGATGCATGGCAGCGGCTGGACGCCATGTTGTCGGCAATCCCTGCAAAGCCATCGACGATGGCTCTGCCAGTCCCACGTGGTGTGCTTCAAGCAGAAGGGCTTATGGCCGGCGCTCCGGGCGGCGGCCCCGCCATTATCAAGAATGTGGCCTTTGGGCTGACACCGGGAGAGGTGCTGGCCGTTGTTGGACCGTCGGCGTCGGGTAAAACGAGCTTGGCCAGGCTATTGGTGGGGCTGTGGCCTTCGGCAGGGGGGAAGGTCCGGCTGGACGGGGTCGACGTTTTCACCTGGGACAAGGCGGAATTGGGACCCTACATCGGTTACCTGCCACAGGGCGTTGAATTGCTTGAAGGGACTTTTGCGGAGAATATCGCGAGGTTTGGTGACTTGGCACCGGCCAAGGTCAAAGCAGCCGCCCAAGCCGTTGGACTGCATGATTTCATCATGGGCCTTCCCAAAGGTTATGACAGCCCGGTTGGACGCGACGGAGCCATGCTTTCAGGTGGCCAACGCCAGCGCGTAGCTTTGGCCCGTGCCATCTACGGTGACCCGGTTCTGGTGGTTCTGGATGAACCCAACTCAAGCCTGGATGAAGCGGGGGACGCAGCGCTCGCACGCGCAATTCAGGAACTTAAGGTTCGTGGTACCACGTTTGTAATCATGACCCATCGCACGAGCATTCTTGCGGTCGCCGACAAGATGATGGTGTTACGAGATGGTGTCATGCAAGCGTTCGGTCCACGCAATGAGGTCCTGGCCGCACTGAAGCAAGCCAATGACCAGGCCCAAGCCCAAGCCCATCGGGCAACTGGAAATGGTGCCGCTGCCTTGGCGGCTTGATGCCCCCAATATCTACGGACACATTTATGAAAACACCTATCTTCTTCCGTCGCAGCGAGTTAACGGCGACCTTATGGGCGTTCCGCCAGGAATTTCTGATCGTCGGTATTTTGAGCTTTCTGACCAACCTGCTCATGCTGGCACCCACCATTTACATGCTTCAGGTTTTTGACCGTGTGCTCAGCAGTGGAAGCGAACTTACGCTTGTAGCTGTCTCGTTGATCACGCTGTTCCTGTTTGGTGTCATGGCCGTATCCGAGTGGTTGCGATCGCGCGTTCTGGTGCGCGCCGGAATGCAATTCGACGATCAGCTCAGCACACGGGTTTTCAATGCCAGCTTTGAGGCCTATCTTGGGCAGTCTTCAACGAATCCGTCGCGCGCGTTTGGCGACCTGATTCAGATCCGCCAATTTCTAACGGGCAATGGCATCTTTGCGCTGTTTGACGCCCCCTGGGCACCCATCTACATTGCCGTAACGTTCTTTCTGCATCCTTGGCTCGGTGTCCTGTCCTTGGTTTTCGCCGTGGTGCAGGCTGCGCTGGCCTGGTTTGGGCACAGACATACGGTTGCTCCAGCAGAAGAAGCGAACACGGCAGTAACCGAATCCACAAACTATCTGCAAAGCAAGTTGCGCAACTCCGAAGTACTGGAGTCCATGGGCATGGTCGGTAATCTGCGGAGCCGTTGGGAGCAGAAATACCAAATTGCCTTGGCGAAGAATGCATCCACGCTTAGCCTGACGCACCGCGTAACAGCAGTGAGTAAATTCATCCGGTACACGCAGCAATCATTGTCCTTGGGGGCTGGTGCCTTGCTGGTAATTGACGGTCAGCTGTCACCCGGTGCCATGATTGCCGCAAACGTTTTGATGGGGCGTGCACTGGCACCCATCGATCAGTTGGTGAGCACTTGGAGGGGCTTTGTCACGACGCGCAGCGCATTTGACCGTCTCGAAAAACTGTTGGCAGAGTTTCCGGAGCGTGACCCGGCGTTGTCACGGGTTGCGCCAATCGGAGAGTTAAACCTGCGCACCGTCGTGGCCGATGCGCCAGGGCGAAAAACCCCTATTTTGAAAGGCATTTCCTTTGAAGTGCCGGCAGGTACCGTTGTTGCAGTGCTGGGGCCGTCGGGGTCGGGTAAATCCACACTGGCACGCGTCATTGTCGGAATATGGCCGGACGTGACAGGTGACGTTCTGTTAGACGGACTGCCTATCAGCGGATGGAACCGCATGGACCTCGGCCCCCATATTGGGTACCTGCCACAAGACGTCGAATTGTTTGAAGGGTCGATTGCCGAGAACATTGCGCGACTTGGCGAAGTAGATCCCACCAAGGTTATTGAAGCCGCACGCTCCGCAGGCCTGCATGAAATGATCTTGCGCTTTCCAAAGGGCTATGACACGCCGATCGGTGAGGCGGGTGGGCTGCTGTCGGGCGGTCAACGCCAGCGAATCGGTCTGGCACGCGCGATCTATGGAAACCCGGCTTTGATCGTGTTGGACGAACCCAACGCCAATCTGGACGACGCTGGTGAGACCGCCTTGCTGCGCACCGTTGCGGAGCTCAAGGCCAAAGGCAAGACCGTTTTATTGGTTACCCATCGTCCCGGAGCCATCGCGGTTGCGGACCGACTGATGATTCTGCGAGACGGTGAAATTGTTGCCAATGGGCCCAGAGACGCTGTGATCGCTGCATTGCGGTCGACCACTGCGGCTGCCGAGACGCCGACCGGCACTGTACAACCCGCCTGAACCCGAACCGTTTACTTCTATTACATCAGAGGCCGCCATGGCAATACCAGATACTTTGAAACGCCCTACTCTCATCGCCAATGCCTCGCCAAATGGAGACGGCGATACCGCTGGGGCTGCGAGCCACGCTCAAGGCCGGGCAAGCCGATTTGGCCTGTGGGCGCTTGGAATCGGCTTCGGTGTGTTTCTGCTATGGGCAGCTTTCGCACCATTGGATGAAGGCGTGCCAAGTCAAGGGCAGGTAGCCATTGATACGAAACGAAAACCCGTACAGCACCTGACCGGAGGCATCATCAAGGAAGTATTGGTGGGAGAAGGAGCGCTGGTAAAGGAAGGGCAACTGCTGATCAAGCTCGACGACGCAACGGCCAAGGCGAATTTTGAATCCATTCGCCAACGCTATCTGGGATTGCGGGCCATGCAGGGTCGACTGATAGCCGAGCAGACTGGCCAAGCGACCATCAAGTTTCATGCCGACGTCGAAGCCGCCGCGCAAGATCCCCTCATCCGTGGGCAGATGAGCAATCAGGAGCAATTACTGCAATCCCGCCAGTCGGCCCTTCGTGCTGAGCTTCAAAGTTTTGAAGAAAATATCCAAGGCCAGGAAGGGCTATCGACAGCCTATGAATCCATGTTGGTCAACCGGCGTAGTCAACTGGCCTTGTTGACCGAAGAACTGGCCAACACACGAAGCTTGGTGAAAGAGGGTTACGCCCCCCGTAACCGCCAACTCGAACTTGAACGCTTTGTTTCGGAATCCCAATCGTCGATTGCTGAATTGCAAGGCAATATGGTGCGTACCCGGCGAGCAATCGGCGAGTTGCGCCAGCGTGCGCTTTCGCGCAAGCAGGAGTACCGCAAAGAAGTGGAGTCGCAAATGGCGGATGTCACCCGTGAAGTTCAGGGCGACTCCGAAAAATACCGTGCCTTGCAGGATGACTTGGCCCGCACAGAGATCCGCGCTCCGGCTGACGGCCAGGTTGTGGCACTGGTCGCCCAAACGCCTGGGGCTGTGGTTGGACCGGGCCAAAAACTCATGGATGTAGTCCCTGCGAACCAGGTGTTAATGCTCGAAACACGTGTGCCACCCCAATTGATTGACCGGGTAAAAGCAGGCATGCCGGTCGATGTGCGGTTTTCTGCATTTTCACACTCACCGCAACTGGTCGTTGGTGGTCAGGTGGTGTCAGTTTCAGCTGACGTGCTCGTAGAGCCACAAAGCAACATGCCCTATTTTCTCGCGCGTGTCGCTGTAACGCCGGATGGTCTGAAAACACTGGGCAAACGACAGATGCACGCAGGGATGCCCGTTGAGGTTGTGTTCCGCACTGGCGAACGTTCTTTGTTGACCTATCTGTTGCACCCGCTAACCAAGCGTGTGGCGGCATCCATGACCGAGGAATAGACCGTGAAGCAATTGACTTTAAGAAAACATTGTGGTCGCTGGTCAATAGGTGCTGTTGCGGTTGCGGCATTGCTGGTTTGTGGTCCGTCGTCAGCACTGAATTTGTCACAGGCCTTTGAAGCCGCCCTGGAGCAGGATTCCACCATTCGCGCTATCAGGGCTGCAACAGAAGCCCGACAGGAGCGTTTGCCGCAAGCGCGAGCCCAATTGTTGCCAAACCTCGCGCTCAGTGCTTCGCGCAATAAAAATGACTTGGAAAACACGGCGCCCAACTTCGCGGGAGAACCGGTGACCACCAACTCACGGTATGCCAGTGGCAACACCACGCTAACCTTGCGCCAACCTTTGTTTCGCAAATACCAGTTCGCGGACTATCAACAGGCTCAATCACAAGTCGATGACGCCAATGCCGTTCTGGAACGCGAACTGCAAAACCTTGCCGTCCGTGTCAGCGGTGCCTATTTTGAAGCTTTGCAGGCCAGCGAACAGTTGGCACTGGTTCTGGCGCAAAAAAAGGCGTACACAACGCAGCTCGACGCGGCGCGCAAGCGTTTCGATGGCGGCGCCGGGACCCGCACGGATATCGATGAGGCTCAAGCCGCCTTGGACCTGAACCTCGCGCTTGAGCTTGAAGCACGCCAAAACATCACCTTCACCCGGCGCCAACTCCAGATGATGATTGGTCGCCCGGTGGACAACCTGTCGAGCGTGGACCCTTCCAAATTGGAGTTAAAAAATCCGAGTCCTGACAACGTCGACACCTGGGTTGAACGCGCCGAAGCCAATAGCCCTGAGGTCCAGTCGTTGCGGGCCCAACTTGAATCTGCGCGCCTGGAAATCGAGAAAGCCCGTTCAGGCCACTATCCCACACTGGACGCAGTAGCACAGTTGTCGCGCAGCGAAAGCGAAACTGTCACCAGTGTCAACTCCAGCTATACCAACCGGTCGATAGGCCTGCAGTTCAATTTGCCGCTCTATAGTGGCGGCTATGTCAGCTCAACCGTGCGGCAGGCCGTGGCCGAGCATGAACGCGCGACACAGGCGCTGGAAGCGATGCGTAGAGACGTCGACATTCGGGTGCATAAAGAGTTTCGCGGCGTAACGGAAGGCGTGTTGAAAGTCAAGGCGCTGGAGCAGGCCGTTCGATCTACGCAGCAAGTAGCCATCTCGAACCGGCGCTCATTTGAAGCGGGCAGCCGTACCTTGATGGACACACTCAACGCGGAGCAGCAAAGCGTGTCGGCACAGCGCGATCTGGCACAGGCCAGACTGGTCTATCTGATATCGAGGGTGCGCCTCCATGCACTGACAGGCGGCGCCAAGGAAGAGGCTGTCAACCAGATCAACGGCTGGCTCACCCCGACGCCTTAGTTTCATCACGTTCAGGCGCAAGTCCTTGGGGCGCGTATCCGCCGCTCCTGGTTACAGGTCAAGTTGGGTTTGCCCGTGCCCGTGACGGCGCTGGCGTTGCATTGAGGATGTGGGTTTCGGGGGCTGGGTCAGCGGTCGTGCCAGCAACGTTTGCAAACAGTTGGGCCGGGCACGCGCGCCGCTGGCCAAATAGTCCTGCAACAAAACCGCACGGACGTCCGCCGGGGCTAAGCCCACTTGTGTGGTGAGGTAGTCAAACAGTGCATCCACAAGGTGTTCCGGCGTCAGACCATGGGTCGTCGCGGTCGTTCGCCAAAGCCAGTCACTCCAGGCCAAAAAACTGGCAAAGGCTGATTCGCCCTTCAGCAAGAGGGGCAATGTCTGCCGGAACCGCCCGGAGTTTGCCACCAGATCCCAATACCGCGCCATTCGAGCCAGGCGCTGCACGGTGGCGGCTTCCAGCACAGCGGTTTGCTGTACGGTGTAAGGCGGGCTGACGGCGTATACCATCCCATGGGCCCCAGAATGGCGGGTGATGGGCGTGCCGCGCAAGCGCTTGAGCAGGCCCAACTGGATCTCATGTGGCCGTGTGGCGTACAGGCGGTCGAACCCTGCCGCAATGCTGTCCAACGACTCTCCCGGCAAACCAAAAATCAGATCCGCGTGCAGGTGGGCTTGGGACTGTTCAACCAGCCAGTGCAGATTGGCCACGGTCTTCTCGTTGTCCTGGCGCCGCGAAATTCGCTGCTGCACCTCGACATTAAAAGTCTGAACGCCCACTTCCAACTGCAGCACGCCGGGTGGAAACTGCGCGATCAGTGTCTTCAGCCGGTCAGGCAAATGGTCGGGTATGACCTCAAAGTGAACAAACAGGCCATCGGTGAGGCGGTCCAGAAAAAACTGCAGGATACGCACCGATGTATCGATCTTGAGGTTGAAAGTGCGATCCACAAACTTGAAGTTGCGGGCGCCGCGCTGGTATAGCGCGTCCATGGCAGCCAGAAAACGATCAAGTGGAAACGCCCTGGCCGTCTGGTCCAGCGAGCTCAGGCAGAACTCGCACTTGAACGGGCAGCCGCGCGAAGCTTCCACATAGAGCAGGCGGTGCGCCAGATCGGCTTCGGTGTAGTGCGAATACGGCAGCTCCAACTGGTCCAGTGCCGGCTGTTCACCCGCCATGACCTTCATCAGGGGCTTCGGTCCAAACAGCAAGGCCTGGCACAGCCGGGGAAACGCAACGTCACCCCAGCCCGTGATCAGGTGGTCGGCCAGATGAACAATTTCCTGCGCCTCCCATTCATAACTGACTTCTGGCCCGCCCAAAACCAGCTTCACATCGGGTCGTGCTGCTTTTAGCAAACGCACCAGCGCAGTGGTCTCGGTCACATTCCAGATGTAGACGCCCAGACCGATGACGCGCGGCTGCAGCGCCAGCAATTCGTCCGCCAGTTCCTGGGGTTTGCGTGCGATGGTGAATTCACGGATCACCGTCTGGGACGTCAAACTGCCCATTTGGGCCAGCAGGTAGCGCAGCCCCAATGAGGCGTGAATGTACTTTGCGTTCAGCGTGCACAGGACGATGGCGCAACGCGGCGGAGTCATGCGGGAGTCCAATTCATTGATTTGAGTCAAGTGCGGGTAAAACTCACCAAGGGTTTACCCTTATTTCGCCTACAGTCAAACCCATTCAAAGGAGTTCTTATGGACATTCTCTTGCAAGTTGCCATCATTCTGGCCTGCCTGTTCTATGGCGCGCGCAAGGGGGGCGTGGCACTGGGGTTGCTGGGTGGTATCGGCATCGTCATTTTGACCTTTGCCTTCAATCTGCCTCCAGGCAAGCCGCCGGTGGATGTCATGCTGACCATTATTGCCGTGGTCGCCGCATCGGCCACGCTGCAGGCATCCGGCGGGCTGGAGGTGCTGCTGCTGGGCGCGGAAAAAATCCTGCGCCGCAATCCCAAGTACGTCTCCATACTGGCGCCGTTCACCACCTGCCTGCTGACCATTCTGTGTGGCACGGGGCATGTGGTCTACACCATGCTGCCCATCATCTACGACATTGCGATCAAGAACGATATTCGCCCCGAGCGGCCTATGGCGGCTTCCTCCATCGCCAGCCAGATGGGCATTCTGGCCAGCCCGGTGTCAGTGGCCGTGGTGTCGCTGGTCGCCTTTCTGGCCAAGGTGCCGGTGGACGGCCACGTTATTGACTTCATCCAGGTGCTGTCCATCACCATCCCGTCCACGCTGGCCGGCGTCCTGATGATCGGCATTTTCAGCTGGTTCCGCGGCAAGGAACTGAAAGACGACCCCGAGTTCCAGAAGCGCATTGCAGACCCCGAGCAGCGCCAGATCGTCTACGGCGAAAGCGCCACGCTGATGGGGAAAGTGCTGTCCCGCGACCAGTGGACCGCCATGTGGATCTTCATTGCCTCCATTGTCGTTGTCGCCATTCTGGGTGCGTTCCAGCCGCTGCGCCCGTTGGTTGCCGGCAAGCCCTTGTCCATGGTGCTAACCATCCAGATGTTCATGCTGCTGGCGGGCGCACTGATGATCGTGTTCACCAAGACCGACCCCAGCACCATCGGCAAGACCGACGTGTTTCGCGCCGGAATGATCGCCGTGGTTGCCGTGTTTGGCATTGCCTGGATGGCCGACACGGTGTTTGAGGCCAACCTTCCCGTGCTCAAGGCCACGCTGACCGAATTGGTCAAGACCCAGCCCTGGACCTATGCGATTGCCCTGCTGCTGGTATCGAAGCTGGTCAACTCACAGGCGGCGGCGATCAGCGCCATGGTACCGGTCGGTCTGGCCATTGGTGTGCCGCCCGGCTACATCGTGGCGTTTGCGGCTGCATCCTACGGCTACTACATCCTTCCGACCTACCCCAGCGACCTCGCTGCCATTCAGTTTGACCGCTCAGGCACCACCCACATCGGTAAATACGTGATCAACCACAGCTTTATCGCCCCTGGGCTGATTGGCGTGGGTACTTCCTGCCTGGTAGGGTACCTGCTGGCCACTGCAATCGGGCTGGTCTGAAGCATCAACCGGGGTGTAGCTTGTCAGCCGGGCTGACACCGCGCCAGTCAATGAAAATTGCAGTTTTGCCAGGTCTGCCATGCAATCCGTCGTCCTGTCGTCCCTGCTGCCAGTCGTCATCCTGATTGCTATCGGATTTATAGCGGGTCGCGTAGGTTGGACGAGGGCCGAGTCCACAAAAGACCTTGCAGCTCTGGTGTTTATGGTGCTCACTCCGGCACTGCTGTTCCGCACCATGAGCACGGTGCATGTCGAGCAACTGGACTTCAAACCGGTCATGGCCTACTTTGTCGCGGCCATCGGGTTGTTTGTTCTGCTGCTGGTATTGGGCAAGGCCACCGCACGTTCAGCCGTGTTGGCGTTGGCAGCAACCTTCAGCAACACCGTCGCAATTGGTGTGCCACTGGTAGCACTTGCATATGGTGAAGCCGGTATGGTGACCCTGCTCACGGTGATTTCCCTGCACGCCCTTGTTCTGTTGACGCTGGCCACCATCGTGCTGGAA
Organism: uncultured Rhodoferax sp.; assembly: GCA_964569855.1. Taxonomy (GTDB): domain Bacteria; phylum Pseudomonadota; class Gammaproteobacteria; order Burkholderiales; family Burkholderiaceae_C; genus Allorhodoferax. The sequence continues at coordinate 15,580 of CAZMXB010000007.1, forward strand.
TTGGCTGTTGCGCGCCAAACAGCGCAAGCAGCATCGATATCCAGGGTGCGTGGCGCCTGGCGGCGGCCCGTGCTGGACGCATTGCGAAACGGTATCCTGCATCCGGTACCCCTGCCGATACTGCTGGGGCTTTTGTTTGCACAGACGGGCTTGGCAATGCCCATCGTAGTGGATCGGCCCCTTCAACTGCTGGGCAACGCCATGGGGCCCATGGCCCTCGTGTTGGTGGGGGTCACACTGGCCAACGGCCGAGTTGGACCGCATTTGCGAGCGGCCTTGGCCTTGACGGCGTTGAAGAATTTGTTGCTCCCCGCGCTGGTGGTTGTGGCGGGCTGGTTGTTTGGATTGCACGGCCTGCCCTTGACGATACTGGTGGTGACCGCGTCTTTGCCCATCGGCGCCAACGTCTTCATGTTCTCGCAGCGCTACGAGGTGGCACAGGAACTGGTGACGGCCAGTGTGGCGGTATCCACGGGCTGGGCCATTGTGACGGTCTCCATCGTCATGGCGTTGGCCGACAAGCTGTAAGACTCCGGGTTGCCCCTGGCCTGAAAGTCACGGCTGGGCGATGACCGCCCGCTCCACAAAATAAGCAGACTGTCGCGTGCTGGAGTGGTTCGTCGCAAAGCGCGTGCGAGCTCTCGTGCTGGCCCCTACATTTGGCCTCAACACAACACGGAGTTGCGATGATCACACGCTTAAGTACCAAATTCTTTGCCCTTGCTCTGGGTTCGGGGCTCTCGGTGGCCTGGCTCAGTGCCGTTGTAGTGGGCATGCACCAAGCGCCGGCGCCAGAGCTCCATTCGATCGAACTGCCGACAGTGGTGGTGGTGGCCCGCAAGGCTACTGAATCCAGCGCGACTGCGCAGGCCAAACCCGTTGCAGCAAAAAGCAGTTAGTTGCCACTAGCTTCTTCTTGCGCTGCGCGACTTGGCTCCAACGGGTGTTGAAGCCATAATCCCCGGTTTGGCGGCAGTGATTTGATGGATATCAAGTTTGCCCGAACCCTTAACAAATCATTTGGCTATTCCCTCGGAGACCTCTTTATGCTTCGCCCCCTATTCATTGCCATCGCGCTGGTTGCCAGCCTGACTGCGTGCGACAAGTTTCCGGGAAAGGGCGACAAGAAAGATGCCGCCGCCGCACCCGTCAAACTCACCATCGCGCCAGAGGATGTTCTGGCCATCCAGTCGAATGCCTTGTCCTCCGGCCCGGTGGTTACCGGCTCTATTCAGCCTGAACGCAAAGCCGACCTGCGTGCGGAAATTTCGGCGGTTGTACTGCAAGTGTTGAAAGAAAACGGTGATCCTGTCCGAAAGGGCGACGTACTGGTTCGTCTCGACCAGACGTCGATCCGTGACAACTTGAACTCAGCCGAAGACAACGCGCGCAACGCCACCCAGTCTCTTGACCAGGCGGAGCGCAATTTGCAGCGGCTCAAGACCTTGCGCGCGTCAGGCATGACTTCCCTGCAGGCCCTGGATGAAGCCGAGGTACGTCGCAACGGTGCACAAAGCGAGTTGTCGGCATCCAATGCGCGGGCGGTGGTCGCACGTCAGCAGCTGGAGCGCACCATCGTTCGTGCACCTTTTGATGGTGTAGTCAGCGACCGCAAGGTTTCGGCCGGTGATACCGCCTCGATCGGCAAAGAATTGCTCAAGGTCATTGATCCGAGCAGCATGCGGTTTGCAGGGCGGGTCTCGGCCGACAAGATCAGCGTCGTCTCTGTCGGACAGGCCGTGAGTTTTCGCATCAACGGTTATGCAGGTCAGGAATTCCGTGGCAAGGTGATGCGCGTAGACCCCAGCGCCAACGATGTGACCCGCCAGGTCGAAGTCCTGGTCAGTTTTAACGATGCAAAACAACCCCGGGTTGCAGGTCTGTACGCTGAGGGCAATATTGAGGCTGCCACCACCACCGCGGTCACCTTGCCCGAGTCGGTGGTCGTCAAGTCAGGTGATAAAGCCACGGTATGGCGGGTCAAGGGCAACACATTGAACCAGGTGGATCTGGCGCTGGGCGTTCGCGACCCACGCACCGGCAACTACGAAGTGCGCAGCGGGCTATCAACGGGTGACCTCGTTGTGCGCAGTCCCAGCTCCAGCTTCAAAGAGGGCCAATCCGTTGAACTGGCCGGCGCCAAGCCACCCGCATCAGCAGCGCCTGCTGCGTCTGCCGCCAAAGGAACATAACATGTTCTTGTCAGACTTCAGCATCAAGCGGCCCACAGCCACCATCGTATTGATCATTGCGCTGATGGCCATGGGCCTGTTGGCCATGAGCAAGTTGCGCGTAAACCAGAACCCGGACGTCGAGGTCCCGGGGCTGTTTGTGAACATCGCCTACCCCGGTGCGTCCCCCGACACGGTGGAGCGCGAGATCGTCAACCGCCTCGAAAAGTCCCTGCAAAGCATCTCCGGCGTCACCGAGGTGTATTCCAACGCGACCGAGGGCAACGCCCGCTTCGACGTGATATTTTCGTTCAAGAAAAACATGATCGAGGCCTCCGACGAGGTGCGCAATGTCATCTCCAGTGCGCGTTACAAGCTGCCCACGGAAATGCGCGAACCGGTGCTGCGGCGTTACGACCCGTCCGCCCAGCCCATCATGAACATGGCGTTGTCGTCCAGCACCCAGACGCACGCCGAGATTTCACGCCTGGCAGAAGACGTATTGGCAGACAGACTACGTGGCATCGCCGGTGTTGCCAACGTCAACATCAGCGGATCACTCAAGCGCGAGCTGTCGGTGCTGGTTCGCGCCGAAAAATTGCGTGAACACAATGTGTCAATTGGTGAGGTGGTTGCTGCGGTACGGGCGCAGAATACCAACGCGCCAGTGGGCAAGGTGCAGGGCGCACTGGACGAAGAGAGCATTCGCCTGGTCGGGCGTATTGAGTCGCCCGCCGAGTTCCAGAGCATCGTGGTCAAACGTTTTGGCGGCCAAGTGGTGCGTCTGGCTGACGTCGCCACCATCAACGACAGTTTTGCCGACATTGCCAGCTTCAGCATTCGCAGTGGCAAACCCAATGTGGGAATATTTGTGACCCGCTCACGCGATGCCAGCACGGTCAGCGTGGCCGATAACATCCGCAAGCTGGTGAAGGACATCAATACGGAGTTCGAGAAAGACCGGCCTGGAACCAAACTGGAGATCACCCGCGATGGCGGCGTTGACGCCCAACGCAGTCTCAACAACGTGATTGAGTCATTGATCCTGGGCGCCGTGCTGACCATTTTTGTGGTCTACGCCTTTTTGAATTCTTGGCGCTCTACGTTGATCACGGCCCTGAGTCTGCCCACTTCGGTGATCGCCGCCTTCATCGCCGTCTGGCTGTGTGGCTTCACGTTGAACTTCATGACCCTGCTGGGGCTGTCACTGGCCATTGGTGTGCTGATCGACGATGCCATCGTCGTGCGGGAGAACATCGTGCGCCACATGCAGCGGGGCTCCGACCGACGCACCGCGTCGCTGGAAGGTACGGCCGAAATTGGACTGGCCGTTGCCGCGACCACTTTCTCCATCATCGCGGTGTTTATTCCGGTAGCGTTCATGCCCGGGGTGTCCGGCGAATGGTTCCGCCCCTTTGCGTTGACCGTAACCTGCTCGGTGCTGGTCAGCCTGGCCATTTCGTTCACGCTGGACCCCATGTTGTCGGCCTACTGGGGCGACCCTGTGGACCACCACACCGCGCCCAAGAAGGGGCTCAGCGCCGTGCTGGCCCGCTTCAACAACTGGTTTGATCACCAGGCCGACCGCTATGGCAATGTGATTGCCTGGGCTTTGCACCACCGGCGCTGGATGGCCGCCATCGCCGTGCTGAGTCTGGTTGCGTCCGTGGGCCTGCAAGCAAAGTTCGGTGGCTCCAGCTTTTTGCCCGCCACAGACTCTGGCAACCTGATGATTGAGGTGCGCACACCGGCGTCATCTTCTATCGAATACGCCCGCCTGAAAATGGAGCGCGCTGCCGAATTGGCCCGGTCCATCACTGAGACCAAGGAGACCAACAGCAATATCACTGCCAGTGGTGGGCGCATTTATGTGGACATCGGCAAGCGCAATACGCGCAGTCGTAGCGCCAAGGAAATCGCAAGTGAACTACGCGAAAAAGTACGCACCCTGGTTGGTGCCGAATACACCGTGCTGGACGACCTGAACAATGGCGCCCGTAAACCGATCCAGATTGACTTTACCGGTCCCGATTCGCGCAAGCTGCTGGAAATCACCAGCGCCTACATGGACAAGCTGCGCCTGGTACCCGGCGCGGTGGATGTGGGCCTGTCGCAACAAGACCCCAAGAAGGAACTCAAGATTGAACTCAACCGTGGCCTGGCCAATTCGATGGGGATTTCCGCCAACGATGCCGCGCAGTCCCTGCGCGTGGCCTTTGCCGGCATTGAGGTCGGCGACTGGGTGGACCCCACGGGTGAAACCCGCGACGTCGCCGTGCGCCTGCACCCCGATGACCGGGTCAGCAAGGAAAGCATTGAACGTCTGCCCATTGCGGTGGCTGGCACCAACCTGATGGTGCCGCTGGATCAGATCGCCACCATCACCATGGGCAAAGGGCCGTCCGGCATTGAGCATGCCAACGGCAAGCGCAACATCACCGTGTCGGCCAACGCCCAGGGGCGCTCCAACGGCGAGGTCACCGAAGACGCGATGAAGCTGGCCAAGTCATTTGATTACCCGCCAGGCTACGGCCTCTCGTTGGGCGGTGCCGGCCAGGACCAGAAAGAACTGTTCACCGAAATGCTGATCGCGCTGTTGTCCGGCATTGGTCTGATGTACCTGATTCTGGTGATGCAGTTTGGCTCGTTCACCGCGCCGCTGGCCGTGATGCTGTCGCTGCCGCTGTCGCTGATTGGCGTGGTGCTGGCGCTGGTGGTGACCCGTGGCACGCTCAACCTCATGAGCTTTATTGGCATCATCATGCTGATGGGGCTGGTTGCCAAGAACGCCATTCTGCTGCTGGACGCCACCCGCAAGCGCGAGGCCGAAGGCGTGGACCGGGAAGAAGCCTTGATGCACGCCGGACGGGTGCGCCTGCGCCCCATTTTGATGACCACCTTTGCGCTGATTGCCGGCATGATGCCGGTGGCCATTGGTCTGGGTGAGGGTGGAGAGTTCTACCAGCCGCTGGCCGTGGCCATCATTGGTGGCACCATCACGTCGACCCTGTTGACCCTGCTGGTGGTTCCCACTTTTTACGACAGTATTGAAATTGCCCGTGACCGCATGGTGGCCAAGTTTCAACGCAGGTCCGAGATGCGCAATGGATTTGTCGCCTTTGTGCTAACTTTTTTTGAAGCACTTTTGACACTGCTGGGTTTACGTGCGCTATACCGCGGTGCCATGAAGCTGTCCGGGCGTCGAGCGGGCTCCGCTTCACCGGTGGTCGTTACAACCTCCGCCTGATACGCGGTATCCGGCAATCCACCAGTACCGGCTATTTAGCCGCGCGCTTCGTTTTGGGTGAGGGAGCAGCGGCTGCGGCCATTGATGCACCTTTATCCAACGCGGAGTCCAGTGCGCTTTCCGCCTGTGATGCAGCAGACTTGAGGCCTTTGGCCATCGGTGCAAATGTGTCAGGTGCGGGATGGGCCTTCTGGACAGCGTCTACCGTGTCATGAAACTGCCCAACGCTGAGGGCCGCCGCGTCTTTCAGGTTTCTCGCGAACATGGCCATGGCGGCTTCGGAGGAGGCTTTGAATGCCTCAAATGCCGCCTGTGGATCTTTGGCACTCTTGACTGCATCCACGGTTTCCAAGAGCGCTGCTTGCGCTTCACTGGCCTGGCTTTGGGCCAAATCAGCCCAGGCTTTCAGGTTGTCCTGAACCGGCCGGATGGCCTCTTGCATGGCTGCCGGGTCAAACTTTGGCGCCGACTCCGACAGGGTTTTTGCGATGGCTTCGAATGGGGTGTTCTTGAACATGGTGAGTCCTTGGTAAAAAAATGTGCAACGATTGAAATGTCAGAAACCTGAGGCGGATAGATAGGCGAGCGGGCCGGTCGTGCGCGATCCTGCCTGGTCCCCCGAAACCTTGAGCGAGGGGCGGACGCGCTTCAATTCTTCAATCAGGTGATCAATGCGGGCAAGAAATACTTCCCGACTCTGGTGAGGCTCTTCGCTGAACATCGCCATCGAATATTCTGCGACAGACAAAACCCCCGCTTGACGCGCCCAACTCCGTGCATCGCAATAGGCCAGCAAAGCCAGACGGCCCAGATCACCGTGCTTGCGTGCATGGTCCAGATCGGCGATCAAATCGTCCAAACCAAGTCGAATGCTGATGGAGACGCTCATGTTGCAGTGCAGCATAAGAGCGCTGACTGACGACGCGCTTACATTGCTGACTGTCTCAAACACCGCAACAGGCGAGTTATCAGGGAATGGGTGCGCCAACAATGTTGGTTCCGCAGGGCACCCTAGAAGGGAATGTCGTCGTCCATATCATCAAAACCGGTGGCCGGACGTGGTGGAGGCGCCTGGCGTGGTGCCGGAGCCGCTGCCGCCGGGCGGGGCGTCGCTGCTGGAGCCATGCGCCGGGGCGGTGCGGCACCCTCATCACCTTCGCCCGGGCTCCCCATTCCTTCGCGTCCGCCCAACAACTGCAACTCGGTGGCAATGATGTCCACCGTGTTCTTTTCCACGCCGGACTGGTCGGTGTATTTACCGTATTTCAAACGGCCTTCTACATAGATGGGACGGCCTTTTTTAACGTATTCGCCGGCGATTTCAGCCAGACGGTCGTAAAAGGTAACGCGGTGCCACTCGGTGGACTCAATGCTCTCGCCTGTATTCTTGTCCTTGCGTCGGGTACTGGTGGCCACACTGACATTGGCTACGGCTTGGCCGGATGGCAGGTAGCGGATTTCCGGGTCGCGCCCACAGTTGCCGACCAAAATGACCTTGTTCACTGATGCCATGGTGTTCCTCTTGGGTTAAAGCCAGGTTCTTGTCTGGTTGCGCACAGCGCAAAGCTGGCGCAGTCTCGCGATGGGCTGAGTTTATCCCGCCTTGGGCGGCTCTGCGGTTGTCGCCGCCTTGGGCGCCTGCATCGGCCATGCGACCAGCAGCCAAGCCACCATCGCCACCGCGCACACGGCAAACAGCACCTGTGGCCCGTATGCCTTCACCAGCAACCCACCCACGGCACCGCCGGTAAAGAAGCCCAGTGACTGCAAACTGTTGTACACCCCCAGTGCCGAGCCGCGTGCATGGACCGGCGCAAACCGTGACGCCATGCTGGGCTGGCTGGCCTCCAGCACATTAAAGCCGCAAAAAAATACAAACAGCAGCAGTGCCAGCCCGGTGATGGTGGGCACACCCGATGCGATCACCAGCAGGCCGACCTGAACCAGCCCGATCAGGCCCACCGAGCCCAGAAAAACAGCCCGCAGGTAACCGCGCTTTTCCAACGGAAACAGCGTCGCCCCCATCACAAAGAACGAGCCCAGTACCGCCGGCAGGTAAACCCACCAGTGGTGGTTTTTTTCGAGACCGGCCTGCACCAGCATGGCCGGCAGCGCCACCCACATGGCCAATTGCACGGCGTGCAGCATGAAAACACCAAAATAGAGGCGCACCAATGACGCCTGGCGCATCACCGCGGCAAGACTGGCGCCCAGGCTCGCAGGCATGTGTTGCGCGTGTTTGGCGGGCTCGTGGGGGACCCACCACAGCACCACGGCAATGCCCGTCAGTGCCAAAGTGGCCGTCAGGGCAAACATGCCGCTCAAGCCAAACACCGCGTTCAGCAGTGGCGACAACACCAGCGACACCGCAAACATCAAACCGATACTGGCACCCACCATGGCCATGGCCTTGGTGCGCACCACATCACGGGTCTGGTCTGCCAACAGCGCGGTAACCGCTGCCGAAATGGCCCCCGCGCCCTGCAGGGCGCGCCCGGCCACCAGCCAGGCCATGGTCGGCGCAAGGGCTGCCATGGTGCTGCCCAGTGCAAAGATGACCAGACCGACTACCATGACCCGCTTGCGGCCATACCGGTCCGATGCAACGCCAAAGGGAATCTGCAAGAAACCCTGGGTCAGCCCATAAATCCCCATGGCCAGTCCCACCAGTGCAGGGTCGTCCCCGCCCGGGTGCTTGCGCGCTTCCAGCGAAAACACCGGCAACACCAAAAACAGGCCCAGCATGCGCAACGCAAAAATGAACGCCAGCGAGGCGCTGGAGCGGCGCTCTTGCGACGTCATGGTCGTGGAACTGAGAGCGGCTGCAGTGGCAGGAATCGGTATCGAAGAAGAGGGCAAGGCAGTTATTCGTGGGCAGGCAAAGAAGGTGCCATTGTCGCGCATCCCCCGGGTTTGAAGATGCGCTCGGTGGAAGCCGGTGCATTCACCAGTTTTGTCAGCGGCCGCCGGGGACGACGCACCAGTTCGCCACCGCAATTGGGGCAGATGCATGCCAGCACCCCCTCGGCACACACAACGCAGAAGGTGCACTCAAACGAGCAGATGCGCGCGTCCAGGGATTCGGGCGGCAGGTCTTTGTTGCAGCATTCGCAGTTAGGGCGTAGGGAGAGCATGGGGTGGTCTTCAATTTTTGCTTGGCGCTGCAGGCGTCAGACGTTCTAATCTTTTTGCATCACAGCATTTTGATGCATGAGTCTGCGCAGAGTAGTGATGCGTCGAGATAGACCCAAAGGAGTCAATGAATGCAACCGACGGTCAACTCGAAAGTTGACTGGCGCCCATTCATGTGCAACTTCAGTCAACAGATAGCAAACCCGATTGACGTGGTGAAAACCAGGCGAGATCCATTGGTCCAGGCCTTCGCCGTCAATGACGGTCCATACAAAGCGCATCGGATAATCCTGCACAATTTTCAGATCACTTCCAGAGGTTTCTAACCCGATGCCACCCCAAATGTTGAACTGCGAGGACGGATGTCTGAACGGCTTAAAGAACGCAAAATAGACATCCTCGTGAAAAATTTGCAAGTCCACCATTCAGCAATTCCAATGTGGTGACAATCGCAGATTCCAAGCTGTAATGCGCCCTACGCTGGCGAAAAGATTCTTCACTTCACCAAATACTTTGCCACTGATCTCGTCTTGATTGGCGGGTCGGAAGTTCTCAAAGACGTGCCACACATGGTCATCGGTTGTCGGACCGCCACTCAACTCCCACAGTTCAGCGTACAGGGTTGGAATGTCCAATTGCTCTGCGATGAAGAACTCGCCCGACTCGAAATGACTGCGCATTCTCTGAATCTCAACAGGCGTGGCTTCGCCATGCATCAACAGCCGAGCAACCGCTTTGTAGTTGGATGCGTCCCGGTAGCAATATTCAAAAACGCTGAAGTCACCCATGATTGCCTGCTATAGCGTGTTCGAGCCCACGAAAAATTCTGTTCGGTGGCGCTGTATGAAGGCTTGGTCTGGCCTAAACTTTTCGGGAAGTTCAATTTGCCTCCCATCGATAGGTAAAAACGTGGCTGCCACAAAGGCCTCGTCGCTAGAGCGCAGGAAGTCAGATAAAACGATGCGCCAATCATCGGTCAGAGAAAGAAGCCCCTTGTCGAAAGCCCGATCATGTATGGCGGACAGGCAAAGTCCATTGCTCGGGTTAAGTCGGTTGGCCTTGTCCTTGCTCCACGGGACAATATGGCTGGCAATCAGCAGTCGAGCCTCGGAAAGCCCCGACATACAACAGCGCCCTCTGTAGCTACTGAGCACCGCGCGGCGAAAGAAATGCTGTTTGATGCGTTGCATCGTCAACACCCGCCGAGTTTCACCGGTGAAGTCTTCCATTTCCAGCGCGACCTCTTCCGCATCGAAACTTGGAGGTAGATGCGTGTCAAGTTGCTGCCGGAGCAGTTCGCATTCGACGGCAAGCCGTTCCCAATCTGTATGGAACTCGTCCCAAACTTGCAGATCCAAGGATGACGCATTGCCTAAACCAGCCCGTCCTCTGTTGGTAACCGCTGGGTCCAAGCTTGCAATGTTGAGCATCTTCATGGCCAAGGCGTCAGCCGTTCGGCCAATCACTTTCGCCAACGCAATGATTTCCGGATTGCGCCCGTGAATTCGCCCATAAGGAAGCTGGCAATACAAATGGAAGGCCAGCTTGACGTGTGCTTTGGTCCAAAGCCGAGTTGCCATGGTGAGTGCCGGGTTAGGTGACTGAAGAGACCAGTTTAGCCACCGGCGTCGATGCCGCGACCCAGGGCTATGCCTGGGGTGACAACCGGCGCTTATCGTGGCTGGATGGAGTGCATCGTTGCGTTACCAACTGAAAGAGTTGGGTTAAATATGCCTCTAGCCCTCGTAAATACAACGCAACTAGCTATTTTTTCAATAGCGATTCGGCATTTGGAAAGATCGATAGTCGCGCCAAACTGGGGCTTCGACCAGCTCAATCTTCACTTCGTTGTCTACGTCATCTTCCTTTGCATTTGATATCAATTGTTCAACTTGATATCATTTGAATCAATTCAACCGAGTGCCTCCCATGTCATCTGTCACCGTCAGAAACATTCCCGAAGCCACACACCGGGCGCTCAAATTGCGGGCCGCCCAGCATGGGCGCAGTACTGAGGCCGAAATTCGCTTCATTCTGGAGGGTGCCGTCGCTCCAAAAATTGGCTTGGGCTCCGCCCTGGCCGAAATTGGTCGCAACCTGGGTGGGGTGGAACTGGACTTGAACCGTGATCCCCGCCCGATTGAGCCGGCGAGTTTCGAATGATTGTTCTCGATACCAATGTCGTGTCAGAGCCGCTCAAGCCGGCGCCCAACCAGGCGGTGCTGGATTGGCTGAACGCGCAGGAGCCTCAAACCCTATACCTCACTACGATCAATCTGGCCGAGCTGCTGGCGGGCGTGGAGGCCTTGCCGCAGGGGCGCCGCCGCGATACCTTGGCGCAGGCTCTGTCCACGCAGGTCTTGGCGTTGTTTGACGGGCGCATGCTGTCGCTGGACACCAAAGCTGCGGAAGTATTTGCCAAGACGAGTTCAAGCGCACAAGCCCAAGGCAACGCGATAGGGTTTGCAGACTGCGCCATAGCAGCCATCGCGCGGGCCAACGGGTTTGCGCTGGCAACCCGCAACCTGCGCGACTTCAAAGGGGCTGGCGTGGAGTTGATCGACCCCTGGGCCTTTGCGGGACGATAGACCCATGACCCGCATAGCCGTCATTGACTTCGAAACCACCGGCCTCTCGCCAGCCATGGGGGACCGCGCCACTGAAATTGCCATCGTGATGCTGGAGGGTGGCGAGGTGGTGGGGCGCTTCCAGAGCCTGATGAACGCCGGGGTGCGGATTTCGTCCTTCATCGAATCGTTCACCGGCATCAGCAATGCCATGATCGCCGCCGCACCGCCCGCCGCCGAGGTGATGGCCGCAGCCAGCCGCTTTGTGGGCGACACGCCCATGGTGGCGCACAACGCATCGTTTGACCGGCGTTACTGGCAGGCGGAGCTGGCCCGGCTGGGCCTGCCCGCAGAGCAAGCCTTTGCCTGCACCGTTCTGCTGTCGCGCCGCGTCCATCCCGAGGCGCGCAGCCACTCGCTGGGCGCCCTGGCTGCCCTGCACCAACTGCCCAGCACCGGGCGCGCCCACCGGGCCATGGCCGACGCCGAGGTAGCCGCTGCTTTGCTGCAGCGCATCCAGACCGACCTGTGCCAGCGCTTTGAACTGCCCGAAGCCCGGCACCCGCTGCTGATGAAAATCCAGTCCAGCCCCAAACACGCAATGGCCGGGGTCGTGAAAAAGTATCAGGCCGACCGGACGCTGACCGGCTGAGCGTCGTTGTTGTCACAAAAGCTTCATAAATTTCAGCTACGGTCTTCGGGCCTGGATTCACCCGGAAAACCCACAAGGAATAGTGCGAAATGACCATTGAATACGAAGATGTGACCGACGTTTTGCGGAGGGTTCGCCTTTCGGGCCGCCTGGATGTACCGGGTACACAGGCGATTTCCATCAAATTTTCGGGGCTTTCAACACCGCAGTCCAAGCGGGTAGTGGTTGACCTGAAAGGAATTGCCTTTCTTGGGTCAGTCGGAATCCGTGAGCTGATTACCAATGCCAAAGCCTTACAGCAGCGCAACGGCAAGATGGTGATATTTGTGGGAGATAACGCGATGGTTGCCAAGACACTTGAAACAACGGGGATTGATGCACTCATCCCCCTGTTCACTGACCTGGACGAGGCCGACAAAGCCGCTCTGTCTTAGGACCCCACATGGCTGCAACCGGCACAGCGCAGACCGTAGAACACACATTTGCAGCACGGGTGGAGCAAATTGGACCCGCAGCGAGTTGGTTGAGCCAGGTCTGCAAGGAGCTGGAGGTTTCCGAAGAGGCTATCGCCCGGCTTGATATCTGCGTGAACGAGGTACTGGCCAATATTCTCAGCCACGGTGGCCCCGGGGTACTTGCTGCACCCGTCCGCATGCAGCTCTGCGTTGAGCAGGGGCTTGAGGACTGCGCAGCCAAGCTCACCATCAGCGACAGCGGCATCCCTTTTGACGCAACCCGCAGCGCTGTGCGGCCACCCCCAAAAAGCCTGGCCGAAGCGCAGCCCGGCGGACTCGGTGTCATCATGTTGCGGGCAAACGCGGATGGTCTGCTCTATCGCTATCATGAAGGCGAAAACCGACTGGAAATTACCGTTCGGTGGCAATCACCCTGAGGCCTTAACTGCGCAATGTCCGAGACAGTTCTAAAGTTTGGCGATCGCGCCAATAGCCAGGATCGGCGGGTTATTGATGGACCGGGGCCTGTCAGGCGTTCAGCAATCGACCGCCGTCAAGCAGACCTGACCTGGATTCCATTGTTCAGCCATGCGGTGTCGGAAGATGTCAATTACGCGCTGCGCAACTGCGATATTCTCGAGTTTCCTGCGGACCAGGCGCTGCTTGTTCCGGGGCAAAACAATGAAAACGTCTACATCGCCCTGACCGGTGAGTTGGCTGCGCACCTGGATTACGAACTTGCCGGGAACCCGGGCGGAGAGAGGGCACCGCAGGCTTGCATTCCGATTCCGGCAGGTGAATGCATAGGGGAGTTGTCGGCGATTGACGGCAAGCCGGTGTCGATCCTGGTCACTACTGTGACGGCGGCCCGAATTCTTCGGATACCGCAGGATATCTTTTGGGGTGAATTGCTGGTCATGCCCCGCGTTGCCGCCAACCTGCGGATCATGTTGAGCACCCGCGTGCGGCGCACCAATGAAATGACGCGCAAGGCACAACAGGAGCAGCTTGAACTCATTCACCTGAAGAAGGAGCTCAATGTTGCCAAGCAGTTGCAGGCCAGCATGCTGCCGTTGCAGCAACCCCTGTTTGACGAGCGGCGTGACATTGAGATTTGTGGCTTCATGGAAGCCGCGTCCAACGTGGGCGGCGACTTGTTTGACACATTTTTTGTCCGCGAAAACCGGTTGTTCTTCTGCATTGGCGATGTGTCTGGCCACGGGATCGTTTCCGCCCTGTTTATGGCACGCACCATAGGCTTGATCCGCGTGCTGGCCATGGGGACATCGGATCCCCACACCCTGCTCACCCAACTCAACGACCGCTTGTGTCTGGGCAACGAAACCAACATATTCGTGACGCTTTTTTGCGGGCTGCTCGAAGTCGATACGGGGCGCCTGCTGTATTCCAACGGCGGCCACTGCCCGCCGATGCTCAACAGCAAGGGACAGACCCGCATACTGCCCCTGCCAAAAGGCCCATTGGTTGGCGCCTTCGCCGGCGCGCGCTACCAGTCTTTGGAGTGCACATTGGAAGTCGGCGACACGCTTTTTTGCTACACCGACGGTGTGACCGAATCCCGCAACAAACGCGACGAAGAGTTTTCAGAAGAGCAATGCCTGGAACTTTTTGGCCGCATTGCGCCCCAGCCAATCCGTCAACTGCTGGAGGCGGTGCGCGGCGAAGTGGCCATTTTTTCAGAGACCCCGGTTCTGGAGGATGACTGCACCATGTTGGCGTTGCGGCGTCTGGCGGCATAGCTGAACCCTGCCGTGGTCGCTACCGTCCGGTTGACGGGCCGGATTTTCACTACCATGGGGGGTTTCCCCAAACGCTGATGGTCATCACGGGCCATTCCGGTTCCGGCAAATCCAGCCTGGCGTTTGACACCTTGTAGGCCGAGGGCCGGCGCCGCCAGTTCCTGTTCAGAGGAATTTCACGGTGCCCGCAAATGCTGGTTGAAAAAGCGCTCCAGCCGCAGGGCAAAGTCCAGCCGCGTTTCCAGCTCTCCCCAGCCGTGGCCTTCACCGGCAAACGTCACCCACTCGGGCTCAAGGCCCTGCTTCTGCAGGGCCTCACGCAGGCGTTTGCCGTGCGCCAACGGCACTCACTGGGCGTTGTGACCGCCCTGCACCGTTTACCCCGCGCCGGGCGCACCCACCGTGCGCTGGCGGTCGCCGAAGTGACCGCCACGCAGCTGAAACGAATTCAAGCCGACCTGTCTCAACGCTTTGAACTGTCTGAAGCGCGGCACCCGCTGCTGAAGAAGGTGCAGTCCAGCCCCGCACGCCATGGAAGGTGTTGTGAAAAAGTATCTGGCGACTGCGCAGCAGAAGGCGCTGAGGCGGGCGCGGGGTGCGGACAGCGGGGAGAGCACCCGACAATGCCCAAACGGTACAAAATTTGCTTTCATTGTTGAAATAATGTCCGACTGCCCATGCCATCGGCTACTCTAACCGTTACGCCACGAAAGATCGAACCATGAAATTGTTCAATGGACTGAAACTTTCCCATCGCTTCGCGGTGCTGATCGGGTTCATCGCCGTGGGATTCCTTGTGTATGGGGGCTGGTCGTTCAAGACCCTGAACGAATTGAAGATCAATGGCCCTATCTACCAGCGGATTATTCAAGGCAAGGACTTGGTAGCGGACATCTTGCCGCCGCCGGAATACATCATCGAGTCCTACCTGGTCACGTTTCAATTGCTTGAAGCAGTCGACAAAATCGATCACGACCGGCTGATTGAGCGACTGAAGGCCTTGCGAGCTGAATACGACACGCGCCACGCGTTCTGGCTCCAGCAAGGGCTTGAGGCTGAATTGAAAAAAACCTTCCTTCAGGACGCGCACGAGTCGGCCGCAGCCTTTTACGAGAAGGCTTTTGCCGAGTTCGTGCCCGCCGTTCAAAACCGGGAGCGTGACAAGGCGATTGTTGCCATGGCAGGCATGCGCCAACATTACGAGATGCACCGCAAGGCTATTGACCAGGTGGTGCAATTCACCAACAAACGCAACACCGATGACGAAACCGCCGCCCAGCAGCGTGTCGACCAGGAAACGACGTTGATGTTGGTTATGCTGATAGGCTCGCTCGGCGCCTGCGTGGCGGTGGCCTTGCTCATTACCCGAGGTTTGTTCGCCAGCATTGGTGGCGAGCCGGATTACGCCATGCGCGTGGTTCGTGCGATCAGCGACTGCGACCTCACCGGCACGGTGGAAACGCGGGCGGGGGATGCCAGCAGCCTGTTGGCCGCGATGAAGACCATGCAAGCCAATTTGTCCGAACTGATCGGCAATGTCGAAAGCAGCGTGCGCACGCTGGCGAGTGCGGCCATGCAATTGCAGGACACGGCCGGCATGGTCACGCGCAACACCGCGCACCAGCAGGGCATGGCCCACTCGATGGCAGCTTCGGTGCAGGAGATGTCCTCGTCCGTGACGGAGATCACCTCCACCATGGAAGAACTCTCCGCATCGTCCACCCAGATCGCCGAGCACTCCGGTTTGGTGGCGGACATTGCCAATCAGACCTGGGAAAAGAGCAAGGAAGGCTCCGAATCCATGCGCGCCGTCATCGCGCGCATGGACGACATCCGCGCCGACAACCAAGTCAACCTGGGCGAAATCGTTGCATTGGGGACCAAGTCGCGGCAAATCAGCAAGGTCATGGAAATCATCAACACCATTGCCGATCAGACCAAGCTGATTGCGTTCAATGCGGCGCTGGAGGCTTCCAGCGCGGGAGACGCGGGCAAGCGGTTTTCCGTCGTGGCCGGCGAAATTCGCCGCCTGGCGGACAACGTGACCAATTCCACTGGCGACATCGAAACCAAGGTTCAGGAAATCCAGGACTCCATCAGTCGCTTGGTCATCACCTCCGAAAAAGGCGGCAGTGTCATCACCGCCGGCCTGGAGGCCAGCTCACACACAGCGCGCAATCTCGATGCCCTGGTCGTCGCGGCCAGCCAGTCGCGCAATGCCGCACGCCAGATCTCCATTTCGACCCAACAGCAGAAGATCGCCAGCGACCAGGTGGTCATCGCGTTGCGCGAGATCGTTACCGCCAGCGGACAGACCGCCATGGCCATTGAGTCGGTGTCGCGGATCAGCAATGACATGAGCACCATGTCACTGGAGTTGAACAAACTGATCCAGCACTTTCGGCTGAAGGCCCCGGGCAAGGGCGCTTCGGCGTGAGCCGAGCGGGAGCCCTTTGATGTCGCGTGTTCGGGTACTGATTGCGGATGACAGCCAGTTGGCGCGCGCAGTGCTGCGCGACTTTCTGGAGGCTGAGCCTGACATGGAAGTTGTCGGTGAGGCTTGCAATGGCCTTGAAGCAGTGGAACTCACGCGCACACTCAAACCCAACATCGTCACGATGGACCTGGAAATGCCCGTCATGGGCGGGCTGGAGGCCATTGAAACCATCATGTGCAGCAAGGCCGTGCCAATACTGGTGGTCAGTGCCCGTGCCGACGCGCGCAATGCGCTGGCGGCTTTAGGCAACGGCGCGCTCGAAGTGCTGGGCAAGCCTGACTGCACGCCAGCAGCGGCAGCCGAATTCGTCGCCAAGGTGCGGTTATTGGCAGGGGTGACGGTGGTTACCCGGCGTCGCAGAGCTTCGAAAGCAGACACCACGGCCATGGCGCCCCCGGTTACCACTACGTTGTCGAATCTTGCTTCCACGCCATCAACCGGCCCCCGCAAATACCCCAAGGTGTTTGCCATCGCCAGTTCGACCGGTGGCCCCCAAGCTCTGGTGCGGATTTTGACCGGACTGCCGTCCGGATTTGCCTGCCCGGTGCTGATCGCACAACACATTTCAGACGGCTTTGCACAAGGCATGGTTGATTGGCTGGGTGGCCTGTGCCGCCTGCCGGTGCGCCTGGCCACCGAGGGCGAAAAGCTGGAGGCGGGCGTTATCTATATTTCGCCGTCCGAGCGCCATTTCAGCGTGACGCCGAGCGGCCACATTGCCCTGCTTGCACGCGGTCCTTCCGATGTTTTCCGCCCGAGCTGCGACGTGTTGCTTCGTGCGGTTGCCCAGGTTTTCGGTCGCCAGGCCATAGGCATCATCCTCACCGGCATGAGCAGCGATGGCGCCAAGGGGATTGCGCACATTCGCGAAATGGGGGGTGTCACGCTGGCCCAGGACGAGGCCACCTCGGTAGTGTTCGGTATGAACCGTGTCGCCATTGAGGCGGGTGACGTGCAACAGATATTGCCGCTACACGACATCGCTCCCGCCATGGCGGGGCTGGCTGTGGCGCTGCCGCAATCGACGAAACAAGTGGGGGTCGCTGGTGGAACGTGATCTCGCCCGGTTCAAGGCCCTGATCAAGCAGCGCTGCGGTCTCTTGTTCGAGGGCCACAGCGAGGCCAATCTGGCCCAAGCGCTGGCCGCGCGCAGCCAGAAATTGAACATGCCTGCGGCCAAGTACTACGCCGAGGTCCATTGCAACGGAGCTGAGTTTCAGGAACTGATCAATCGCCTGACCATCAACGAGACCTACTTCTTTCGCGAAGCCGAGCACATCCGCCTGGTGGTGGACCACCTGGTGCCGCGTCTCTTGGTCGAGCGTGACCGTGGCGAGCCGGTGCGCATCCTCAGTGCTGGTTGCTCTTCGGGCGAGGAGCCCTATTCGCTGGTGATGGCATTGATGGACAAATACGGCGAACGTGTCGCGCAACAATTCGAATTTATCGGCGGCGATATCGACAGTGCGGTGTTGGAGAAGGCGCGCCTTGCCCGTTACACCGGCTTTTCCTTTCGTGGCGTGCCAAACGCCGTGCGGGAGCGCCACTTCGACGCGCACGGATGGGGCTTCTCGGTCAAGGAACTGGTCAGAAAGCAGGTGCAGTTCCATGAGCTCAATCTGCTGGACCGCCCTGGTTCACCGGCCTTGTGTGATTTTGACATCGTCTTTTTTCGCAACGTTTCCATCTACTTTGACGCAGCGACGCGCAAGGCGGTGCAACACAACATCGCCGCCCTAATGAAGGACCGGGCCGTGCTGATCACAGGCACGGCTGAGACAATGGCCAATGATCTGGGCGTGTTGCAACTGGTGGAAGAGGCGGGCTTGTACTACTTCGCCAAGGGTCAGCCGTCGACTCCCAATCTGCTCGCGCCGGCCCATGCCAGCTGCACACCTGTGGCGGCGCCCGTGGTCGCCACGCTGCCGACGGCCCCCGATAGCCGACGACGGGGCAATGGCACACCCTTTCTGTCGGTCGCTGCCGATCAGCGTTTTGCTGTGCCTGTGCCGGTGCCGGTGCCCAGGACTTTGGACTCCATTGCGCAATTGCTGCGCGACAGGCGCTACGACCAGGCATTGCCGCTGCTGGACGAGGTCTTGCGCCTTGACGCCGACCATGCGCATGCGCTGCTGTTGAAAGCCCACGCGTTGATCAACCGCAAGGACTTCGCTACCGCCGAACGGCTGGCGCGGGCGGTGCAGGCGCGCGATGCCTGGTCCATCGACGCGCTTCTGCTGCTGGGCCTGGCGGCCAAGTGGCAGCGGCAACCGCAAGCGGCGATCCGCTGGTTCAAGCGGGCCGCCTATGCCCATCACACCTGTTGGGTGGCGCATTACTACCTGGCCGATCTGTACCGTGAAGCGGATGAGACCGAACGCTCGAGCCGGGCTTACCGCGTTGTCTTGCAATTGCTGGGCGGAGACGCCACCGATACCGGAATCGAGGTCGTACCGTTCGACCTGCCGGTGGGCGAGATACGTTTTCTGTGTACACACCATCTTGGCAAGTTGTCCGGCGCCCGGGCGCCAGAAGGGCAGCGCTAGGACATGGCCATCGACATCAGAAAATTCCTGAGTCGCTTTGCCGAGGAGGCGCGCGACCACATCAATCGCCTGTATGACGGCTTGGCCGCTGTGGAATCCGGTGGCGCCGACGCGCAGAACATCAACGCCCTCTTCCGCAGCGCGCACACCATCAAAGGGTCCTCGCGCATGCTCAAGCTGGTCGCCATCACCGAGACCGCGCACCAGCTCGAAGACGTCCTGGCCGCGTTGCGCGATGGCAGTCTGTCCTTCAACCCGCCATTGGGGCAATTGCTGTACCGCGCTGCCGATGCCCTCTCGGCCTTGGTGGACACCCTGGCCGAAACAGCCGATCCCTCGGCCCTGCCGCCCGCAGACCAGGCCTTGTGCGTGGCGTTGGCGCAGGCGCTCAGTGGTCCGCCCGCAGCAGTTGAACCGACTGCAACACATGAAGCCGTGGAAACCGTGCCCCATGACGCGGCACCCATTCCCGCAGCCGCCAGCCTACAAACGGTCGAGCCCAGGCTCAAAGCCGCAGAGACGGTGCGGGTGCGCCTGAACAAGCTCGACGAGCTCATCAAGCTGATGGGAGAAGTGGTGTCCAGCCATGCGCGTATGCGCCAGCGCCTGGCGGACGTGCACGCCATCGAACGTACATGGGCCGACACGGTCGATGAACACCGCATGGCCCGTCTGCATGATTTTGCGCAGACACTCAAAGACGATGTGCAGGCGCAGGAAGTGCTGATGGACGAGTTGCACGACAAGACCCTGTTGATGCGCATGTTGCCCCTGGCCATTGTTTTCGAGCCCGCTGCGCGCATGGTGCGTGAACTGGCCCGTTCGGTGGGAAAGGAAGTCGAATGTGTGGTGAGCGGAGCCGAAATCGAACTCGACCGCCAGATGATAGACAAGCTCGCCGACCCCATCATTCATCTGATACGTAACGGCATCGACCATGGCATGGAGACGCCTGACCAGCGCGCTGCGACGGGCAAGGCGAAACAGGGCCGGCTCACACTGTCGGCCCGGCAGGACGGCGGCTGGGTGCTCATTGAAGTGGGCGACGACGGTGGCGGCATAGCACTGGACGCAGTACGCGACAAGGCTGTCAAAAAGGGCGTTGTCAGCGCGGAAAGAGCCGCCACCATGAGCGACCAGGAAGTCATCGACCTCATCTTTCTACCCGGCTTTTCGACCAGCGCCATCATCACCGACCTGTCCGGGCGCGGCGTGGGCATGGACGTCGTCAAGCAATGTATTCTGGATGATCTGCAAGGCAGCATCCACGTCGATTCCCGCGCTGGCGTTGGCACCCGCTTTGCGCTGCGCCTACCCTTGTCGCTGGCGGTGATGCGGGTGTTGCTGGTCGAAGTGGACGGCCTGCCCTTTGGCTTCACGGCGCAGTATGTGGCCGAGTTGCTGCGCTTGCCCCGCGAGGCGCAATTGACGGTGGCCGAACGCAAGGTGGTCATCATCCGTAACGAATTCATCCCCGTCGTGCCGCTCGCCGAGTTGCTGCGCATCCCCGCTCCTATGGTCCGCGCGCGAACCACACGGGCGACGGATCCAGGTGAACTGCTGCTGGTGGTGCTGCGTATACACAACGAGAAAATGGCTGTGCTGGTCGATGCCTTGCTCGACGAGCGCGACATGGTCATCAAGCCGCTGCCCGAACACCTGCGCCGGTTACCGGCCATCTCCGGCATGGTGACAACCGGCAAGAACGAACTGGTCAACGTGCTGCACGCGCCCGCTTTGCTGGATGCGGCGCGCCGCATCCGCAGCCAGACGTTGCAGGCCGAACAAGGGGCAGATGCGCGGCAAAGCGGTCACCGCATTTTGGTCGTGGACGACTCGCTCAATACGCGCGAGATCGAGAAGGACGTGCTGCAAGCCCACGGCTACCAAGTGACGCTGGCCGAGGATGGCCAGGACGGCCTGCGCAAGGCGCTGGTAGCAGACTTTGACGCGGTGCTGACGGACGTGGAAATGCCCCGTATGGATGGCTTCACACTCACCGAGCGACTGCGCCAGCAAGAGAAATACCGCCATACGCCCATCGTCATCATCACCTCGCGCGAGCAGGAAGAAGACAAGCGACGCGGAATACAGGTGGGCGCTGACGCTTACATCGTCAAGGGTGATTTTGAGCAGGGCGTCTTGGTAAACACGCTACGCGCCCTTTTAGGCTAACTTGAATCGACGAAAGGAAACGACATGCGCATTCTGGTTGTAGACGACGACACCCTGGCCGGGGAAATGACGGCGGCAATCCTTGAAGGGCTGGGCCACCAGGTGCTGCTGGCCGAGGATGGCGTGGATGCGATTGGCAAGCTCAATGCCGATGGGGGAATAGAACTGATCATTAGCGACATGCACATGCCGATGGTCAGCGGCATTGATCTGTTTCGCGAACTGCGCCAACAAGGCTCTGCGCTACCCTTTGTCCTGCTCACCGGGGACGAACCAGAGGGCCTGCTGGCGCAGGAGCCGCTCCTGGATGCCTGCCTGCTCAAGGACTTTGGCATGGGAGACACCCTGCCAGCGGTATTGGACTCCGTGCGCTCACGTCGCCCCTTGGCGTGAACCTGGGCACGGACGAGACCACCATGAACGAAACCAAGCCGCTGTCCGCTGCCGAAAAGATCGCGAAGCTGCGCGCGGTCTTTCTTGCTCAACTGCCCGCACGCGCCGCGTTGGCGCGTGAGCTATTTGCGCAGTTCATGGCCGATCCCGGCAACGCAGGCGCCGCCATGGAACTGCATCGCGGTTTGCACAACATCAAGGGCACCAGCCGTTCCTTCGGATTTCGCGAGCTCGGCATGGCGGCTGAGCCGGGAGAAAACCTCGCGCTCTTGCTGACGCAAACCCGCTCCGATGCACTCCCCGGAGACTGGCAACTGCGCCTGGCAGACTGTCTGGACCAGATGGACATCGTCATCAACGCGGCGCGCGCCACGCCCATGCCGGTGGAAGGCGGCTTCACGTTGCCAACGCCGTCCGACGTGGCCAATCAAAGCGACGGTGGGCGCCTGGTCTACATTTGCGACGACGAGGCGTTGCAACTCGAACAGCTGGGCAATCAACTGGGCTGCTTCGGTTACGAGACGGCCGCATTCGACACGCCGCAAGCGCTGTATGACGCGGTGCTGGTCCGGCGCCCGGACGCGGTCATCCTTGACATCCAATTGCCGCAGGGCGCCGATGCCGGCATCGATGTGCTGGCTCAATTGAAAGCCACAGGCGGGGACCGTGGCGTGCCGACCATCATCCTTTCCGCGCGCGATGACTTTGCCGCGCGACTTGCCGCAGTCAAGGCCGGCAGCGAGGCCTATTTTCAGAAGCCCGCGCACGCCTTAAGCCTGGTGGAAACGCTGGACCACCTGACCGGCCAGCACAAGCCGGAGCCGTACCGCATTCTTGTCATCGACGACGAGGTCGAGATCGCCAACTACCACTGCGTCATCCTTCAAGAGGCGGGCATGGTCACGCATTCGCTGAGCGAGCCCTCCCGTGTGCTGGACGTATTGCAAGAGTTACGTCCCGACATGGTGCTGATGGACATGTACATGCCAGGCTGTAGTGGCCAGGACCTGGCCAAGCTGATTCGCCAAATTCCCGACCACCTCAGTTTGCCGATTGTTTTTCTGTCCAGCGAGACCGACCGCAAGAAGCAGTTCTCCGCCATGCGCATGGGTGCGGAGGGCTTCCTGACCAAGCCTGTTGTCCCCGAGGACTTGGTCGCCGCCGTGGCGATCTGCGCCGAGCGCATGCGCGCGCTGCGCGCGCTGATGGCGCGCGACAGCCTGACGGGCTTGTTCAACCATTCAACCACCACGCAACTGCTGGAAAACGCAGTCGCCAGGGCTAGGCGCGGAACGGGCACCCTGTGTTTTGCCATGATCGACATCGACCACTTCAAGTCGGTGAACGACACGCATGGTCACCCGGCTGGCGACCAGGTCATCCTGGCTCTGTCGCGGGTCTTGCAGCAGCGCCTGCGCAACACGGACATCGTTGGTCGCTACGGTGGCGAGGAGTTTGCCGTGGTCCTGCAAGACATCGCCATCGAGCGCGCCACGGCACTGCTCGATGGTTTGCGGCAGGACTTTGCCCGTGTCATTTTCCATTCGGAGCGCGGCGACTTTTCCTGTACCTTCAGTGCAGGCATTGCCCGCTATCCCTTGCACAAGAGCATGGAAACATTGCGGGAGATGGCCGACAAGGCACTGTATGCGGCCAAGCATGGTGGGCGCGACTGCATCGTGGTTGACCAGGGGGGGAACGAAAACACATGAATACAACAACACTGGATCAGTTGCTGGCCCAGCGCAGCGCGGAGCAGCAGGAACTTGTTAATGTGGATGAACGGTCGGTGCAATTGGTGGTCTTCGCGCTGGGCGATGCATGGTTCGCCTTTCACGGTGAGCGCATCCGCGAAATCCTCTCGCATACCCAGGTCTTCTTCGTGCCGGGCGGTCCGCCCTCGCTCGAAGGCGTCATCAATGTGCGCGGCGACATCGAATCGGTGATTCGCCCCCATGACCTGCTGGGCCTTGCGGACAGCGGGGTCGACCAGGCGTCATCGATTCTGATGGGGCGCGGCTCCGGCATGCACAGTGGCATTCGGGTGGACCGTATTATTGACGTGGTCGACGTCGGTCAGGGCAGCATCCAGACGCCACCTGCCACCCTGGCCGAGCCCCTGCGCAACTATGTGCTGGGTGTCACCCGCCTGCGGGAGCAACCCATCACGGTGCTGGATCTCGACGCGCTGTTCGCCGACTATGTGCGCGGCCTGGGATGAACGGCGCCCTGGAGTCGCATTCCGGGCTGGGCAGCATCGACGTCGTGCTGTTTTCCGCCGCGGGCTGGCGCGTGGGCATGGAGGCACGCTGGGTACGCAACAGCCGTAGCGCACCCGCGCTGACCACCGGCCAACTGATTGAAGACTTGCTGGGCATGACCTGCGCCAGCGCCACTGTGGCGACCGCACCGCGCCAGTTCCTCCAGCTCAAGCTTCCTGAGGGCGACATCGATATTCTGGTGGGCGCGCCGGTGGAACTGTTCAGCCTGCCCGCTGGTGCGATCCATGCCGTGCCGCCCATGCTCGCCGCCCGCACCGGACTGTGTGCCTTGAAGGCTCTGGCCCTGGCCCCCACCCTCTTTGGGCAAGGCGCCATTTTGTTGATTGATGCCTGCGCCCTGCCAAGCCCGGCCAGCAACGGGACAGCGCCAAAATAGCGCGGGATGCCAACAGTCACTAACATGGTGGGTTTCCCCAAACGCGGCTCAACACCACTTCTTGAGCGCTTCCCACCATGAATCCAACTCCCGACAGCATGTCCGTGCCCCACGACCTGCAAGGCACCTACCTGGCCCGGGCATTGCAGCAGCAAACCATCTGGTGGTGATCACCGGTCTAAGTGGCTCCGGCAAGTCCAGCCTGGCGTTTGGCACGCTGTAAGCCGCAGTCCAACGTCGCTATGTGAAAAGCCTCGCTGCCTGCGCCGCCAGTTCCTGTTCAGAGGAATTTCACGGTGCCCGCAAATGCTGGTTGAAAAAGCGCTCCAGCCGCAGGGCAAAGTCCAGCCTCGTTTCCAGCTTTCCCCAACCGTGGCCTTCACCGGCGTAGGTCACCCACTCGGGCTCAAGGCCATGCTTTTGCAGGGCCTCACGCATGCGTTTGCCGTGCGCCAACGGCACGCGCTGGTCGTCCTCACCGAAGGCCAGCAATAGCGGCGCCTTGATCTTGTTGGCCAGCAGAACCGGCGAGTTGGCGGTGATCAGTTGGGCATCTTTGTCCATGCTGCCTACCATTTCGGGAATCGTGTACTTGCGCGCCACATCGCTGATATCGTCTCCAACCCACCAGGACCCCTTGGCATAGAGCTCCAGATCAGTTACTGCAACCCACGCAGCACCGCACCGGTACAGCTTCGGATGCCGCGCGAGGCCCATCAGCGTGCTGTAGCCGCCATAACTTGCCCCGGCAATACACGCTCGGTCACTGGCCAGGCCCTGCTTTTGCGGCCACAGCAATGCATCGGCTACGTCGTCCTGCATGGCCAGGCCCCATTGCTTCCAGCCAGCCTTGAAGTGCGCCACGCCGAAGCCCGTGCTGCCACGAAATTCGGGCTCAATGACCAGGTAGCCACGCGACGCGAGGAACTGGTTCATGCCATCCCAGCTCCAGCCGCTGCCACGCGTCCAAGGCCCGCCGTGCACCAATACGATAGTCGGGTTTGGCTTGCCAGGAGTAGCCCCTGAAGGAACGGTTACCCAGAGCGGTATCTCACGCCCATCCCGTGCTTTGATGCGTTGAAAGTCAACCGCCGCCATCTGGCGCGGGTCAATCTCCGGGCGCAGTGCACCAATACTGGTCCAAGCTGGTTGACCCGACTGCGGTGTGGGCCTGAACAATTGCAACCTGCCCGGATCGCGGTCATTGAAGGAACGCACCAGCACAACAGCATCCTCCTTGCCGCACCGGCGACAACTGATCCGATTGATGTGCGCCGGCAGATGTCCATCCACCAATGCCTGAATGCGTTTCATCTCGGCGTCAAACCAGACGGTGTTTTCACCATCGGTCAGTACGCGCACACCCAGCGCCGCGGCACTTTCACGCTCAACGATCAACGAGCCCGTGAAATCAAAACCTGGTGTGCTCACCAAGGCACTGGCTGCCGGTGCCTTGGTAGCGAAGTCGTAGGCTACCAAAGTCTCGTAACCCTCAACGCCTTCCTGGCGTGTGACGTACAGGTTGCCGGCATTGTCCACAGTGTGGGGGGTAAACGGCATGCCCAGCAAATCGCCCTCCACAATTTGCTGCCACTGCGTGCTGCCTGGCGCGCGCCAGTGGGCAGCCTGCCGGTCTTTCTCGCGGGTGAACACGACACGCGCCTCGCCTTTGCCGTCAAAAATCCAGGTGGTAACGCCGCGCGGCGCGTCAAAGCCCGTGGCACGTGTGCGTCCCGTTTTCACATTCAGCCACGTGGCCGATAAGGTGTATCCGTCATCTGCGGATCGGTGGTATTGCCCTACAAGAATGTCATCGTTTGCCCCACCCTCCTGAAAATCCGGAACCTTCAAGAGCCTGTAATTCATGTCCAGCCCGTTGATCTTGCCGCTACCGTCCACAAAGGTCATGGTTCTGCGCTGGATCAGGTCACGCATATTGCGGCCATCCTGCCCAACCATGAACAAGCCCTGCCCCCCGACCTGACGGCCACTACCTTCGAAAAAGTCGCTGGCGCTGAAGAGCAGACGTTCATCATCGAGCCAGCGCACACGTACGATTTCGGCGTCCCTGAACGCTGCGGTACTCCTGAACTGCCCGGGATTGGCTACATCCATCACATAAAGCCCTCTGCGACCACCGCCTTTCGACGAGGTGATGGCCAAGCGTTTGCCATTGGGCGATAGCACCGCCTCTGCTATGTCCACATCGCGGAAAAACGCTTCAGCGCCCGGCGGCTTTCCGGTGGCCACGCTTGCGGGCACTTGCGCTAGCGCCGTCGCACACCAGAACATCGCTGCCGCCGTTGTGGCAAAT
Source organism: uncultured Rhodoferax sp. (assembly GCA_964569855.1). Classification (GTDB taxonomy): domain Bacteria; phylum Pseudomonadota; class Gammaproteobacteria; order Burkholderiales; family Burkholderiaceae_C; genus Allorhodoferax. The sequence continues at coordinate 42,147 of CAZMXB010000007.1, forward strand.
GCCAACTTGCTGCAAGCCTTGCGCACTGCCGGGGCCATTCGATCAACCATTGCCATCGCGTTTCTCTCTGTATCTATTCGTATAGTCATACGCATATCCAACCATGAAACCCCCAAGAGTCGAAACTTGGGGAAGGACAGGGAAATCAACCCGCGAGGCAAAGTATCCCACCCAAACAGTCCCTGCCAGATTCACTATCATCAAGGGTTACTCCTTTGGCGACCACACCCTTGAACTCCACGACTGACGACGGCACCTACCTGGCCCGGGCATTGCAGCAGCAAACCATCAGCATCCGGGGAGCGCGCACCCACAACCTGAAAAACATCGACCTCGACATCCCGCGCAACCAGCTGGTGGTGATAACGGGTTTAAGCGGCTCCGGCAAGTCGAGCCTGGCCTTCGACACCCTGTACGCCGAGGGTCAGCGCCGTTATGTGGAAAGCCTGTCCACCTACGCCCGCCAGTTCCTGCAGCTGATGGACAAGCCCGATGTGGATGTGATCGAGGGCCTGTCACCGGCCATTTCGATCGAACAAAAGGCCACCAGCCACAACCCGCGTTCCACCGTGGGCACCGTGACCGAGATCCACGACTACCTGCGCCTGCTGTTCGCCCGCGCCGGTACCCCCTACTGCCCGGAGCATGACCTGCCGCTGCAAAGCCAGACCGTCAGCCAGATGGTGGACGCCGTGCTGGCCCTGCCGGCCGATACACGGCTGATGATTCTGGCGCCGGTGGCGCGGGAGAAAAAAGGTGAGTTCCTGGACGTTTTTGCCGAGATGCAGGCCCAGGGTTACGTGCGCTTCAGGGTCAACGGCAAGACCTGCGACTTTGACGACCTGCCGGCCCTGAAGAAGACCGAGAAGCACGACATCGACGTGGTGATTGACCGCATCAAGGTGCGTGCAGCGCCGGGTGCCGCACGCACCGACTACGACAACCTCAAACAACGTCTGGCAGAGAGCTTTGAAGCTGCTCTTCGCCTGGCCAACGGCCGCGCCATCGCCCTGGAGATGGATGGCGGACGTGTCGAAAATGATAGCGCTTCACGCAGCATTGACGAGGGCTACAGGGCAAAAGAGCACTTGTTCAATGCCAAATTCGCCTGCCCGGTGTGCAACCACTCCATCCAAGAGCTGGAACCGCGCCTGTTCTCGTTCAACTCGCCGGTCGGTGCCTGCCCCAGTTGCGACGGCTTGGGACAGCAGGATTTTTTCGACCCCGTGCGCGTGGTGGCTTTTCCCACGCTCAGTTTGGCCAGCGGCGCCATCAAGGGCTGGGACCGCCGCAAC
>CAZMXB010000008.1:0-43052 GCA_964569855.1 uncultured Rhodoferax sp.
GGGATGGAAGGGATACATCAATGACCCGCACCTGGACGGCAGCTTCGCGATCAACGAAGGCCTGACGATGGCGCGCCGTTTGTTGCTGGATGTGCTGGAGCTGGGCCTGCCGGTAGGCACCGAGTTTCTGGATTTGCTGTCGCCACAGTTCATAAGCGATCTGGTGAGTTGGGGCGCGATTGGCGCACGCACGACCGAGAGCCAGAGCCACCGGCAGCTGGCCAGCGGCCTGTCGTGCCCTGTGGGTTTCAAGAACGGCACCGACGGCGGCATCAAGGTCGCCACCGACGCCATCCAGGCCGCGCGGGCAACGCACTCCTTCATGGGCATGACCAAGATGGGCCAGGCGGCGATTTTCGAGACCCGCGGCAACGACGACTGCCACGTCATCCTGCGCGGCGGCAAAACCACCAACTACGCCAAGGCTGATGTGGATGCGGCCTGCGCGCTACTCAAAGCGGCGGGTTTGCGCGAGCAGGTCATGATTGATGTGAGCCACGCCAACAGCAGCAAACAACACGCCCGCCAGATCGTAGTCGCCGCTGAAGTGGCAGCCCAAATTGCGGCTGGTGACCGGCGCATCACCGGCATCATGGTCGAAAGCCATTTGAACGAGGGCCGCCAGGACATCACGCCCGACCAGCCCTTGCAACACGGCGTCTCGGTCACCGACGCCTGCATCAGCATGGCGCAGACCGTGCCGGTACTGCAACAACTGGCGGCCGCCGTTCGCACCCGAAGAGCCGTCTAGCCCTCGCCAATCCTGCGCGAAAAGCTGCACATTCCATAGCAATGAACCTCTGCATCCTCGACAACGACATTCTCGAAGGCCACCTCGCCGCGACCTATTCCAGCTTTGGCGCCATGTTCATCCGGCTGTTTGAGAATGCCGGTGCCACCTGGACCATGGAGGTTTTCAACACCCAGTTGGGCCAGTACCCTGACTCCTTCGACGACTACGACGCGGTGCTGCTAACGGGCAGTGGCGCGGATTCGTTCTCAGACGAGCCCTGGGTGGTCGAATTGCGCCGCCAGGTTACTGGGCTGCTAGCCGAACGAAAAAAAATGATTGGCGTCTGTTTTGGCCATCAGCTGATCGCTCTGTGCATGGGCGCACCGGTGGGACGAGCGCCACAGGGCTGGGGTGCCGGGCGCTTGACTTATGACTGGCACCGCCAGGACCTGCCCTACTCGCAGGACCGCACCCAGATCGCCCTGCTGGCCAGCCACCAGGACCAGGTTTTTGAACTGCCAGCAGGCGCCAGCCTGGTGGCTAGCAGCAATTTTTGCCCGGTGGCAGCCTTCACGGTGGGGCAAGAGGTTTTTTGCGTTCAGGCCCATCCGGAGTTTGATGAAGCCTTTAGCGCCCATCTGCTGGACAAACGTGAAGACACGCTGGGGGAAGACCAATACCTCAGTAGCCGGGATAGTTTGCAATATGGACATGAAGGCCATCACATGGCCCGTCTCATGGTCGCGTTTCTGGAAAACACTACAGCCAAAACCTAGCGTAGCCCTCGTCCAATAAGCGCAAGTAGCTATAAAAACAGTAGCGTTTTGGGGAAGGCCGAGCCCCGGGGCAGGGGGTATGCCCCGGGCTTGGGTTTCGCAAGCCTGGCCTTGTGGGCCTGGACTGCACAACCGCGGCGGAGGTCGGCCTGGGTTGTGGTTGGCTGTGGGTAACAGTTCCAGGCAGTGTAGGCCCACACCCGCAGCAGAAGATTGCGTTTTTGCCTCCTTATAGATATTCTTTGGCATACTCTGCCAATTATCAATATTATTACGGTATTTGTATGAAACTTGACCGCTATGACCAGCAGATCCTGGATATCCTGCAGCAAGACGGCCGAATCAACAACCAGGATCTGGCCGACCGTATTGGCCTGTCGCCTTCACCCTGTCTGCGCCGGGTGCGTGCGCTGGAAGAATCGGGTCTGATCGTTGCCTATCGCGCACTACTGGACGCCAGGAAGCTGGGTCTGACCTTGATGGCCCTGATCCACGTCTCCATGGACCTGCACACGCCGAAGCGTTTTGCCAACTTTGAGGCCGCAGTGAAGTTATTGCCCGAAGTGCTGGAATGTCTGTTGATCACCGGCCAGGAAGCCGACTACCAGCTCAAGGTCGCCGTGCGGGACATGGACCATTACCAGTCCCTGCTGCTGAACCGCTTGAGTGGCATCGAAGGGGTTACCGGTGTGCATTCAAGCTTTGTGCTGCGCCAGGTACTGGTGAAGACCGCACTGGACGTCTCCACGCGCGCCGAATAGGACCACCCCATGTGCCTGATCGCCTGGAACTGGCAGCCCAACAGCCCCACGCCGCTGTTGCTGCTGTCCAACCGCGACGAGTTTTATGCCCGTCCCGCAATGCCGCTGCATTGGTGGAGCGACGATAACGGGCACGACCGCAGCATACTGGCCGGCAAAGACCTGCAAGGCGGAGGCACCTGGCTGGGACTCAGCCGCAGCGGCCGTCTGGCGGCACTTACCAACTACCGCTCGCCAGAAGACCTGCGCAGTGACACGCCCTCGCGCGGTGAACTGGTCGCCGGTTTTCTGCGCAGCGGCCTGGACGCCCCCACTTACCTGCAGCAGTTGGCAGGACACGCTGCCGACTACAACCCCTTCAATCTGCTGGTCTATGACGGCCACACGCTGATGGGGCTGGAAAGCCGGGGTGCCAAACTGGTGCACCTGCAACCCGGCATCGGTGCCGTTTCCAACGCCGATTTCCATACGCCCTGGCCCAAGTTGACCCGGCTGAGCCAGCGGCTGCAAGACCAGGTCACCCGCCAGAGCATCGAACCAACCGCTTTGCTGCCCCTTCTGCAGGACCCCTGCCTGGCACCGGATGTGGACTTGCCCCAAACCGGAGTGCCGCTGGAATGGGAACGGCGTCTATCGGCGGCCTTTGTCAAATCGGCTGATTACGGCACCCGCGCCTGCAGCGTGCTGGCCATTCACACCACACATGCCGCGTTCACCGAGCACAGTTTTGGGCCGCAGGGGCAGCTACAGCGCACAGCACTGCAGTTTCCGTTGTAGCCCCAGCCAATGACGGCGGGGGCCTTGAACCCCACGTGATGACCTCCATCTGCCCCCATTGACACTCCACTGTGTACCGAGCGTGCGTAGTCCTTTGTATGGCCTTGGCCCCCGTTTTGCTTGTCTCGCTTTTTCTGCATGCCATCGTAGGCTGGCGCCTCGCGCCCGACCTGGCCTCGGTCGACAGTGGTTGGGCAATGGCGCTTTGGCTGGTACTCGCCATTTCCGCCCTGCTGATGCCCATGGGCGTGCTGGCACGCCGAGTGGCCAAACCGCATTTGGCAAACATCCTGACCTGGATGGGCCTGCTGTGTATGGGCCTGTTCTCTTCGCTCCTGGTGCTGACGCTGCTTCGGGAGGCACTGTTGTTGCTGGCTTTCGCCATGAACTGGGTTTGGCCCCATGCACAGGCCCTGGCAGCCCTGCGGTCGGACACCGCCATGGCCCTGCCCATTGTGGCCCTGCTCGTAACCGTGCTGGGTTTCTGGAACGCGCGGCGTACCGCCACCGTGGTGCGTGTGGATGTGCCCATCGCCAACCTGCCGGAGGCCTTGCACGGCTTCACTATGGTGCAGATCAGTGACATCCATGTCGGCCCCACCATCAAGACCCGCTACTTGCAACGCATTGTGGACAAGGTCAATGGCCTCAACGCCAATCTGGTGGCCATCACCGGTGACCTGGTGGATGGCAGCGTCAAGGAGTTGGGCCGCCATGTGGCACCCCTGGCCCAACTGAACTCTACCCACGGCACTTTTTTTGTCACCGGCAACCACGAGTACTACTCGGGTGCCCACAGCTGGATTGAAGCCCTGCGCGCCCTGGGCGTGCAGGTGCTGATGAACGAGCATGTGCTGATCCAGCACAGCACCGATACGCAGGACCCGGAGCCCGCGCTGATGGTCATAGCCGGTGTGGCCGACTATCACGCCCACCATTTTGATGAAAGCCACCGCAGCGACCCGCACAAGGCCATGGCCCTTGCTCCCGACCACGCCGTCTTCAAGCTGCTGCTGGCGCACCAGCCCCGCAGTGCATCGGTGGCTGCCGATGCCGGCTTTGACTTGCAACTCTCAGGCCACACCCACGGTGGCCAGTTCTGGCCCTGGAACCATTTTGTGCAGTTCCAGCAACCTTACACGGCCGGCCTGCACAAGTTGCGCGACCTGTGGGTCTACACCAGCCGGGGCACGGGCTACTGGGGACCACCCAAGCGTTTTGGTGCGCCTTCAGAAATCACCCACCTGCGGCTGGTTAAGGCATAAAAGAGATTTTCCCAACATCCGGCCCGTACACCACGGTATAGAGCAGCATGGCTGGGGTGAGCAACAAAGCGAGGTCAAGGAGGAGCCCGAAGGGCGGCTTACACGAGCGGCGATGCTCGCCTCAGCCCTGCTGCAGGCGCATAGCTTAGCCGCATCTTTCTCTATGAACTACCGATCAGTATTCAGCGGTTCTCGGGCCATTCAATCTTCACTTCCAGCACTTCCAGGTTGTCCTGGCGCTCCAGATGCACCTTGATGTCGTGGGGATTGATCTTGATGTATTTGCTGATCACAGCCACCAGTTCGGCCTGCAGTGCCGGCAGGTAATCCGGCTCGGCGGCATTGCGGCCACTGCGCTCGTGCGCCAGAATGATCTGCAGGCGTTCCTTGGCCACACTGGCGGTTTTCTTCTTCTCACCCAGAAAGAAAGAAAGGAAAGATGCCATGGCTTATCTCCCCCCAAACAAACGCTTTAGCAAACCTTGCTTAGGAGCTTCGGTAAAACGCATTGGCTTTTCAGCACCCAGGAATCGGTCTATCACGTCTTTGTAGGCTTCGGAAACATCACTGCCCTGCATGTGCACTGCGGGCACTCCCTGATTGGACGCCTGCAGCACCGATTCACTCTCGGGAATGACACCAATGAGCTTGATTCTCAAAATATCCTGGATGTCATCCAGGGACAGCATCTGCCCCTGGTCCACGCGGGCCGGGTTGTAACGCGTTATCAGCAGGTGTTCCTTGATCGGGTCCAACCCCTCAATGGCACGTTTGGTCTTGCTGGCCAGCATGCCCAGAATGCGGTCCGAGTCACGCACCGAAGAAACCTCGGGGTTGGTCACCACCAGTGCCTCGTCGGCAAAATGCATGGCCATCAGCGCACCGGTCTCTATGCCGGCGGGCGAGTCACAAACGATGAACTCGAAGTCCATCGCTGCCAGGTCTTTCAATACCTTTTCCACACCGGCCTGGGTCAAGGCATCCTTGTCTCTTGTTTGCGAGGCGGCCAACACAAACAGGTTTTCGCACTGTTTGTCCTTGATCAAGGCCTGGTTCAGGTTGGCCTCTCCCTGGATCACATTGATCAGGTCATACACCACACGCCGCTCGCAGCCCATGATCAGGTCCAGGTTACGCAGACCCACGTCGAAATCGATCACCGCCGTCTTGTGGCCGCGCAGCGCAAGCCCCGTTGCAAAACTGGCGCTGGTAGTGGTCTTTCCCACACCACCCTTGCCCGATGTCACCACAATAATCTTTGCCATAAATTTGAATGCTTTCCGATTAATTTGCCTGGCGGGATTGGTCTCGCGGCCTTTATGGCCGATAGCACCCGATCTCAACTGTTCAAAGCCTCAATGATCAACTTGTCCTGCCCGTCGTTGCTCAAACGCACCTGGGCCGCCTTACCTTGCACGTTCGGTGCCAGCGGGTTCTCGCTGGTGCGGTAAACACCGGCAATGGAAATCAACTCGGGCTCCATACACAACGAAAATATGCGGGCACTGGTATTTCCCCGGGCTCCCGCCATGGCCTTGCCGCGCAAAGGTGCATACACATGGATATTGCCGTCGGCTACTACTTCGGCCCCCTGGTTCACCATGGCCAGCACCACCAGATCACAACCACGGGCATAAATCTTTTGGCCTGATCTCAGCGGTTTATCCACCACCATGGTGCCCGGCCCGGGCACTTCCCGCACCACCTCATGGACCACCTCGCGAATGCGTTCGGTCACGGCGGGAGGTGCTGCCTCGATCGGCTCCACATCCACCACCGCGGGCCTTGTGCGGCTTACTTCGGGAGGCGCTTCAACCAGTCCAACCGCAAGGGCCGCCGCCACTACCTCAGCGCTGGCGGAACGAACAGCCACCGGGACCAGGCTGCAGGCGCGCAAGACGCGCAGCAAGGGCACCAGATCGCATGGCGGTGTTTGCAGATCCAGATGCGAAAAATCAAGGACCAATGCATCATTTTCAAAAAAATCCGGACTTTCCCCCTGGGGTCCAAACTTTTCCAGCACATCTGCTGCCACTTTTCCCAATTCACCGGATTTCAGGTGGAGTGCAACCAGTGGCAACTGGGCACTCTTGATTTCAAAAGAAGCTGGCACATGGCTGGGGCTTGTGCCTGCAGAAGAAACGGACATGGAAAGGAAAGTGAACGCAAAAAAGCGGAGTAAAAAGCTTGGTAAGCCCGAAGTCGGCGAATCTTACTTGATTGCGCGTGCCAAAAACCCGTCGGCTGTGGCTTCTTTTCGGCCATTGCCCGAACGACCACACCGGGTATGGAAAACAAATATTTATCTTTGCTGCTGTTCGCTCCTATCTTTCTAAAACTTCTATTTAAAGATAGTAGTAGTAGATAAGCATCGCCCTTTTGTGTGAACAAGCTTGGTTTTTTCTTCTATATCAAGGACTTGCATGCGTTTGACTCCTGTGTGTGAGTCTGCTCCCACCATGGCACTCAAAAATGAACAACTATTCAAAAGCTGAAGACCCTGTGGATAACCATGGTCTTATGCTAAAACTATCCACAGCTTTTCTAGTTGACAAACCCGAAAAAGAACAGTGTAGAGTTCAACCCCATGAAACTGTTGCTGCGTGTCCTGGGTGTAGTGGTGCTGGCCTGTGCCGTCTTTGTGATGGCCGGTGTGTTGGCTACCTGGGCGCCCGACCGCTCCGTGCAACAACTGTCGACTCGCTGGGCACCAGCCCCATCCCAGTTCTTGCCCGTGTTGGGAATGCAAGTGCATCTGCGTGATGAAGGGCCACGGGATGATCGACTGCCCATTGTTTTGTTGCATGGAACGTCGGCCAGCCTGCACACCTGGGATGGATGGACCCAGGCGCTAATGGACCAACGTCGTGTCATCCGTTTCGATCTGCCGGCCTTCGGACTGACCGGACCAAGCCCCGAGAACGACTATTCCATTGCCGCGTACGTCCGTTTTGTGGTTGCCGTGCTGGACCAGATGGGTGTGCAGCAATTTGTATTGGCCGGCAATTCCCTGGGTGGACAAATAGCCTGGAGTACCGCCGTGGCGCATCCGCAGCGGGTGAAAAAGCTGGTATTGATCGATTCGGCCGGTTACCCCCTGCATTCCACAGCGGTACCCTTGGGCTTCACGATTGCCCGCACGCCAGGCCTCCGTGTGCTGATGGAATACGTATTGCCCCGGGGTATTGTGCAAAGCAGTGTGCGTAATGTTTATGGTGATCCGTCGAAGGTCACCGCAGATTTGGTGGACCGTTATTACGAGTTGACCCTGCGCGCCGGTAACCGACAGGCCCTGGCCTACCGCATGGATCAGATCCACAGCGGTGATGAAGCCGCCCTCAAAGGGCTTAAAGTGCCGGCGCTGGTGATGTGGGGTGGAAAAGACCGGTTGATTCCGCCGGATACGGCGCAACGCTTCATTGCCGACATTGCGGGAGCACAGGTGGTCATCTTTGAAGATTTGGGACATGTTCCCCATGAAGAAGACGGCCCCAGGACGGTAGATGCCTTCAAGCTGTTTCTGTCAACGCCGTGAAAAACATGGGACGCCAAGCACTGATTGATGGTTAAATCATGCTCCAGCCCTCGTGAATCATGCGCAAAGTGCTATATATTTTGTAGCTAATGTTGTGTCACCGATATATAACAGTTTGAGATAACTGTTGAAAAGGGGAGACGTTCGCTCCTTGGCTCAACAAAGACGGAAACAAGAGCGTGGGGCAACCGGACGTGCTTTTCAAAACAATGTATTTTTGATGGAATAACGCTATGGTTTATCTGATTGCGGGTTTATTGATTTTTCTGGGCGTGCATTCGGTGCGGATCGTGGCGGACGGCTGGCGCACCCGTATGCTGGTCCGCATGGGTGAAGGCACTTACAAAGGTATTTATTCGGTGGTGTCCATACTGGGTTTCGGGCTCATCGTCTATGGTTTCGGCATTGCGCGAGAAACACCCACCGTATTGTGGACGGCACCCGTTGGCATGCGCCATGCGGCGTCGCTGTTGACACTGGTGGCCTTTGTGCTGCTGGCCGCGGCCTATGTGCCGCGTAATGGAATAAAGGCGAAGCTGCACCACCCCATGGTGCTGGGTGTCAAATCCTGGGCGTTGGCGCATCTGTTGGTGAATGGCAACCTGGCCCACATGGTTTTGTTTGGCTCCTTTCTGGGCTGGGCGGTTGTGAACTTCATCGCCGCGCGCCGGCGTGACCGGGCTGCCGGCACACAGTACCCGGCCGGAACCGTGACAGGCACTGTGGTGGTTGTGCTGGTGGGTTTGATTGCCTGGGCGGCATTTGCTTTCAAATTGCACGGGCTGTTGATCGGCATACGCCCGTTTGGTTGAGCGTGTGGCCGAAGCCGCGGATGTCGGCCCTATTTCTCCATGTACCACTGGATGATGTACTTGGCCACAAAGCCCACCATGCCAAAAGCCAGGCCCAGAAAGATCACAAAAGTGCCGAATTTTCCCGCCTTGGATTCCCAGGCCAGGTGGCCAATGATGAACAACATGTAGAGCATGAAACCGGCCACCCCAAAGGAGAGGCCAAAACCCGCTATTTGTTCTTCTGAAAAGCCAAACATGCTTAAATCCTGCTGCTGTTCGATGGTGTGGGCAACACTTCGCGTGCAGGAAAGCCGGTCACATCCACCAAGTCACGGTAGGCATGCCAACTGGCGTGACCGAGCATGGGTATGACGGCAATCAGTCCCAACAGCAGCGAGCCCAAGCCCAACAGCGTAAAACCCATGATCAGAGCGGCCCAGAATCCCATGGGTAGCGGGTTGGCCAGCACCGCTTGCCAGCTGGTCAGCACGGCTTGCATCAGCGTCACCCGGCGGTCCAGCAACAGGGGCATTGAGACTACGCTGGACGCAAACAAGGGTGCTGCCAGGACCCCGCCCAAGGCCAGCCACAGCTCGAACAACCAGCCATCCTGTGCCAGCACCACATGCCGCACGAAGTCGACCGGTCCCAGAATCGGCGCGGGTGCCAATAGCGTGATCAGTGCTGCCGACGTGATCACCCAGCCGGTGGCTGCCAGGGCCAGCAAGGCACCAAATTGCACCATGCACCAATAGTCGTTGCCCCATTTGTTGAAATGGCTGTTTTGCCAGTTCAACCAGGTCTTCAGGACCAGGCTGAGGTCGGCCTTTTCACCGCGTTCCAGGGCCCGGCTCAAGGCATACAGACTGGTGGCCAACACCGGTGCAATCACCATAAAACCCGAAAGTGCACCCGCCAGCAGCCAGAAACGCTGGTGCGCGATGGCCACGATGATGGCACCTACGGCGGCCAGCGCGAACCCGTGGGCAAAGCTGACCCAGCCGATCCGGGCCATGTCGCGCCAGGCGAAGACCAGCCAGACCAAAGGACGCATTAAGCTGATGGTGCGTACGGCGGGGAGGTTGGTGGCAACTTGGGACATGGTGGGGTGGCGAAGGCGCCGCGCAGTGTAAAACGTGAACCACTATAGCGCCTTGATTTCTGTCAAAGCCCGGTCTGTGGCAGAACAGTGGCCGACAAACAGCGGTTCATAATCGGCGTATTTACATTGCCAGGGGCCAAGCATGCCACGTTCCATCCTCGACGAATCGCGAATCCACACCGCCATCCGGGAGCGGGTGGCCGGCAACCAGCAGGCCATTGTCAAGGAGGTGCAGGCGGCCGTGGCGCAGCATGCCGTGGTTGTAGTGGGCATGGGCATGAATCCCTTCCCCAAACAGGCCCGCAAGCTGTTGGACGAGGCAGGTATCACCTACCACTACCTGGCTTACGGCACATATTTCAGCCGTTGGCGTGAACGCAACGCCTTGAAGTTGTGGACTGGTTGGCCTACCTTTCCGATGGTATTCGTCAAGGGCACCCTGGTCGGGGGCGCCACTGACCTGCAGAAATTGATCGCCAGCGGCGAACTCAAGGCGCTGCTGGCAAAACCGTAGCTCCCACGCTGAGCCGCTTCGCGGGTCGCTACCCCCGAGGGGGAGGCAGTTCACCTTGGGGCGGCCCGGCGGTGAACTGGGCCTTACTGTGCTGCCGGTTTGCTGGCAGCACGGTTGGCACCGAAGGCCCGATGGCCACCTCGGTGTGTGCCCATGCGGGCATGTTCGGCGTCAAAAACCTTCTTCTGGTCGGCATTCAGGGTTGCGTAAAAGGCCTTGGTTGCGTCCCCCCGCTTGTCCATCGCAGCATTCATGGCGGTCATGCGTTCGGCGCGCAGGGCACGCATTTTGTCGATGCGTTCGGGCGTAGTCAGTTTGTCCATCTCGGCGCGGTCCGGCCGCTTGTGGTCCATCCAGGCCGGAGGTTTCATGGCCGCAGTAAAGTTGGTCCATGCACTCTCCTGGTCCGCCGTGATCTTGAGCTTGGCCTTCATTTCGGCGTGGTGTTTGGCCATCATGGCTTCCATGCGGGCGGGGTCCATCTTTTCATGCAAACCCATGGGGCCGCCCGGTTGCATGGGGTTCTGGTGCATGGGGCTTCCCATTCCCATCATCGGGTTGGGGTGCACACCAGCCTTGTCCTGGGCCGATGGTTGTTGACCAAAGGCGGCAAAACCTGCGCTGGCCAGCAGAGCGGATACGAGCAATGGTTTAAAACCGGATTTCATGGTGACTTCCTTTTTGAGTAGGCGTCTGACGCGGAGATCGCGATCAGGCTGTTTGGAAGTATGCAAGCCTTGTGTATCACTGCGATTGCGCCACGATAAGGCTTTGTAAAGTTGCATGCAATCCTGGCTTGTGCGTTGCGATGACAATACAGCCCTCGAGTGAAACTCTAAAGTGTTGGCGGCAGTTCTTGTCGCCACACGACTGCGGTTTGTCCCGCAAGTTTCTAAACAAAAAAAGGCGACTCCGTGTTCAAGAATTTGATGATTTACCGCCTGGTATCGGGCTGGCCGAGTGTGGCCGAGCCCCTGGAAGCGGCGTTGGAAAAGGCACACTTTGCAGAGTGCGGCGCATCACAGGAAAAGTCCGTTGGCTGGATCGAGCCGCGTGGCCATGCCCATGGCGCGCTGGTCGAAGTGGTGGGCGGCCAATGGCTGCTCAAACTGATGTTGGAGGTCAAGGTGGTGCCGGGCTCCGTGGTCAAACGCAAGGTGCAAGAGCAGGTGGACCACATCGAAGCAACCACCGGGCGCAAACCGGGAAAAAAAGAAAAACGCGAGCTGAACGATGACGCCCGTAACGCCCTGCTGCCCATGGCGTTCAGCAAACAGTCCAGCGTGCAGGTGTGGGTTGATCCGGCCGCCGGTTACCTGCTGACCGATGCGGGTAGCCAGGCCAAAGCCGACGAGGTCATCACCTGGTTGATCAAGGCGGTGGACGGCTTGGTCGTGCAACTGGTCAATACCCAGACATCTCCGGCGTCGGCCATGGGCCTGTGGTTGTCGACGCAAGAGGCGCCTCCGGGGTTCAGTGTGGACCGGGAGTGTGAACTGAAGGCCGCCGATGAATCCCGCGCTGTGGTGCGGTACACCCGTCACGCCCTCGATACCGAAGAGGTGACCCAACACATCGCCATGGGCAAGGTGCCGACCCGTCTGGCCATGACCTGGAGCGACCGTGTCTCTTTTGTGCTGACCGAAGCATTGCAACTCAAAAAAGTGGCGTTTCTGGACAGTGTTTTTGAAGGCGCTGCGGCCAGTCCGGCCGATGGCAAGGACGACAACTTCGATGCCGATGTGGCCATCGCAACCGGTGAACTGCGCAAGCTGATTCCGGATTTGATCGAGGCGCTGGGCGGCGAGATGTTAGCGGCTTAGCACTGCCCTGCCCGCCCAAAGACACGCATTAACGGTAGATGTACTGGATGGGGGCGTATTGTTTGACCGGCGGGGCATAGTAGGTTTCGGTCCCGTGGTAATGCCCGTTATAGGGTCTTGGATACCAATGCCCGTGGCGGTGCAGCACTCGCGGGGCCGGTTGCCACACCACGGCCGGGCGAGGGTCGGTGTAGCTGCGCAGGTAGCGGTAGGGCGCGACTGGTGGCGCCGGTTGCACCCGTACCAAGGGCGGATAGGCCGGGCCCTGGTAGCCCCAACCAACGGCGACCTGTGTCGTGTAACGGTGGTCCGCATGCGCCTGGGGCGCCAGCGCAACCATGCCGCCAGCCAGCAGCAACAGGCCTAACCACCGGCCGTGCCGCAAGGGTGTGCGATCCGGATCGGTGGCGTTCGACAAGACTCGGGTAGTGTGCATGGCAGTGGGTGGGCCAGGGCCCCTACCGCTAGACGTAGCGGTTTGTCATCACTCAACGACCGCACGCTTCACTTGGCTGACTACAGTAACAAGCGCTTACAAAATGACAAAACGGGCTGCAGCCCTCGCAAAATATGCGCGAACAGCTACTGAATAAATAGCAGTCGGGTTCAACCCGGCTTCTTGACAGAACAGGTGTTCCAACCAAAGATCGCGTAGGGTGGGCACCAGCCGATGGCGCCGGTGGCCAGCGGTACCACGCCCAGCCAGCCCCACAGGCCGATATTGCCGGTGAGGGTCAGGCCGATCAGAACCAGACCGACGACGATACGCACAATGCGGTCAATGCCGCCAACGTTGGATTGCATGCTGAATTCCTTGGAGCAAGTGGGTAATGTGCGTATTAGATGCTGAGTACGTCCGGTCGTCTGTGACAGATGTCACAGAGCAAAAACCCCCGCGACCCTAGAGGCGGGGTCGAATCAGCATCGGTGCAAAGCGCCACAGATACAGGGCCATAGCCACCACCCATGCGCCAGCTGCCAAGTACAAAAGACCGCTGGCCCAGGCGGTGTCGGCCATGGCGGCCAGGCGCAAGGCCGCTGCCAGCAACACCAGCCCATAACTGGCACGTATGCTGGCGTCGGTTGCCAAGGGCCGCCCCAGGTGGCCCAGGGCCGTGCGGGTCACCATGCCGATGATCAGCGCGGAGAAGCCCGCCATGGCAATCAGGTGCACCGGCAAAACCCGTGGCAGCGCCACCCCGGCACTGGCCAGCGCGGCGCTCAACAGGCCCAGCGCGATACCGCCATAACCGGCGTACAAAATCCACAGCAGCGGGTTGTGCCGCACGGCCAGCGGTTTCCAGCTTACGACTTGGATGGCCGCCAGGAGGCCCGCCAAACCCAGTGCCAGTGCCGTCAACACCGGCCAACCGGCCAGCAGACTGAGCGCCGCCACGGTGCAGGCACCCAGTTGCACCTGACCGGATGTTGTGTGTTTGGGAATGTCCAGCCCCGGTACAGCGCGCATGGCAAAAAAGGGAATCACCCGACGCCCGATCAGCAGCGCAATCAAGGCCATCACCACCAGCGCCGCATTAAAACGCACCATCAGCAGGGTGTAGTCACCCGCCAGCGCCGCCAGCAGGTACAGTGCGTCGCCAACGGCCAACCCGACCAGCAGCCACGGCACGGCGTAATTGCGCGTATTTTTGGAGCGGTAAACCGCACGCATCATGGCCAGTGCCGCCAGCCCGAAAAACGCGAGCTCGCTGGCCATGGCGACCCAAAAGGCGGTACGGCTGTTGACCAGAAAGCCCACGCGCGCCAGCAGCCACAGGCCACACACGACACCCAGGGCGCGGCCCTGCAGCGGGTTGATGCCGGTCCAGTTGCCGCCCGCCGTCATCAGAAAGCCCACGGCAATGGTGGCAACAAAGCCCCACAACATTTCATGGGCATGCCAGGCGATGCCCTGCAAGGGCCCCGTCAAAACCGACGGTGCGTAGATCCACAGGGCAACGGCTATCAGCGCCCAGGAGATACCGGCCAGGTACAGGGGGCGAAATCCCAGTTCAAGGAATGCCTGCAAATTGGGTACGCCGCCGTTGGCCGCAGTGGCTTCCTTCAGCTGGAGCAAGGGGGATGGTGACATGGCGATTTAAGATGTATTTAAGTTGCATCTTAAAATGGCGCTTGCCGGGTGTCAAGGCCGGGCCTGGTTGGCAGCGCAGGTACTGAATCTGTCGCTTGCCCCGATGTTTACGTAAAACTGGGCTGTAGCCCTCGGAAAACCTGCGTAGAGCGCTATCAAATAGATAGTGATCTCGGCATGAACATCAACCGCTGGCTGCGCCTGCCAACATGCGAAGTGCGGCACTGTTGCTGATGTGGATACGTTCGCGCGCCAGCTCCACCCAGCCCTCCCGTTCAAAACGACGCAGCAGGCGCGACACAATCTCGCGCACCGTCCCCAGCTCATCGGCCAACTCCTGGTGGGTCAAAGCTAAGTCCTGACCGCGACCCAGCAGCGCCGCCGCCAGACGCTGGTCGAGTTTCTGGAAAGCCACGGCGTCAATCAGCCCGGTCAGGTCCGCCATGCGTTCGGCAAACAGGCCCAATACCTGGTCACGAAAAGCAGGCGTCTCCAACCACTGTGCAAAAACCACCGGCGGAATCAGCAACAGCGTCGTCAACCTGGTGGCAACGCCTTGGGCCATCAGGGGCTGGCTGCGAAACAGACTGGCGCTGGAGGCCAGACACAGTTCGCCAGGCACCACCCGGTACAACTCCAGCGAGCGCCCGTCGGCTGAGTGGCGTGACACCTTGACTTCGCCCTCCATCACCAGCGGGAAACCCTGGCAGGGAGAGTTTTCATCGAACAAAACAGTCCCCGCCGCCACCGTCATGGGACCCACAATGGGCCCCAACGAAGGCAAAGCAGGCGATACCCGGGCCAACGCGGGGTACAGGGAGCAAGGATCCAACATGGAAGCAGTGTAGCGGTCGGCAAACCGAAATAGACGATCTGGAAAAGACCTTGCCGCCGCAGGACGGCACTGCCAGAATGCAGAACCGACCAGCCACCTACAAGGAACTTCATGCTCACTTGCCAAGCCATCCGTCGGGCATTTCCCATCTGTTGCATGGCATTTCTGCTGGTCTGCGGCGTGGCTGTGGCCAATGCCGCACCCCTGTTGCCGCAGCCCGGTGCCACACCGGATTACGTGCGACAGCCCCAGGCGCACGCGCAAACCCGTACCAGTGCGGAATCCCGCATCAACTTTGGCACCACCAACTGTTCACCTTGTTGGGGCGAAACCATCCGCTACACCACCTTCAGTACGCCGGTGCAAACCTTCACGGTCTCGCGTTACGACGGTGCTGCCATCACCCTTTTGATCCCGACCGTCCACCCCCGAAGTGCCAAACTCAATGCCGTGCGGATACAAACCCTGGTGGACCGGCTGGACATGCTGTATGCCAGTTACAAGGAGTTGCTGGGCTGGGCCCCGACGCTGCAAAGTGACCCCCGCGGAAAACAGGTGTTTGCGATTCTGCCCAATGAACCGGGCAACTTCTACGGTCTGGCCTTTGCCCCGGGTGATTCCACGGAATACAGCAACGCGGTGCTGGATGAAATCGGCCTGGACGACGACATCCTGACCAATGTTTTTGTGCACGAACTGGCGCACAACTTTGATGTGATGTCGGCCTGGGCCTATGGTCCAGACCCTGGTCACAACTGGACCACCGTGCTGCAGGAGTGGTATGCGCGGGTGCAGACCAAGATGGCAGACGGCGGCTCGCAAATCAAACGGCCGAATGTGGTGCTGAGTGACTGGTTGGGCACCTACTGGAAGCCCTTTTTGTCCAACCCGGCGCTGACATGGGCTGATTGCGCCGCCGCGCCCAACGATGTGCCAGCCTGCGCCAGCGCCGAGGCCCGCTACCTGGTGGGCAGCTTCTTCACCGTGGTCGCCCAGCAAATGACCGGCGCACAAGTGAAGGCCTGGCTGGCCGATGGCGTGGCAAGCTCGCTGGCGGGTGTGTTTTACGACTCGCCGCAAGAGGCCAGTGATGCCATGCTGCTGTCGCTGGCCAAAGTGACGCAAACGGACACGCGCTGTGTTGCCACCCAATTCAAGTGGTACCAGGGCCCGGGTCTGGCCGGTGCCGCTGCATACCCGACCCCGTTCCCGGGCTGTCTGGACAGCGACAACGACGGCTCCAACCGATTTGTGGATTGCCGCGACGACAACGCAGCCATCGCCCCAAGCAAAACCGAAATCGCCGATGGACTGGACAACGACTGTGACGGCCTGGCCGACAACGTGGTGATCCAGGAAGCCGCCAGCGTGGGTGGCGACTACTCCAACAACCTGTTTGCGGGGACCAAGGTGGCAGCTGTGCCCTTCACCATCCGGGGTCAATTGAGCCCGCCGGGCGCCACACCGGCGGACGATGTGGACTCCATCACTCTGGCTACGCCATTGACCGGTGCTGCAACGCTGAAACTGTGCAGCGAGGGTGGGCAGTTTCAGCTCAATGGCGTCTACACCAACGGCACCGCAGTTGGCCCCCTGCTGCGGGTGACTGGCACAGGCTGCGCCCAACGCACGTCGTCCGACAGTGAAACCTGGCGCAGCTTCTATGTTCTAAGGCCGCCGAACCCCACAGCCGGCGGGTTCTACACCCTGTCCATTTCTCCGGCCACGGACGCCAGCGGTTTGGCGCCAGCGGCCACGCGCGTCGCCCAAAACACCCAGAAGCGCATGGTGGCCAGCCACACTGCCGCCAGTGTGGCCGGGGGCAGCACGGGTCTTCAGGTCCGCTGGTTTCAAAGCGGTACCGGGTTCATTCAAGACCTGCCCTTTGGCAACGCCAGTGCCAACACCGCTCCTGTGTTGACGTTGCCACCGACCAGTGCACGGCCCATCAAGCTGCGCGCCCAGCTCTGGCGTGACGGCATGCCCATCGAAGAGCCGAGCCGCCCGCTCACCATGGTGGCCAGCGGTAGCCTGTCGGACTGCATCTTTGCGTGGGGTGAGCGCAGCGTACCCAGCGCGTTTCCGCTGGCCGGTGCCGCGGCTGGTGACCTGGCACCCTACTACTACCGTTATTACCCCGCCACCAATACCTTCCTCGCCAGTTCCAGCGTCGATGACAGCCTGTACTATTTCGCTGCTTCGTCCGGTAAAGGGGTGGTGAATCTGGGCGATCTGGCGCTATGGAAGGCCAATTCGGGCTGCAACTGAGAAGTGGATGCTGGACTCAGTGGCACGGCGCAGACGGCCGCACCCCCGCCAGGTCATCCAGAATTGGACAGTCCGGGCGTGCATCCCCGTGGCAATTTTGAAGAAGCTCCTGCAAAGAGCGCTGCATGGCCTGCATGGCTGCAATGCGGGTGCCGAGTTCGTCCAGGTGTTTCTGGGCAATGGACTTGACGCTGGCGCTGGCGCGGCTGCGGTCCTGCCACAGGTTCACCAGCTCCGCAATCTCGGCCATCGAGAAACCCAGGTCGCGGCTGCGCTTGATGAAGCGAAGGGTGTTCACGTCTGTCGACGTGTACTGGCGGTAGCCGCTGTCGGTGCGGACCACCTGGCCCAGCAGGCCCAAGGATTCGTAATGGCGCAGCATCTTGGCCGAAACGCCGGAAAACTTTGCCGCCTGGCCAATGTTGACCCGTAACCCCGCGGTTTCGCCAAGCGCAGGCTTGCTGTCCCTGGCACGGTTGGCTTCAGCTCGCGACCGCATAACCTTCTTCGGTTATGGCGTGTGCCAACGCCTCACGCGTTTGGGTGGATTCCACCTGCACCCGGTTCTGGGCCCGGTCAATTACCACTTGCGCTTGCGGGTCCACCTGCTGCAAGGCGCGTGTGACGGCCTTCTCGCAGTGGCCGCATGTCATGCCGGTAACGGTAAAAGTCTGGTTCATGGTGATTCCTTGGTTGTGTACAAAGACGACAGTTTGAACCTTACCATGGTGGGAGAGTCAAGCCACTTGTGAAATCTGTCATTAACACTTGACCTTTCCATGGTGACAAGGTTTAGGCTCCACTCCATGGACACCATCACTTCCCCCCCTGCCCCCAACCTCAGCCTGGACATTGCCGTGGGCGGCATGACTTGCGCCTCCTGTGTGGGACGGGTTGAAAAAGCCCTGAGAAAAGTACCGGGCGTGCAAGACGCCACCGTCAACCTCGCCACCGAGTCGGCGCGCATTACCTATGCAGATGCCGACCAGATGCCGGCCCGCCTGCGCCGAGCTGTGCGCGATGCAGGTTATGAGGTGCGCACCCCGGCCCAGGTCGACGCCCTGGAATCCGTGTCGCCTTGGGCCGGTTTCGGCCCGGTTGCCATCGGTGCGTTGCTATCGGCACCCCTGGCCCTGCCCATGGTGGGCGACCTGTTCGGCCAGCACTGGATGCTGCCACCCTGGTTGCAGTTTCTGTTGGCCACCCCCGTGCAATTTATCCTGGGAGCGCGCTTTTACAAGGCAGGCTGGCATGCCCTGCTGGCGCGTAGCGGCAATATGGACCTGTTGGTGTCGATTGGCACGACCGCAGGTTGGGCCTTGTCGGTGTGGCTGTGGCTGACCGCACCCGACGGCGCGATGGTGCATCTGTATTTTGAAGGCTCGGCGGTTGTCATCACGCTGGTGCTGCTGGGCAAATGGCTGGAGGCACGTGCCAAACGCCAGACCACGGCCGCTATCCGCGCCCTGCACGCGCTGCGCCCCGATGTGGCGCACTGGCTGGGGCGTGATGGGGAGGTCGACGTGCCCGTGGCCGATGTGATGGTGGGCGATCACATCGCCGTCAAACCCGGTGAGCGTTTTCCGGTGGACGGCACATTGAAAGAGGGCCAGACCCAGGTCGACGAGTCCATGCTCACCGGCGAACCGTTGCCGGTGCGCAAGGACATGGGCGACAAGCTCACCGGCGGCTCCATCAATGGTGACGGCCGCGTGGTGTTGCAGGTGACTGCCGTAGGTTTGGACACGGTGCTGGCCCGCATCACCCGCCTGGTGGAAGACGCACAGGCCGCAAAAGCACCGATACAGCGCCTGGTGGACCAGGTCAGCGCCGTGTTTGTGCCGGTGGTGCTGGTGCTGGCCCTGGCCACGCTGCTGGGCTGGTGGTTGACCGGCCGCCCGTTTGAGACCGCCGTCATCCACGCCGTGGCGGTGCTGGTCATCGCCTGCCCTTGCGCATTGGGATTGGCGACGCCGGCCGCCATCATGGCGGGCACGGGCGTGGCGGCGCAGCACGGCATTCTGATCAAGGACGCCCAGGCACTGGAGCTGGCGCACAAGGTGGACGTGGTGGCTTTTGACAAAACCGGGACGCTGACAGTGGGGCGGCCAAGCCTGAGCGTGTTGCTGGTCCCAGAGGCCATGGCCAAGGAGGAAGCGCTCAGAATCGCAGCCAGCCTGCAAAGTGGCAGCGAGCACCCCTTGGCCCGTGCCGTCCTGGCCGCTGCCCAAGAGCAGGGCATAAGCATCGTCGCACCGCAATTGCTACAAGCCGTGCCGGGGCGGGGTACCGAAGGCACCGTGGATTCCCGCCCGTTTGTCATCGGCAGCCTGCGGTGGATGAACGAGCTGGGCGTGCAGTTCGGGTCGCTGGTCGAAGAGTCGGCCAAATTGCAGGCGCAGGGTGCCACCGTCTCTGCCATGGCCGAGCGCACGGGGCAAGGCCTGGTCTTGCGCGCCCTGATGGCTTTTGCCGACGAACCCAAACCCGGCGCATCCGAGGCGCTGGCCGAGTTGCGCGCACATGGCATCCGCGTGGTCATGATCTCGGGCGACAACCGGGGCGCTGCACATGCCATGGGCCGCCGTTTGGGGCTGAACCCGGATGCCGGCGAGGTGATGGCTGAGGTGTTGCCCGGCGACAAGGCTGCGCTGGTGGCCCAGCTCAAGGCAGGCACCGAAGCCAAACCTGGCACCCACACCGTCGCCATGGTGGGCGACGGGGTGAACGATGCACCCGCGCTGGCCGCGGCTGACGTGGGTCTGGCCATGGGCAACGGTACCGATGTGGCCATGCATGCCGCAGGCATCACGCTGATGCGCGGTGACCTGGCCCTGGTGGCTGCCGCGCTGGACATCTCCGACCGCACGGTGGCCAAGATCCGACAGAACCTGTTCTGGGCGTTTGCCTACAACGTGGCCGGCATCCCGCTGGCGGCGCTGGGTTACCTGAACCCGGTCGTGGCGGGCGCGGCCATGGCCATGAGTTCGGTCAGTGTGATGACCAACGCGTTGTTGTTGAAGCGTTGGAAGCCCAAGGAATGAATGTCGAATGCTATAACAATAATAGCTTTTCGTGCATATTCCACGAGGGCTACAGCACTGTTACTCCATTATTGGGTCGTCTCGGCGGGCTGTTTTAGGGGCAAATTCTAAAACTGTGTTCGCACAGCAATGGGGCTAAGGAGTCATTGTGTTGGAGGCAACCGGGCCACGGATGGGCGGGTTCATTTAACCCAGGCCGGGAAGTAGCCCAACCCATCCTGCACCGTGCTGTCATGCGCCGGAATCACGACCAGGGCGGGATCGGCTCGCATCAGTGCGCGCACTTTCTCCATTGTGGATTGAGTCTGCTGCGCATCACCATCGACCAATTTGCCGGCCACCCAGAACTTGGGCGCCCCCTGCTGCAATGCCGCCACGGTCCAGGCCACGTCGCCAATGAAGAAATACACCGTGCCCGAATCCGCTGTTACGAACAGGCCCACCGAGCCCGGCGTGTGCCCTGGCATCGGCACCAGCACCACCTTTCCGTCCTGGTACAAATCCAGGCTCTCCGAATAGCCCTTATAGGGGATGGGCTGGAAGACCAAGGTCTCCCAAGCGATGGAGGCCGCACGGGTCTGCGACTCCCATGTCCCGCCTGGGCCGGTGCTGGGGTTTTGGAGCAGCGCCAGCTCTGCCGCAGCAACGCCGACTTTCGCTTCAGGAAAGTCCTGCACCCCGCCCGCATGGTCCCAATGGCTGTGGCTCAGGATTACGCGCTGGAGAGGGGGCATGCGCGCCTGGTCCAGCTGCGCGCGGGCACTGGTGACAGGCTTGTCGTACTTGAAAAAAGGACGCCACCAGATGGGCATACCCTGCTGGTACTGGCCATTAATCTGCTTGCCCATGCCGGTGTCGAACAGCAGGTAGTCGTTGCCGTGCTTGATCAGGAAGGCCGAAAAGTTGGAATTCACCTGTTTTGTGATGCTGCCGCCCGGTACCAGCAGCGCCTGCACCACTGCAACCTGCGATGTTTTGATGATGGCAAAGCCGACGTCCGGCTGCGCGCTGGACTTGGGTGCAAGGGTTTGAGCGTGCAGCATGGAGGTCAAAAAAACTGTCAATCCAAGTGTGAAAAGGCGCAACATAGTGTGTTCCGTTGGATAAAGAAACCGAGCGTAAAGCTTGGTCTATGCTCCAATGTCAAGGACTTTCTGCAAGACCGCTCCGAACCACCGCCCATCATGAACATCAGCCAACTGGCCAAGGCCATCAACGTGTCCACCGACACCGTGCGTTACTACGAAAAGCAGGGCCTTATTGACGCGCCACAGCGCCAGGTCAATGGCTATCGCAGTTACACCGACGAACACGTTGGGCTTTTGCGCTTTGTTCGTGGTGCCCAGGCTTTGGGCTTTTCGCTGGCAGAGATTCGCACCATCCTGCCCCGGGTCGCCCAGGGTACCTTTGGCCGCTCCGAGATAGAAGACCAATTGAAAGCCAAGATTGCTCAGATCGACGCCCACATGGCACAGCTCAAGACTTTGAAGAAAGAACTAAGCGCCACATTTGACGCATTGCGTTGTGAGCGCACGCAACCGGTATCAACAGCAAACGCGACCGCGCCGGAAAGCGGTAGCGGTGCCGGCGTTGCGGTGGCGCGCCGCGCCTTTTCCAAGCCCCGCCAAGCAGCAGGCTAATGCATACCTCAGCCAGCTGATTGAAGCGGATACAGGAATTTGTCGGTGTAGCTGTCCAGCACCTCGGCAACTGCCAGCAGCCGGCGGTCACTGTACCGTCGACCTGCCACCTGGATGTTCACGGGTAGACCGGATGGTCCCAAGCCTATCGGCATGGAGACCACAGGGCTGTTGGTGGTGGTGAATACGGTCGTGTACGACTGGGTTGCGACGTAGTAATGGAGATCAGCACCATCCACTTGCAATGGCGTGTTGTAGATCTTGAAGTCACCAAACATTTTGCTGTGTGCATGGTGCCTGAAGGCGGTGGTTGCACTGACAGGGCAAAGCCATACGTCATATTCCGTCAGGAAGTTGTCCATCTTGGTGATGTAGTGGCTTTGCAGCCCAAATGTCTGCATCAGTTTCGGCACAGAAATCGGCCCGACAATTTTTCTGTGCATCGGAATATTCTTGACGGTACTTCTAGAGAAAAAATCCCCAACGGAGCGCTTCAAATTCGACATCTCATGGCTGCTTTGCGCCCCAACGAAACTGCTCCAGAGTTCCCAGATTGCGTTGTAGTCCATTCCCTGTGGTTCGATCTTGTGGACGGTTGCGCCCGCTTGGGCAAGTTTGTTCACGTAGTCATGCAGTTTGTCCTTGATCTCTGCGCTGACCGGCACCCCACCAAAGTTATCGGTCCAGGCGATTTTGAGTTTTGAGATGTCCACACTTCCACCCGCGTCAGCAGGCAGTGGGGTGACATTTCTGTCGTCGGCTGTCGGTTGCGTGAGTACGTCCAGCGCCTACGCCAGCTCGGCCACCGAACGGGCCAGTGGCCCGGCAACGGCCAGGGTACGAAAGCCATTGATCTGACCGGGCAGCGGCGGAATGTGTCCTTCAAAAGAAACGATGCCATGTGTCGGCTTCAATCCATAGACTCCGCAAAAACTGGCTGGAAGACGAATTGAGCCTGCAAGGTCACTGCCGATGGAAAGGGAGGTCATTCCCGTTGCCAGCGCAGTGGCGCATCCTCCACTGGAGCCGGCTGGTGTGCGCTTAACGTCCCATGGGTTGTTGGTCTTGCCGAAAATGGGGTTGTCCGTCTGCATGTCCATGGCCAGCGTCGTCGTGTTGGTCCTGCCAATAATGATTGCTCCAGCATCTTTCAGGAGCTTGACCGATACCGCATCGCTGTCGGGGATGTAGTCTTTCAGCGGCAGATACCCCGCCGTAGTGCGTGAACCCTTGACGCGATACGTGTCTTTTATCGTGATCGCAACCCCATGTAGTGGGCCGCATGGCTTGCCATCGCGCAGGGATTGGTCTGCCTGGTTTGCTTGCGCGAGCGCCTCAGCCTCGTTGAACGTGACGATGGCGTTGTATGTGGGGTTCTGCTTCTTGATTTGCGCTAAGAAAGACTCGACGGTTTGCCGCGACGTGATTTCACCAGCACGAATCATGGAGGCAAGTTGGCTGGCTGAAAGAAAGTTAAGGGACGGTTTCATGCGTTCTCCGTTGACGCAGGATGGGGTGCAGGCTAAGCCCAGCGCCAGAAATCAGAACGGCGGATAACATGGTGCGCAGCCCATGTATGCCAACCGGAGTTCCAACGGAGTGAATTGTGAATTCAAGCAATACGATTCACAATTGCTTGAATTCAGGTAACTGCCATGCAAATTTGCATACCTTCACCAGTTGGTGCTTCCCTGTCAGAACCGACATGCGATAGCTCAGCATGGGATACCACAGTGTGCCTGGAACTGCTTCGCTTCCCTTGGGACCCGGGGCGGTGTTGCTGCCAGCGCAGTCCCCGATTCCGCAGGCATTGCACAATGTCTCTCGCACGGTGCGGCATCTGCACCCCAATCTTGAATCCTTGAGCAACATGCCCCAACAAAACTATGCCTTTGCCCAACAAGCCTTGGCCCATGCGTGCCGCGCAGCCGAATGGGCTGGCGTGCGCTACTCCAGCGAGAGCACGGCGTTGCGCTGCGTGCGCAACGACATGCCGGAGAAGAATGAAACCACCGTTGAAGCCGGTGCCATGTGTGAGGTGCTGGTGGATGGCCACTTTGGTTATGCCGCCACGGCAGACACCAGTGCCCAGGGCTTGCAACGTGCGTTTGAACGAGCCATCGCTACTACCCAAACCACCAGCGCCTACAAGGCCCACGCGTTCACCCCGGCGCAGCGCCCGGCATCAACAGGCATTTACCAAAGCCCGCGCGACAAGGCACTGGACGCCACGCCGCTGGCCGAGATCGCAGACTGCCTGCGCGCCGCCAGCGCGGCGATGAAGGGCTCGAACCTGGTGGTCAACCGCAGTGCGCGGGTCATGACCATCCAGACCCGGCTGGCCTATTTCTCCAGCACTGGCGCCGCCGTTGAGCAAGATTTCGACATGGTCAACATCGACCTGTCTGCCACGGCGGCACAGGCTCTGGAGGCGCAGACACGCACTTGGTCCCATACCGCACAAATGGGTGGCGAGGCGTTTGATCGCAGCCGCTGGACGACTGAAGCGCAACGCGTGGCTGCCGAGGCGCTGGAGTTGCTGACCGCCGAGAACTGTCCCACCGGCACCATGGACCTGATCCTGATGCCCGACCAGATGATGTTGCAGATCCACGAATCCATTGGCCACCCGCTGGAGCTGGACCGCATTCTGGGAGACGAGCGCAACTACGCGGGCTGGAGCTTTGTGAAGCCCGCCGACTTTGGAACGCTGCGCTACGGCTCGCCACTGATGAACGTGAGTTTTGATCCCGGTGTGCCTCACGAGTTCGCCAGCTATGCGTTTGACGACGGCGGCAACCCCGCCACGCGCGAACTGCTGATCGAAGACGGCATGCTGCGCCGTGGCCTGGGCGCGCTGGAGTCGCAACAGCGCAGCGGCTTGGCAGGAGTGGCCAACTTCCGCTCGGCCTCGTGGAACCGCGCGCCCATTGACCGCATGGCCAACCTGAATCTGGAGGCGGGCACCTCGACCCTGGACGAACTCATTGCCCAGGTCGAAAACGGCGTGCTGATGACCACCAACCGCTCCTGGTCGATCGATGACTACCGCAACAAGTTCCAGTTCGGTTGCGAGCGCGGACAGCTCATCCGCAACGGCAAACTCGGCGCTGTGGTGCGCAACCCCAATTACCGGGGCGTGACCGTTGACTTCTGGAACCGGCTGGCTGCTGTGGGCAGGGACACGGTGGCCTATGGCACCCCGTATTGCGGCAAGGGCGAACCCAGCCAGGTGATACGCGTGGGGCATGCATCACCACCCTGCCTGTTCAAAGGTGTACACGTGTTTGGAGGTGCCGCATGAGCCACTTCATGAACACCGTCAGGACCCACTTCGATGCGCTTGCCGACCACCTCTTGGGAAAACTCACCGCCGAGGAGTCCGTCACCCTGAACCTGAGCGCCGAGGACACGCTGTATGTACGTTTCAACGCCAACCGGGTGCGCCAGAACACCGATGTGCAGCAGATGGTGCTGTCGCTGCAATTGCAGGCTTTGGGACGCACGGTCAAACAGTCCTGCACCTTGAGCGGTGATCGGCAGGCTGATAGCGACCTGCTCAGCGCCACTCTGCAAGCCTGCCGCGCCGAAGTGGCGGTGCTGGATGTAGACCCCAACCAGGTGCCCATCGCCAACCACGGCAGCAGCGACGACACCTTCACTGGCGCGCTGTTGGCGCCGCAGGATGTAGTGCCAGCCATTCTGGACAGCGCGCAGGGTTGCGACCTGGCGGGCCTGTACGCAGGCGGCGTGGTCATTCGTGCCAACCGTAACTCGGCCGGGCAAAACCACTGGTTTGCCACCGAAAGCTTCTTCCTGGACTATTCGCTATATGACGGACCCAAGGCGGCCAAGGGCAGCTACGCCGGTGCCCGCTGGGACACCCCAGCCTGGGCCGCCAACCTGGCGCGCACACGCGACCTGCTGGACAAGCTCAAACGCCCCACCGTCAATGTAAAACCCGGCCAGTACCGCACCTACCTGGCGCCGCGCGCCTTTGCCGATGTGCTGGGCATGATGGGCTGGAACGCGCTGTCGGCGGCGGCCTGGAAACAGGGGCGCAGCCCGTTCAAGAAACTGGTGGAACGTGAGGCGCGTTTCTCACCCCTGTTGAGTTTTCGCGAGAATTTTGGTCTGGCATTGACGCCACGCTTCAACAGCCAGGGCGAGGTTAGCGAAAGCCTGCTGCCCCTGATGCAGGCGGGAGAGTTGTGCACGCTGCTGGTGAGCTCACGCACCGCCAAGGAATATGGATTGAGTGGCAATGCTGCTGAAGAGGGCGAAGCGCCCCGCGCGCTGGATGTGGCCTGCGGCACGCTGGCCGAACCCGACATCCTCAAGGCCATTGGCACCGGCCTGTACCTCTCCAACGTGCATTACCTGAACTGGAGCGACCCGGTCTCGGCCCGCGTCACCGGCATGACCCGCTACGCCTGTTTCTGGGTCGAAAACGGCGAGATCGTCGGCCCCATCAACGACCTGCGCTGGGACGAAAGCCTGTATGACGCGCTGGGCAGCAAACTGTTGGCGCTGACCGACTGGGCCGACATCGACCCCGCCTGCGACACCTACTACACCCGGGCCCTGGGTGGCTCGCGGGTGCCGGGGGCGCTGGTGGAGCGCTGGACGTTTACTTTGTAGCGGCTGGTGACAGATTCGACAACCCTCAGGCACACCTGGGCGCTGGCAGTGGCTTTGTCACTGGGCGCGGCGGTGTCGCTGGGCATCACGCGCTTTGCCTATGGGCTGCTGCTGCCCGCCATGCGCGCCGATCTGGGCTGGAGTTACGCCCTGGCCGGAGGCATGAACACTGCCAATGCACTGGGCTACTTTCTGGGTGCGTTGGCCACACCCTGGTTGTTGCGCAAATGGGGTGCGTCGACCCTGCTGTGGTTGGGCGCCGTGTTGGCCAGTCTTTTCATGGGTTTGAGCGGGTTTTTCACCGACGCGCAGTCGTTGCTGGTGCAGCGCCTATTGGCCGGGGTGGCCAGTGCCCTGGTGTTTATCGCCGGCGGGTTGCTGGCCGCGCGGCTGGGTTCCCGCCATCCGCGGCACAGCGGTTTGCTGTTGGGCATCTATTACGGCGGCACGGGTCTTGGCATTGTGCTGTCGGCTTTGCTGGTGCCCTGGGTGCTGGAGTGGGCTCACGGCCAGCTGCACGCCTGGCGCTGGGCGTGGTGGGCCATGGCGCTAGCCTGTGTGGCTGCCAGCGCGGTGCTGACCTGGCCCGCCCGCGTGATGGCGCGCTGGGAACTGCCAGTGGCGTCGCTGGGGCAGCAGGGCGTGGTGTTCCGCTGGCGGCGGTTTGCCTTTGGCTTGGCGGGTTACGCCATGTTTGGCGTCGGCTACATCGGTTACATGACCTTTGTGGTGGCTCTGCTGCGTGCGCAGGGCAGCAGCTCCCTGGAGGTGACCGTGTTTTACGCGTTATTGGGCGTGGCGGTGGTGGCGTCCAGTCGCGTGTGGGCGGGCTTGTTGGACCGTTACAAAAACGGTCGGCCACTGGCCACTTTGAACGCCCTGCTGGGACTGGCCACCCTGTTGCCCGCGCTGACTCAGTCGTGGCCGGTGGTGCTGGCATCCGGCATGTTGTTTGGTGGCGTGTTTCTCTCCGTGGTGGCGTCAACCACGGCATTGGTGCGCCACAACCTGCCCCCGGCAGCCTGGGCCAGCGGCATCAGCGCCTTCACAACGGTTTTTGCCGCAGGCCAGATTGTTGGGCCGACCGTCGTCGGCTGGATTGCCGATGGTCCGGGCGGTTTGGCGCAAGGCCTGATTTTTTCCGCTGCGGCCCTGTGGCTGGGTGCATGGGTTGCAAGCCGTCAAAAGGCACTTTCAGTGGGTTAGTGCAACATTGCTATCAATTAAATAGCTATATGCCCAATAATTACGAGGGCTAGCACCTTGTTTTGCTTGCGGCTTTCGCGGGAGGATGGAATAGCGGCGGTTGTGCCAAGCGGGAGCAGTGGGTGCTGACGTGCGCTACTTCCACTCCGTTAAATCAACCGTTCTTCGCGTCCAGGCGCAGTCCGTCGCAAGCCACTGGCACTGGCCACGCAGCCCTTTTACAGTTCGCTCATCGGGTCAACACAGACCCGCCAACCGGAGAATTACCATGATGACCAGCCGCACCAGCCAGCGTTTCAGCTTTACCGCATTTGCCATCGCCGCCACCCTGTGCGTGGGATTGAATGGCAGCCTGCTGATGGGCTTTGATGCAATGGCCAGCGCAGATGAAGCCAGCCAGGCACAAACGGCCAAGGTGGACACCGCAGCACCTTCGATCGTGCTGGATCGCGTGGTGGTGACAAGCCGCCGCGCTTGAACGCCGCACCGCGCGCCAGCCTGCCAACCGCCCGTCGTTCCGTTCATTCACTTGAGAAAGTTCACCATGTCCCTTTTGAATTCCCGCGCCAAAACAGTGATGGCACTGACCATCGTTGCCGCTGCCAGCGTCATGAGCGTATCGGCGCTGGCCTGGGAGTTGCCATTCGGCAACCGCGTGGCGGGCTCCGGCCAGATCACCCAGGTCAAACGTGTCGTACAGGGTTTCAAGGGGATTGATCTGGAGGTTCCCGCCAACGTGGAAATCATCCAGGGCGAAGCAGAAGGTGTACAGATAGAGACCGACGACAACATCGCCGCGCTGATTGAAACCGTGGTTGAGAAAGAGCAGTTGAAGATTCGTATGGCGCAGCGAATGACGGGCATCAAGCCCAGCAAGCTGAAAATCACGGTGCAGGCACGCGCGATCGAGAGCCTGGCCATTTCTGGTGCCGGTGGTTTTCAGGCGGACAAATTGAAGTCGCCTTCGTTGTCCGCGCGAATCTCCGGCTCGGGTGACATGCGCATTGGCCACCTGGATGTCGATACCTTGAGCTTGTCGATCTCTGGCAACGGCGACTTCACAGCCGGTGGTCGTGCCGACACGGTTCGCACCAGCATCTCGGGTTCAGGCGATGTCAAGGCTGCCAACCTGGCGGCCAGGAATGTCAAGCTCAGCATCTCGGGCTCGGGCGATGCCAAGTTCTGGGCCACCGAGTCGCTGACGGTCAGCATCGCCGGCTCGGGCGATGTGGGCTACTACGGTGATGCTGCGGTCACGCAGTCGGTGTCGGGCTCGGGCCGCATCAAGAAGCTGGGCACCGCGCCTGCGCCCATCCCTGCCCCGGTGAGCAAGGGCTGATCGGTGTTTTGACCGGACACACCATGAAACTCTTTTTCAAGAACAACCGCGGCTTCATCGCCTTTCTGCTGTGCTTCGGGGTCTTCCGACTGGCCATAGCCGACTGGAATCCCGTGCCTTCCGGCTCCATGCGGCCCACCATCCTGGAAGGCGATGTGGTGCTGATAAACCGCCTGGCGTATGACGTCAAGCTGCCGCTCACTGATACGGCGCTCCACCAGACCGGGGACCCGCAGCGCGGGGACATCATTACCTTCACGTCGCCGCAGGATGGCGTGCGTTTGATCAAGCGCCTGGTGGCCCTGCCCGGTGACGTGGTGGAGCTGCGCAATGAAATGCTGTTGATCAATGGTGTCATGGCCGACTACTCCGGCGTCCAGACTATTTCCGAGCCGATGGACAACGGTTCAACCACGCCGGCATTGCGGGCCACGGAGCATATTGGAGGGAACGACCGCACGGTGCAGTTCTTGCCGGATGTGGCTGCCAGACGCAGCTTTGGACCCGTAACGGTCCCGCCTGACCACTATTTCTTCCTGGGCGACAACCGGGACAACAGCGCCGATTCCCGTTTTATCGGCTTTGTGCCGCGCAACCTGCTGATCGGGCGGGCCCACCACATTCTGGTGTCGGCCGCCATCAAGGACAACTGGTTGCCACGCCTTGAGCGCTTGGGGCGGCGACTTCAATAGTTTGGTGGCTTACATGCCTTGCTTCAGGTAAACACGCAGACCGGCTTGCTGGGCTTCACGGTAGTTCGCACACACCCGCACGGTTTCCAGTGACCGGTCCAGCGATTTGGCCATGCCGTCGTAACGGCGCGCCAGGGGACGGAAGAATGCCTGGAGCTCATTGGCGAGTTGGTGGCTGCAAC
The DNA here is from genome assembly GCA_964569855.1 of uncultured Rhodoferax sp. Lineage (GTDB taxonomy): Bacteria > Pseudomonadota > Gammaproteobacteria > Burkholderiales > Burkholderiaceae_C > Allorhodoferax. The sequence goes on from CAZMXB010000008.1 coordinate 30,020, forward strand.
CCTGGGCAAACATTTTCGGGAAATCGGCCGGAGCGTCCTGTGGCAACTTTTTCGCCAGGGCGGTGAAATTGTGGTTCACGAATTTCAGCAGTTGCTCGGGGCTTTCGCTGTTGCGACTACGGCCCAGGTTTGCCGACATCACTTCGCGAATATCGTGCTCGGGAGACAACCACAATTGCCACGCGGCTTGTGCCAATTCGGCGTTGCGGAAGCTGCCCAGAGCAGCGTAAATGTCACTGCGTTCACGCCGGTCCGGATTCGCCGTGACTGCCGCCAGCAACGCATCAAAATATGCACGGTCACCCTCCAGCGCCGCGGTACGCAGCACCATCGCGCGGTTGTTCGCCGGCAGACTCTTGCGGTCTTTCAGCCATGACTGGGCCATTTGCCTGGCGTTGGTTTGCAGCGTGGGATCCTGCGCCAGCTTGGCAAAACGGCCCACCCACTCGGTGCGCATCAGGCGGTCGTCGCTGGTATCTTCTGCCTTGTCCAGCAAACCAAGCTGGCGTGCGCGTGAACCAAAAGCGCGTTCCCACAGCGCGGCATAGGCTGCGCGATCGGCGGCCTCAATCAGCGGATCCATGCGGGCGATCAGGTCCAGTGCTGCGTCGGCCACTTCGCGCTGCGGGTGGCTGGCAAACTGGGTGGCCAATGCCAGCGCTTCAGCCATACCCAGGTCACCGGACTCTGTGAGAGCCTGGGCGTCATTCAGGTTGGCCAGCAACTCGGGTCGGCTGAGGGCGGCCGAGCGCATCAACTGTGTCAGTTGTCCTGGCGCATAGACCGCGCGGTAATAACCCGAGCCACTGGCATTTCCTTGAACCCAGGCCGGACAGGTGGCGTCGGGCAGGGCCAACTGTGCAGTCTGCTCATTCAACACCAGCTGCGCGGTTCCCGCTGGTGTGCGCACTGTGACCGGGATGGCCCACAGTACCTGCCTGGGTGCTACCACGCCCTGGGGCAAGAAACGTGACTGGGTCAGGCGCAGCATCGGCGCAGCCCCACACTCCAGGGCCATGCTGACACGCGGAATGCCAGGCTGGTGGGTAAAGGTCTTGAAGGTGGATGCCAACTCGGTGTCGCCCTGTGCCAGTGCGGCAACGAAGTCTTCCCCGGTGGCATTGCCCCAGGCGTGTTTGGCCATGTAACGGCGCACGCCACTTTGAAACCGGTCGGCGCCCAGCCACGTCTCAAACATGGCCAGAATGGACTGCCCCTTGCCGTACAAAATGGCAGCATCCTGGCCGCCAAGGGGATCACTCTGCGAGAAACTGGCCGTGACCGGTTGGTAGATCTGGGTCGTTGATAACAGTCGGTCCGTGCGCATGGCCCAGGCCCGTGCATCCTGGGTGCCGCTTTCGCCATGGAACTCTGCGGGCATCTGGCTGGTGATCTTGTCGGCCATCCAGGATGCAAACGACTCGTTGAGCCACAGGTCGTCCCACCAGGCCATGGTGACCAGGTTGCCAAACCACATATGGGCCAGTTCGTGGGCCTGGATGCTGACATAGCGGCGCTTGAAACCAATCGACTCTTCGCCCGGCTTTGCCAGCAAGGTGCGTGACGAAAAGGTCACCAGACCCGGGTTCTCCATGGCGCTGAACCCGAGGGTCAGCGGCAATGCCATGACGTCCAGTTTTTCATAAGGGTAGGGAGTTCCAAAATAGTTCTCCAGCCGCGCCAGGATGTCGGGCGTCATGCTCGCGGCAAAACGCGCCTCCTGGGCGCGTCCGCGTGGCGTGATGAAACGCACCGGTGTCTTGCCGGCCATGCCACCGTCCAGAATGTCAAAGGGTCCAACGCCAAAGGCCAGCAAATAACTCGGCATGGGTTGGGTGGTTCGAAACTCAACGCGTTTCTTGCCATTGCCAAGCGGCACTTCCTGCAGCATCGGCGTACTCGCCACCGCCGTCATTTCCTGCGGAATGGTCAGCGACAGGTCCCATGGCACTTTCCAACCCGGCTCGTCAAAGCCGGGGAACGCCCGGCGCGCACTGATGGATTCAAACTGGGTGTAGGCGTACCAGTCGCCGCCTTCCTTTTGCCGGAACAGGCCTTGGGTGTCCTTGTCTTCCACCCGCCCGGTAAACACCAAAGTCAGTTTGCCCTGGCCGGTGGGATAGCGGCTGCTGAATTCCAGATCCATCAGGTCCGAGTTGCGCACGCGGGCCTTGGCATTGAACTTTTGCCCCGCAACCTCCAACACGGCGGAGCTCACTTTGATCTCGGCGGCGTTCAGCCGAATCACGGTTCCAGGCTGGGTGATGGAAACCGAAATGGTGACCTCACCACTGTGCAGCAGTTGGTTGGGGTCCACGTTCAGCGCCAACCGGTAGGCGGTGGGCGTGACACCAGACGGCAGGCGCACCGGCAACACATCCTTGGCCGCCAGAGCGGATGCCGACAGCACACAGGACAACAACAAGGCAGCGAATCGCTTCATACGCAGGGTCTTTCAGGTAGAGAAAGTGGACCCGACGGTGGGCAGTGGGAAAGGGTGACTTTCCGGCACACCACGGTGATCCCACTGGGTCACAGGGGAATCACAAGGTCGTCAGGTGAGGGCACGCCGTTTATACCTTAGGTCCGCTGGATGACTGTCGTTCGCGGTGCTTGCGCCGCACATCCAGGTGCCAGGCCAACAGGGGCATCAACAAAATTGAGCCTGGCAAGGCCCAGATCAGCAGGTAGGGGCTTACTGCGGATGCCGCCCGCATGATGTGGCGCAGGTCGGCACGGTCCTGCGTCGTCCAGTGGCCACCGTTTCTGGTCTTCATCAGAAGAGGCACGGCGCCCTTGATTTTTCCCAGCTCGTTGCGCAGCCGGTTTTTCTCGCGGCTGTTGCCTGCCAGAAACGAGTGCACCCATTTGGGCGCCCGCTTGGCGCGTGGCAGCGACTGGTAAGAAATCGTCTGGTTGGGATCGAAGCCCCCCGGTGCGGCAGCCGAAGTGCTTTCAGTGGGTGGCTGGGTGGGGTCGGTCGGTACCATGCCCTGATTATCCGGCAGACCGACTACCGGGTCTTGATTCCGGCCGACAGCCACTGGCGTACACGGGCCCATTCGCGCCAGGCAACATAGCCCCAACGCACGGCGCTCAGCACCCGCCTGGGTTGCCACACCAGCAGCGCGACCATCGCGGCAGTCACCGTGACCGGATGGGTCGCGGCCCAGCGCTGCGCATGGTGCCACCGGGCCCGAGCACGGTCGACGCCGGCCAGTGCCCGACCCAACGGTGCCAAATCACGCGCCACCTGGCTGCGTTGGCTTCCAATGCGCTCGCGCAATCTGCCGCGCTGCACATACAGCTCAATCAGGCGTTGTTCCATGGCCAGATGCGGCTTTGAGTTGGCGCAGGTCTTCCTGCAATTCGGCCAGGCTCGCGCCGAACAAAGGTTCCGTCTTTTTGTCAGCCTGGCGCAATCGGATGACAAAAAAGACCGACAAAACCCAGAACAGGGCGGCTGCCATGCTGACAATGGTCTGGCGCTGCTCCCAGAAGAAAATTACCAGGGCGCCTACTGTCAATAACACGCCCACACCCACACAAAACACCAGGGCCAGAGCCACCATCAACTGGCGCATGGCGCTGATGCGCCCCACTTCCAGTTCGTTGCCCAACAACTGCAGGCGTGTGTAACCAATGGCCAGCAGGCTGCCGGCCCGGGCTTTGGCGGCGCCCCAGGCGCCGGACTCGCCGTATTGTGGGTCCATTGGACTTGTGCGACGACCTAGCGACGGCCCAGTGCCAGGCCCAACAAAAAGCCTATTCCGGCCCCGATGCCCACCGCTTGCCAGGGGTTGGCGTGCACGTAGTCGTCGGTGGCGCGGGCCGCTGCGCGGGTCTTGTCGATCAACACGGCTTCAGCGGCTTCCAGACGAATGCTGGCGTCCAGCAGGCGTTCCTGGACGCGCTGCCGTATCGCGGCGATCTTTTCACCGGTCTGGTCGGCCGTGGCGCGCAGGATTTCTTCGGCATCCGCGATCACGGCACGGATGTCGACCACCAGTTTTTCCTGGGCACTGAGGTTGGAGCTGACAGATTCGGACATGGGGCACCTTTCGTAAAAAAATGTGGAACTAATAGAAAGCGTAGCAGATTCATGGTGTCCCGGCGCATTGCAGAGGTCATGATGCGTGTGACGCGGCGCTGATTTGCCAATACTTGCGCACAAGTTGATTTGTGTCAGCCCTGACACCAAGCGATAGCGTCATTGTGGACGTGTTCAGACATGGAGCCTGCCGGAGACAGCCATGAAGTACAACAGCCTGCAAATCATCCGCGATGAGCATGCCTCGCTGGGCGCCATGCTCAAGTCCATGCGCATGCTTATCAAACGCGGCCCGGCCGACAGCCCGCAACGCTTTTTTGACTGCCTGCGGGCCATGCTGTTCTACATCGATGAATTTCCCGAACGCTTGCACCACACCAAGGAGTCGACCTTGCTGTTTCCCCGTGTTCTGAAAGCGGCACCGCAACTGCAGGATGCCATTGCCCAGTTGGACAGGGACCATGAGCAGGGCGAGAAGGCTGTGCGGGAGTTGCAGCATTTGCTGTTGGCCTGGGAGTTGTTGGGCGATTCGCGCATGCCGGCTTTCGTGACGGCCAGCCTGCATTACCTGGACTTCTACCAGGCACATATGCATCTGGAAGAGACGCTGATCCTGCCCGAGGCGGAACAATGCCTGTCCGAAACCGACTGGCAACTGCTGGACGTCGCCTTCCGGCAAAACATGGATCCACTGGGTGGGAAATACCCACCCAACCCGGCCTATGACCGCCTGTTCACCCGCATCGTGCTGCGCGCCCGCGTGCCGGCCGGGCTGGGCGATACCGACAGCCTCACGTAACTTCAGGCCAACATCGGTTCAGGATTTGCGCTTTACCACCAGACTTCGCTTGGCATCCTCTGGTCGGGCGAAGGTGACACGGCCGTTGGCAACCTTGCCCATGACCAGCATGTTTTGCGATATGGCGTCCTTGTCGTTCAGACTGAAGGGGTGTTCGTAGGTGGCCACCACGCCATAATAAATGCGCGTGATGTTCTCCAGCGCCGCCTTGAGGGCCGGGCCGCTGAGGTTGCCATCGCGGATGCCCAACAATGCAAACGTCAGGAGGTAGACGGCGTCGTAGCCCTGAGCGGCCGCCATGGGCACTGCCATGGGTTTGTCGAATTTGCGTTTGTAGGCTGACAGAAACGAGGCCCGGCGCTCATTGCTGGGCTCGGCGATAAACGTCTGGGCCATCATGGCGCCTTCGGCGGCGTCCTTGGCACCGTCTATAAAGAAGGGGAACGACAGCGGCCAGGCACCGACCTGTGGCACTTTCCATTTGAGGTCCTTGCGCCCGTTGGCGATGACCGCGTTTTCCTGGCCGACGGTGTAGCTGAACACCACATCGGCACCGGCGTCACGCGCGGCCTTGAGTTCTTCACGCAGGTCCTTGACGCCCAAGGCAAACCGGGCGACATACACCGCCTTCAGATTCTTTTTCGCCAGCGCCATCTCTACGTCTTGCAGACCAGCGTCGCCATAACCCGTGGTGTCAGCAAAAATGGCGACCTTGTTCCAGCCGCGCTGCATGATTTCGTCCACTACAAAGGGCGCCTGGATAGCGTCACGCGCCGACGTGCGGAAGATGTAACTTTCTGGCGCCGGATATTTGGTGGTCAGCGGTGAGCCGGTCGCGCAAGGAATGATCAGCGGCATTTTGGCGTTCTGGAACACCTCCAGGGACTTTTGCGCGACGCCGGTATTGCAAAATCCCACCGTCACGCTGACGCCTTCTGCCACCAGTTCCTGTGAGCCCTTGAGGCCGACGTCGGGCTTGCCCTGATCGTCCTTGACCACCAGTTCGATCTTGCGGCCCAGGTAGCCACCCACCGCGTTCACCTGTTCCGCCGCCAATTGCACCCCTTGGAGCATCAGGACGCCAAAGTCAGAGGATGGCCCGGTGAAAGGGCCAATCACGCCAATTTTCAGGGGCGGGATCGGTTGTGCAAACGTGCACAGGCTGGTGCACAGGATCACTGCGCCCAGCAAGCGGGTCATCCAACGAGCGGGTATACGCATCATGGTCTCCTGGTTGTGGTTGACGCGAAGTTTAGGCACGACAGGGCACCGTAGCGGGATGGTTTACCCCAAGAAAACGGCGGTTGTCAGTTATCCGTCAGTTCCAAAAACTTCATGCAAAAATTGACTTCAGCCCTCGTCAAACATGGTGGTATAGCTATCGAATTCATAGTGATTCGCAGTTTCACCGAGCGGGTTGACCCGGGTTGGTGCTGCTACTGGGGCTTTGTGGACGGGAAACATCCCGTCAATGGGGCTTTATTTCCGCCATGGGCGTTTGATGCACTCCCCATACTGGGTGTAAAACGCAATGATGAGCCGCCGCAATAAGGCGCAACAACCAACGCCAGCCAGCAAGTTCAAGTGACAGCCGTAACTTGCAGCGCGGTTTCACGGGTTTGCCTGAGGGCTCGCGTGATGGCGGTCACGCTGGATGCCAAACACCGCGAAGCAAAACAGATTGAAAGATCCACAATGTCCGGATGGGAGTGTTCCCACGCTGTGAAATTTTTTTTGCTGCTGATTTCTTCTTGAAATGAGGTTCGGAGATGGACATGAATTGGAATGCAACCAGGGTCGCACGATCCGTACTGGCTGGAGTTCTGGGGCTGGTGATGGTGTCGGTGTCGGGCTTGGCGCATGCGTCCAACTACACCGCATTGGTCCAACGCGGGAGCACTGCCTTCAAGACTAAATTTGCGCCGACCTCGGATTTGTTGGCAATTTCGGATGGGGAAGTGACCCTGCCGTCCGTCGTTGGTGAAACATTTACGTTGCAATGGCGTGTTTTTATTCCCCCGGGAACCAAAACTCTGCAGATGACCATGTATACGTTGGCCTCTGCGCCAGAATCCAAGGTGCTGATGCGTTTTGGTAGCCCGCCAACCGGAACGGCTGCGAATGTAACGCCAGAGAATGCCGCGGCGGTCGACCTCACAAAGATCGTGCAGCGATTGACGAGCAATACCAATCTGGAGCTGCCATTTTCTGCCCCGGCCAACGCTGGCGCTGTCAGGTTGTCCGGCCGTTCCAGTGAGTTGACACAAACCATTTTGACGACAACGGGAGGCTGGCTTTATATCAACGCCGTGCAGGTGCCAGGCGGTCGCATCTTTGAGCTCAATTCCTCCGTAACGGTGGATGAGAGTTGTTACCGGTCCTGGTTTGGCAGCGCGCAATTTGACCTCTTGGGCAATCCTGTCGAGGATGTGGTTCACACCTGCGCAGGCCCGATTCCGTTGACGTCCATCACACTCAGTGGCAACTCGCTGGTCAAGGGTACCAACAACACCATCACGATTAACCCATCGCCCAGTGCTGCATCAACATCGAGCTGCACGCCGGTGTATGGCAACGGTGTTTCGAACCTGGTCAACATCAACAACGGGGTCATTTCGCTGGCAGCGGGCTCCTACAACATCACGTCATCACAGACTGTCACCATCCAATGTGGAACGGCAAGTGCCACCTTGCGGGTTGAACCCACGTTCGTCGCGCTGACCGGCATTGCCCTGAGCTCGTCCAGCTTGCTCAAGGGCACTACCAATACGGTCTCGATTTTCCCCCTGCCAAGTAACGCTTCGTTGCCGCAGTGCACCGCTCTGAACAGTTTTGGAATGAGCTCGTCCCAACTGCAAATCACGCCAGCAGGCGTCATTTCCAATGTAGCTTCATCGTCGGCGATATCGGACACGCTGGTGTTGACCATTCAGTGCGGAACGGTCAGTGCGCCACTGAGTCTGATTGCCCCCATGAAAGTGGTGGAGTCCGGCACACCGGACGCCGTTGTTTTGAGCTTTGACTGGGTGCCAGACGTCGCTGACTTGGGCAGTGCAGCCAATGTCTGGATCGCCGCAAGACTTCCGGCCTCGGCCTTTTTTATTACCACCGACACCTGGTTTTTCAATACCAGGCCCACCTGGCAACAGCTGATCTTGCCCAATGCGGATTTGTACCGCTACACCAGCTTCCCGTCATTGGCGGCCAAGCACACGATTTCGCTCGAAACCGGGTTGCCTAAAGACGCCATGATGTACTACGGTCTCGAGATTCACATGGGTTATCGCACCACGACCGGAGCGTTCAAGAGTCTGGGCAAGATCTGGCCCCAGTGATCCGTCTGAGCAGGTCCACGGCACCTCAAGGCGATGCTTATTGGTGTTGCATGACCTCCAGCACCGACACCGCCGGGGCCGCATTGCCCCAGGCCTGTCGGATGTAGGACAGCACTTCAGCCACTTCACCATCATCGAGCGTTTGGCGAAACGGCGGCATGCCATAGGGGCGCGGGTTGCCGGCCGTGGCAGGTGGGAAACCGCCGTTGAGCACTGCTTGCACCAGGTTCGCGCTATGTCCCATCGTGATGGCGCGGTTCCCCGCCAGCGGTGCATAGGCACCGGGTGAGCCCTCGCCCTGCTCTCCATGGCATTGGGCGCAATGGCGGGTGTAGATCTTCTCGCCTGCAGCAGATGGGGTCGGCCGGTCGGTCGGCCGCAGGACCGGCGCAGGTGGGCTTGCCGCCGCCAGGCTTGTCAGATACACCGCCATGGCCTGCAGATCCGCGTCGCCAAGGTGCTGGGTACTGCGGACCACCACTTCAGCCATGGGCCCCATGGCGCTTCTTCCAGCAGCCATGCCGGTCTTGAGCAACTGAACGGTTTGTGCGATGTCGTCCGCGCGGATGCCGGCCTCCTGTGTGTCCGCCAACGAAGGGGCATACCAGTGTTGCATCGGAATTACCCCACCCCGCAACGCGTTGGCCTCATGGGTCGCGCCCAACAGATTGCGCGGCGCGTGGCAGGCTGCGCAATGGCCCAGGCCCTGCACCAGGTAGGCGCCCCGATTCCACTGGGGGGTGCGCGCGGGGTCGGGCTCAAAGCTCGCGGCTTTGAAAAAAAGCGCACGCCAGACCGCCAGCGCGGCCTGGCTGCGCCAGGGGAAGGCCAGCGCATGGGCCTGATTGGGTTGGGTCACGGGCGCCAGGGTTCGCAGGTAGGCAAACAAGGCGTCGCTGTCCTCACGGCGAATCAGCGTGTAGCTGGTGTACGGAAATGCCGGGTACAGCCAATGGCCGTCGCGCGAGCGGCCCTGGTGCATGGCGTGCCAGAAATCAGCCGGTGACCAATTGCCCAGACCGGTGGCAACGTCGGGCGTCAGGTTGCTGCTGTACACCGTGCCAAACGGCGTTGCAATAGCGGTGCCGCCGGCATACACAGCGCCGCCGCGCGCTGTATGGCAGGCCGCGCAATTGCCGGCGCGGGCCAGGTAAGCACCCTGCTCGACTTGCTGGGCGGTTGCCACAAATGGCACCTGCACTTCGGCGAACATCGGTTCGACGCTGGAGTGGTACCAGATCGCCCCGGCGCCACCCAGAAAAAACAGCACCAGAAGGCCGATACGGATTCGCAGCGACTTCTTCCTCATGGTTTACCGTTCCAGTGGCAGTGCATGGCCACAGTCCAGCGGGCGCGGGTTGCTGCGCGGTAGCACCGCCTGGGTGTTGGCGGGCAGTGGCTGGGCCGACAACCAGGTCGCAAGCGCGCTGACATCCGCCACCGACAAACGCTGGGCGACCTGCGCCATGCAGTCCGGGGCGTTGGCCCGGCGTTTGCCGTTTTGCCAGGCACCCAGTTGCCCCAACAGGTAGTCGCGTGGCAAACCCAATAGCCCCGGCGTGGCTGGCAGTTCGCCGGTCATCGCGGCGCCATGGCATGCCACGCAGGCGGGAATCTGGCGTTGTGCATCCCCCTGCATCACCAGGGCGTGGCCGCGCGCCAGCACTGCGGCGGGGGCATCCAAGGTTTGCGGCGCGGGATAGGGCAGATGCACATCGGCAAAGTAACCGGCGATCTCACGCAGGTAGGCATCCGATAGGTGATCGACCAGCTGGGTCATGGCCGGGTAGGTGCGCCGGCCTTCGCGGAAGTTGATCAGCTGGTTGTACAGGTACTCCGCTGGTTTGCCGGCAATACGGGGAAAGTAGCCCGCATTGGTGGCGCTGCCTTCCTTGCCATGGCAGTGTGTGCAGGCCAGCGTGCGTTGTGCCATGGTGTCGGGCACACGCGGCTGTGGGGCCGCGTCCGCATGGGCCAGACCGCCAAGCAGCACCAGCAACAGCAGAGCCCCGGTGCCAAGTGGCCTTCGGAGCAGCCAGCGCTCAGCATGCCGCATTCAGCTGCTCCAGTCTGTGCGGCGTGCCGACATCGGTCCAGCGTCCCGTGTACAGGCTGGCGCTGACCATTTGCTGGTCCATGGCGGCGCGCAGCATGGGGCCCAACGGAACCGCAATCCCCTGTGGGTTGCCAAAGGGGATGTCGCAAAATGGCGGGGTGAAAAACGCACGACGGTACAAACCAATGGTGCTGTAAGTCAGCCGCGGGCGGGCGTCGTGGTCGGGAAGGTTCAGCGCCAGGCCCACCGCCGAATCTGAGGGAGTGACGTTATCGGTCGCTGAGGGAAATTCCAGTCCAAAATCCCCGTGTGGGTGGTGCTCGGGGTTGGGCACCAGCCAGACGTGGGCCAGCTTGTCACTGACGGTGAAATGGTCCATCGCCGCCTGACTGAACGCAAAGTCGGGGGCAAAGACATCACCGCCCAACACCCAAAACACCTCGTCCAGCAGTGGCAATGCGCGCACGATACCGCCGGCTGTTTCGAGCGCTGTGCCAAAGTCGCGGCCTTCGTGCGAGAAGGTCAAGTGCAATGCAGGCGCCGGTTGCTCCTCAATTGATAGCTTCTCACGCAGGGATGACGAGGGCTGATGCCCAAAAACACTACCAAACGTTTGGGAAATATGGTCCCCCAGCCAGGCCGTGTTAATGAGCGCTTGGCTGCAACCCCCGCGCAACAAGGCCTCCAGGTGCCATTGCAACAGCGGTTTGCCCCGGACGTTGAGCAGCGGCTTGGGTGTGGTGTCGGTCAGCGGGCGCATGCGCTCGCCGCGGCCGGCCGCCAGAATCATTGCCGTGGCTGACGCAACCTCTGCCACTAACGCATGCCCACCGACACTTTGCCAAACACCGCCTGCACCTCGCGCGGCAGGCAGCGCCAGTAATTTTCCTTGGCCCGCACCTCGGCGCCCAATGCTCCTGCTGCATGCCAACCCCAGCGGGGTTCGTACAAAAATGCGCGCGCCAGCGCGACCAGATCAGCCTCCCCGGCCTGCAACACGGCTTCGGCCTGCGTTGCCTCGGTGATCAGCCCGACGGCGATAGTCGGCAGGCCGCTGGCCAGGCGGATGTCGCGCGCAAACGGTACCTGGTAACCGGCGCCGAGTGCAATCTTTTGTGCTGGAGATATGCCGCCGGATGACACATGGATGAAATCGCAACCCAGGGCCTTGATGCGTTTGGCAAACTCGGCACTTTGCGCCACATCCCAGGCACCATCGACCCAGTCACTGGCGGATATCCGAATGCCCAGCACGCCGCCAAACACCTGGCGCATGGCCGCAAACACTTCCAGCGGAAAACGAATACGGTTCTCAAAATTGCCGCCATAGACATCGTTGCGCTGGTTGGCAATCGGCGACAGAAACTCATGCAGCAAATATCCATGTGCGCCGTGCAGCTCAATGGCCTCCAGTCCCAAGCGGGCGGCCCGTTGGGCGGCCTGCACAAAGGCGTCACGTACATGGTCCATGTCGGCGCGCGTCATCTCCGTCGGCGGGGCTTCGGTCGGCAGTTGCGGCACGGCGGATGGGCCAAACGTCTGCCAACCGCCTTGCGCCGGTGACAGCAGTTGTGCCCCATGCCATGGCAAGGCGCTGGACGCCTTGCGGCCGGCGTGCGCCAGCTGGATACATACCGGCACCGGCGGCGCCAGCTTGCGGGCGCGCTGCAGGGTATCGGCCAGCGCGGCTTCGGTGCGGTCATCCCACAGCCCCAGGCATGCCGGGGTGATGCGACCCTCAGGCACCACGGCCGTGGCTTCGATGGTGAACAGGCCAGCGCCACTGTTGAGCAGGTTGCCCCAATGCATCAAATGCCAGTCGGTGGCCTCGCCGTTGTTGGCAGCGTACTGGCACATCGGTGCCACGACGATGCGGTTGGCCAGCGGCAGGCCACCGTGGGGAGAAGGTAGTGTGTAGGGAGTGAAAAGCAGGCTCATGGCGCCAGCATATCCCATGCGAAGCGTGAGGTGACACAAGGAGCACCCTACTGTGTATCATTGCCTCCGGTTCCCGTTAACCCTACCGCAGGAGGCCCCCACCATGGCACTAATGGATTTCATCAAGAAACAGTTCATAGACGTTATTCAGTGGACCGAAGAGGGCGATGGCACGCTGGCCTGGCGTTTTCCCATGTCCGGTATGGAAATCCAGAACGGGGGTCAGCTGGTGGTGCGCGAGTCGCAGATGGCGGTGTTCGTCAACGAAGGCAAGGTCGCCGATGTATTTGGTCCCGGCACTTACAAACTCACCACACAAACGCTGCCGGTCCTGACGTATTTGAAGAACTGGGACAAGCTGTTCGAGTCTCCGTTCAAGAGCGATGTCTACTATTTCAGCACACGCCAGCAGATCGACCAGAAATGGGGCACGCCCCAGCCCATCACCATCCGTGACAAGGACTTTGGCGCTGTGCGCATTCGGGCTTTCGGCAATTACGCCTTTCGGGTCACCGACCCCAAACTGTTCCACACCGAGATTTCCGGCACGCGCGAGGAATACACGGTGTCCGAGCTGGAAGGCCAGCTGCGCGGTCTGGTCTTGCAAAACATCAGCAATGCGATCGCGTCCAGTGGCATCCCGTTCCTGGACCTGGCGACCAACCTGATTGAATTTGCCAAGGCCTTGCGCACGCAGCTCGATCCCGAGATGGCCAAGCTGGGCCTGAAACTGGAAAACATGACGGTGCAAAGCGTCTCGTTGCCGGAAGAACTGCAAAAAATCCTGGACCAGAAAATTGGCATGGGCATGGTCGGCAACGACATGGGCAAGTTCATGCAGTACCAGACGGCGC
>CAZMXB010000009.1:0-42769 GCA_964569855.1 uncultured Rhodoferax sp.
CGCGATGCAGGTCAGCCAGACCGGCGACCTCGCCAACTGGATGATCCCCGGCAAGATGGTCAAGGGCATGGGCGGGGCCATGGACCTGGTGGCGGGCGTCAAGCGCGTCATCGTCTTGATGGAACACGTTGCCAAGAAAAAAGACGGCACCATTGACCTGAAAATTTTGCCCCAATGCACTTTGCCACTGACCGGCGTGGGGGTGGTGGACCGCATCATCACCGACCTGGCCGTGATGGACGTGACTCCTCTGGGCCTGAAACTGGTGGAGCTGGCCCCGGGCGTCAGCCGGGAAGATGTACAGGCCAAGACTGGCGTTCCATTAGTCTGAAACCTTGCGGGACAGACCTTCAGCTCTGTCCCCAACTGATCAGGGGTGTTCTTGCGGGACGGACCTTCAGCTCTGTTCACTTCACCAAGCCGACCTCTCCAAGACGCGCATGGATGCCGGCCGCCATGGCCTGGTAACCCAGCGCATTGGGGTGAATCCGGTCCGCGCAGAGTTCGGGCCGCGCCAAAGTGTCCGAAAACACATTGGGAACCAGGGATACTTTTTCTTCGTCCGCCAGTTCCTCATAAATGGGCGAGTCGCTGGGCTTGCCGGCAACGAGGCCCATGAACGACAGTTCCGGTACTGCGACCAGCGCAACCTGGGCACCCGACTGCCGGGCGGCCTTGATCATCGGACGAATATTTTCTTTGACCGCATTGGACGGCTGGCGACGCAGGAAGTCGTTGCCGCCGATTTCAATGATGACCAGGGCCGGCCGGTGTGCGTCAAGAAAGGCCTGAATCCGGCTCTTTCCGTTTTGGGCTGTGTCGCCAGAAACTCCGGCGTTGACGACCGTCCAGCCGGTTTTTTGAGCCAGCAAGCTGGGCCAATCTTCACCACGCGTTGCCCCGACGCCCGCCGTCACGCTGTCGCCGAATGCAAGTACGGTTTGCCCCGGCTGAATCGCTGCCAGTTTGACGGCCTTTTTGCACCCAGCCAGCAGGACCACTGCGCAACAGCCCGCGAGAAGCGTTCTTCGATGCAGGCAAGATGCGGCATATTTCATGGCGTGTCCAGTGTTCATTCAAGGAGGTGTTTTCAAGTCGGCGGCACGGATCAGTTCGTTGACCATCATCAGCGACAGCCCCCACAGGCGCGCACCACTGACATCCACCGATGGGAGCCGCAGGGGCAATCCTGCCACCCGCCAGACGATGGGCTTGCGCCTCTCGGGGTCGGCGAAATGGGCGATTGGCTCCCACCACAGTTTTGCCGCTTCCAGGCTGGGCTCCAACTCCAGCGCGCGCGGCGTGCGATAGACATAGGGTGTCACCACCATCGGGCGGTTTCTGCCGTGTTGGCGGGTCACCACATCGGACAAACGTCCGATGGCAACCAGATCGTTGGCTGCTGACATGCCGGTTTCTTCCTGCAATTCACGCAACGCGGCATCCCGTGTGCTGGCATCGCCGGGATCAACCCGCCCTCCCGGAAAGGATACATGGCCAGACCACGGGTCTCCGCTACGCTCGGCGCGGCGCATCAGCAGCAAGGCGGGCGCGATGGCTTGCCCGTCAGGTCCGTGCTCGGTCATCAGCAAAATGACGCCGCAGCGTGCCAGCCAGCTGCGCCCGGGGAGTCGGCGGGGCTTGTAGTGTTGCAGGCGTGTGCTCAGGGTGTCCAGGGAATTCAGGGTGGGCTCCGAGCGGGTTGTTGCATCCATCGAATTTATGCGAAATTGGACTCGTTGGGGAATGGCGACTGCTTCAACTTTCAATCCGGCCGCGCCCCCAGGCAGCAACACCCTGCCACCAAACTGCGTTCGTGACAGCGGCTCAAAGTGGCCATGCGCGCATCAAACGCCCCGCGTCACCAACCTGCGGGATGCCACGGCCTGCTTCACCCAGCCCAGACGGAACCAGCGCGCCACCATGATGCCGCCGCGCACCCATTCGTCCAGCGCATAAGCGATCCATACGCCGACAAGCCCCAGGCCAAGGTGGATGCCCAGGAACCAGGAGCCAAACCCCATCACGATGACCATGGACGCCGCCCCGGCTACTACCGGAAAACGCGCGTCGCCGGCGGCGCGCAGCGCGGTGATGACGACGATGTTGCAGGTGCGCCCGGGTTCCAGCAGCACGGTGATCCACAGCAGGGTCGTCGCACTGGCGATGATGGCCGGGTCGCTGGTGAATAGTTTTAGCGTCCACGGGGCAGTCAGGGCGGTCAAGACTGCAATGCCGAACGACACTCCCAGGCCCCAGAACAAGCACTTTCGCACCAGAAGCAATGCGCCGCGCAATTGCCCCGCGCCTATCAGGTGGCCGACCAGAATCTCCCCGGCAAACCCCAGCGCCACAGTGGACAGGACGATCACGTTCATGATCTGCATGGCATAACCCTGTATGGCCAGTTGGGTTGTGCCCATGGTGGAGACCACGGTGACCGACACCAGCACGGCAATGCGGTAGGCAATGGCCTCGGCCGCGCCGGGCAGGCCAATGGCCACTGAACTGCGCAGCGTGGCCCATTCAACCACCCAGGCATCGCGCCAGCGCGGTGCCAGTTGCAGCGCCACCCGCCACAGCCACAGGTGCACCCCCAGACCAAAACCACGGCTGACGGCCAGGGCCAGCGCGAACCCCACCATGCCCAGCGGCGGAATATCGCCCACTCCGCGCATCAGCGGAAAACAAAGGGCAATGTGCAGCGCGTGCATGGACAAAATGTTGAGCATGGTTTCGCGGGTGCGCAGGTGGGCGCGCATGACGGCCGCCATGCTGGCGTTGAAGGCATCCAGAAACAGGGCGAAGGCCAGCACATGCAAATAAGGTGTGGCCAGCTGTTGCACTTCTGCTCCGGCCTGCATGGCGCCCAGTAGCGGGCCCGTCGCGGCGAACAAGACCAGCGCGCTGCCCAGGCCCAGCCAGGTGCTGGCACCCAGACTGGCCAGGGCGGTCCGGTCGGCGTCATGCCGGTTGCGCGCGCCCAGATTTTGGGTAATGACCACCCCAACACCCATGCTGACGATGCGGAACAACAAGAAGAATGCGCCCTGCACGTGGTTGGCCAGTCCAAAGGCCGCTGCCGCCGTGTCGGACTCTTTGGACACCAGCCACATGCCCAAAAAGCCGACGCCAAATCCCAGGACGAGTTCGGCCAGCAAGGGCCAGGTGATGCTCAATACGTGGGGCCGCCGCAGCGTCAGGGTCGATTTGCTTCGCGCCATGGTCGATCGATGGGGAGGCGATGGTTCGGTAGTAATAGTACAAATAAAAGAGAAAAGTCTTTGAATTTATACGTAGATTTCACACATTCCGCTGGAATATTGGTGTTTTCCATACGTTGTAAAACTACATGTTGATCAGTATACTCAGTGGCGCCGCTGGTTGTTGTGACCGGGCCTATGGAATCATGGATCACTGCAGCCTCGGGGTGCGCAACGGAGAGACAACATGGCGGATGTGAAGTTGGCGGGTATCGGAAAGTCGTTCGGCGACGTCAAGATATTGCAAAACGTGGACCTGCACATCCAAGACGGCGAGTTCGTAGTGTTTGTGGGTCCCTCGGGCTGCGGCAAGTCAACGCTGTTGCGCCTGATTGCCGGTCTGGAGGACATTACCAGCGGACGCATGTACATCGGCGACCATCTGGTCAACGATGTGCCACCTGCCGAACGGGGCATCGCCATGGTGTTCCAGTCGTATGCGCTGTACCCGCACATGAACCTGTACGACAACATGGCGTTTGGCCTGCAGCTCAACAAAATGCCCAAGGCGGAAGTGGACCAACTGGTGCAACATGCTGCCCAAATTTTGGGTATTTCGCATTTGCTGGACCGCAAGCCCAAGGACCTGTCAGGCGGCCAGCGCCAGCGGGTGGCGATTGGCCGCGCCATTGTGCGAAAACCCAAGGTTTTCCTGTTTGACGAGCCGCTGTCCAATCTGGACACGGCCTTGCGCGTGCGCATGCGTTACGAGTTTGCCAAACTGCATCAGGACCTCAAGACCACAATGGTGTACGTAACCCACGACCAGGTGGAGGCGATGACGCTGGCCGACCGTATCGTCGTGCTGTCAGCCGGCAAGATCGAACAGGTGGGCTCACCGCTGGACTTGTATGAACATCCCGACAACCTGTTCGTCGCCGGCTTCATTGGCTCGCCAGGCATGAACTTCATTGCGGCCGAGTTTGTGTCGTCCAATGCCAGTGATGTCACGGTGCGGCTCAATGACGGTTCCCTGGTGCACTGCGCAGTCAGCGCCGCCACGGCCAAACCCGGCGACAAGCTGACGCTGGGGATTCGGCCGGAACACATGACCCGTGTGCCCTTCGCCAACCGGCTCACGGCCAAGGTGACATTTGTCGAGTCCCTGGGCAGTGTCACCTATGCCTACTGCGCCTTCCCGGGGGTGCAGGAAGATCTGACCTGCGAGCTCAATGGCGTGGTCCGGGTGAAGGCCGGCGATACGCTGGAGTTGGGTGTAGAACCCGAGCGGTGTTACCTGTTTGACGCTGCGGGCAAAGCGTTCAGGCGCAACCTGCCCGCGCGCGGAGCCGAATGATGCACCGCGGGCTTTCTATGTGGATAGTGGCTGGCGCTCTGGCGCTGGCCTTGCCACTGCATGCGGCCGACGCCCCCAAGCTGCTGGTCTGGATCAATGGCGACAAGGGTTACAACGGACTGCAAAAGGTCGGTGATGCCTTCGCCAGGGAGTCGGGTGTCACTGTGGTGGTGCAACACCCGGAAGGTGCCACCGACAAATTTCAGGCCGCAGCGGCGGCAGGCAAAGGCCCCGACATTTTCTGCTGGCCGCACGACCGCACCGGCGAATGGGCGCGCTCGGGACTTCTGGTGCCCATCCACCCGTCCAAACGGGTGCGCGACGAGATCGATGCGTCGGCCTGGAAAGCCTTTACCTACAAGGGCAAGGTTTGGGGTTACCCCTTGGCCATTGAGGCTGTGGGCCTGGTGGTCAACCGCGATCTGGTCAAGACCGTACCGACCACCTTTGACGAGGTGATGGCGCTCGACCGGGAACTGGTCAAGAAGGGCAAAAAAGCCCTGCTGTGGGACTACAACAAGTCCTTCTTCACCTGGCCGCTACTGGCCGGTGCCGGCGGTGAGGTGTTTGGCCGCACTGCGACCGGCGAGTTGGATCCGTCTGTGGTGGGAGTGAATGCTCCTGGCGCGGTGTCCGGTGCACACATGCTGTCACGTCTGATTGAAGAGGGTTATATGCCGCGTGGTGCGCGCTACGCGGAAATGGAAGCCGGTTTTGCCCGGGGTGAAATTGCCATGATGATCACCGGCCCCTGGGCTTGGGACAACGCGCGCAAGGCCAGGATCAACTTCACGGTGGCTCCGGTGCCCGCCGTCATTCCCGGCAAGCCGTCCAAATCGTTTGTCGGCGTATTGGGATGCATGATTTCGGCCCCGAGCAAGGTCAAGGACATTGCGCGAGAGTTCATCGAGAACCACCTGCTACGGGTCGACAGCCTCAAAATGATTTCTGCCGATGTGCCCCTGGGCACACCCGCCAACAAGGTCTACTTTGCCGAACTGTCAGGGGACGCCAACATCCGCGCCACGATGGAAAACGCCCGAACCGGTGAGCCGCTGCCCAACATTCCCGAACTGGGCCGCTTCTTCCCCGCCATGGACGCCGCACTGGAGGCCATCAGCCAGGGCCGACAAAGCCCCAAGGACGCGCTGGACGGTGCGGCCGCCCGCATGCTGGTGAAATGACATGAAAACTTCCAAGACGTCTTCTTCCCTGGTGTCGAACACGGTGGCCGCAATGGTCGCGCTGGGTCTGCTGTGGCTGAGTTTTGGCATTTACAACAGCGGCCGTTTGGTTTGGGCGGTGGTGATGTTGAGCCTGGGTGCCGTGAGCCTGTATGTCTATGTGTCGGCCAAGACATTGGCCTGGCGTTACCTTTTTCCGGGTGTCATGGCCATGCTGGTGTTTGTGGCTTTTCCGTTGGTCTACACGATACAGATCGGCTTTACCAATTACTCGGCCAACAACCTCCTCAGTGAAGAACGGGCACGGGGCTACCTGCTGGACCAGGCCGATGTGAATGAATCCCGGGCGTTTGCCTTCACGGTGCATCCGGAAGGACAAAGCGTGCGTCTGGTGCTGGCATCTCAAGGTGAGGGCGGCACCCCGGAGCGCTTTATCTCGCCGCCGCTGTTGCTGTCTGAAAAGCAGACCGCACCAGTGCCCATGCAGTCCTGGGCCGCTGGCAAGGACCTGGCCCCGGCGTTCTCGCTGCGCCAGATTATTGAAAAGCGCGATGCCCTGATGGACTTGCGTTTGGCATTGCCCAACCAGGGCACACTGCTATACGCTGGCCTTCATGAGTTCGCTGTGTTCGAGCCACTGTGGCTGGCACAGCCGGGCGGTGCGCTCAAGCGTGTGGCCGATGGGGCGATTTACACGCCGAACCGCGACACCGGCTTCTTTGAAGATGCCAAGGGTGACCGGTTGCAGCCAGGCTTCAAGGTCGGCGTGGGATTGGCCAACTACACGCGCTTGTTTGGGGACGCCGACATGCGCGGGCCTTTCGTCTCCATCTTCATCTGGACTGTGGTGTTCGCCGGTCTGACGGTGTTGTTTTCCACGGCGATTGGCATGACGCTGGCCGTGGTGCTGAACTGGGAGGCACTGAAATACCGCACGCTGTACCGCACCTTGCTGTTCCTGCCTTATGCGGTACCGGGTTTCATTTCCATTCTGGTGTTCAAGGGTTTGTTCAACCAGAACTTTGGCGAGATCAATGCCATTCTGGATGCCGTGTTCGGCATCAAACCCGCATGGTTTGCCGACCCGACGTTGGCCAAGGCCATGATCCTGATCGTCAACACCTGGCTGGGTTACCCCTACATCATGGTGTTGTGTACGGGGCTGATCAAATCCATCCCGGCCGATTTGTATGAAGCTTCGGCTATCGCCGGTGCCAAGCCGCTGACCAACTTTTGGCGCATAACGGCTCCGCTGATCATCAAGCCGCTGACACCTTTGCTGATCTCGGCCTTTGCGTTCAATTTCAACAACTTTGTGCTTATCAGCCTGCTGACCGACGGCCGCCCGGACTACCTGAACACCAAACTGCCTGCGGGCACCACCGACATTCTGGTGTCCTACACCTACCGCATTGCCTTTACCGATGCCGGGGCCAACTTTGGGCTGGCAGCAGCCATATCGACGGTCATCTTTTTCCTGGTGGCCATCCTGTCCCTGGTCAACCTGAAACTGACGCAGTCCAAGGACAGCCAACACAAGGGAGGGCACTAGCCATGGCCGTTGTTACCGGTAAGAGCCAGCGCTGGCGCATAGTGGCTGCCCACGCAGGGCTGTGGCTGTTGATTGCGGTCACGCTGTTTCCGCTATTGGCAGTCGTGTCCATTTCCCTGCGGCCGGGCAACTTTGCCACCGGCTCGCTGATCCCCACCGAGATCAGCCTCGAGCACTGGAAGCTGGCGCTGGGCTTTTCGTATATGCAGGCCGACGGTGTGGTGGTGCAGCCGCCGTTCCCGGTGCTATTGTGGCTGTGGAATTCGATCAAGATCGCAACCATTTCATCGCTGCTGATCGTGGGTGTTTCGACGACGGCTGCCTATGGTTTTGCGCGACTGCGCTTTCGCTTCAAGTCCACCATTCTGAACAGCATGCTGCTGCTGCAGATGTTTCCGGTGGCTGTGGCGCTGGTGGCCATCTATGCCATTTTTGAAGCGATTGGTGGTGTCATTCCCTGGCTGGGCATCGAAACCCATGGCGGCTTGATCGTGGCCTATATCGGCGGCGTGGCCATGCACATCTGGACCATCAAGGGGTATTTCGAGACCATACCGACCGAGATTGAAGAATGTGCCAAAGTCGACGGCGCCACCTCCTGGCAGGCCTTCTACAAGGTGCTCTTGCCAATGGCGGTGCCGATCCTGATGGTGGTGTTTGTGCTGGCTTTTATCGGCACGATCATTGAATACCCGATTGCCTCGGTGCTGCTGCGTGAGGAGCCCAACCTGACGCTGGCCGTGGGTTCCAAGTACTACCTGTACGAGCAGCGCTACCTGTGGGGCGATTTTGCGGCGGCGGCCGTGTTGTCGGGCTTGCCCATCACGCTGGTGTTTTTGGCGGCGCAGCGCTGGATTGTGTCGGGGCTGACCTCGGGCGGGGTCAAGGGGTAAGCGGAACCCTGCCCAAGGCGGTCAAATTACCAACGAATCGTTTGGTTGGCGCACCCGTATTACATTCCAGCCATAAACGCCATCTCCCTCAAGCTCCCGGGCCCCTGTTTGGCGACCTGGCGCAACGTGCCAGAAGCAGTGCGTCCACCCAGAGTGAAACCATCCGCGCGGTTTCGGCCAATGAAGCCGCAGTGACCGCAGATACAGGGCCGCTGGTTGATCTGCTCAATTGGACAAACGAACCCGGCGCGTGCTTTGCTTCTTTTCACCAAAGTCTGCTGAGGAGCAAGAAAGGTTGCTATCTGATTCATAGCGACTAACGTATATTCCACGAGGGCTAGGGTGTATTTTTATTCAAAATACCCAGTCTTGTCCGATGAGGTTGATCCTGAGGCGGATCTTGAAACGGAAGTCTGGGACAGATAAGCAAGCCAGTCGATCAACGATGAATGGCGATTGACGTGAATCGTTTGAATTTCAAAACGTTTGCACAGTTGCGACCGCTTTTGGATGGCAAGCCAGCCCCGGAGTTCGCAAGACTGGCACCCACCAGGGCCAACGCCAAGCGCGTTGAGGACAAGGGTATCGCCCAATTGGCCCAGACTTTGTGCTCAAAGCGGAAAGGCAAAAAAAACCCCACCGCGTGAGCAGTGGGGTAAACCCATAAAGGACCCGAGATTTTTGGTAGTTTTGCTACATTGCGTTAGTTAAGAGAATTATTACACTGTTGAAGTAGAAATGAAATCCGTTTGGATAGGTGTTTTTACCATGTCGTAATACTACTTTTACTCGGTACACTCAAGCACTTTAACCTCAGGGTCACCATGATGGGCCAACACGCACGATGAAAACCAGGGCATGGTGGGTGGCAGGGTTGCTGTGGCTTTCGTCGACCTCGTTGTTTGCGGATGAACTGGTTAAAGCAATAGTAGTGCCAGCCAATTCGGCTTCAGCCGTGGCTGTGTGTGCAGAAGACCCGTTGCAAGGACGCGCACTGTACCTGCGCGGTACCTTCAACAGCTGGAATGCGGTTGACGCCCAACGATTCACCTGGGCTTGTAACCGGTATGAGTTGGTAACCCGTCTGCAAGGCGAGCACAAGTTCAAGTTGGGCGACGAGGGCTGGTCGCCCGACGCGGACTATGGACGCAGTCCCATCGACGGACAATTGGCCATCAAGGGGGCTGAAATGCGCCACACATTTTCGGGCGTTCACCGCCTTACGTTGCGCATGGGTTCGAGCAATGCGCCCGGGATGCTGGGCATTGAGTCGTGCCCCACCAGCGCACCGTTTGGCGACACCACGCTGTTTTTGCGCGGCAGCATGAACAACTGGGCGGCGCAGGACGACTTTGCATTCCAGTACAGCTGTGACGCCTACTACCTGAACGTCAAACTGTCGGCCGACCAAGACTTCAAAATTGCCGATGCTGGCTGGCGGGACGCGTCCAGCTTCGGCCAAACCGCAATGGGCGACTTGGAGCGGGGTGCCAAAGGCAATGTCCGCCTGCGTTTTTCGGGTGAGCAGACTTTACGGCTGGCCGTCGTTGGCGGCAAACCCGTGTTGAGTCTGGGCGCGAAGACCTTTGCCGATCCCAACGCACGCAGCGTGATCGACCCGGTTGCGTTGAGTCTGCAGTTTGACTCGCGCGCGCTGGCTTACAAAAGGCCTTTCGGCGCGGCGGTGCCGGGCACGTCTATGGCGTTCACCGTCTCGGCCTTGCCCGGGGTCAGCAAACTGACCATGGTCGTTGAGCGGCGCCGTCTGGAGGGCAACCAGGAAGTGCTGGAGTACCGCGAGGAAGCCCGAGTACCCATGATAAAAAGTGCCTCTAGCCCTCGTGAAAACTGGTCAACAAGCTATCAGTTTGATAGCGTTGGTATTTACGGCTACTGGTTTGAGGTGGAGGTGGGGGATGCCCGCTTTGTGCTGCACAACAACCGTGACCCGGTGTTCTGGACCCGCGAGAAAGGTTCAGGCGGCCAAGGCGCAGTAGACAGCAAACCGGCAACTGCCAGTGCCATCCGACGCTTCCGCCAGACCGTCTACGACCCGGGTTTCAAGGTGCCGGACTGGGCACCGGATGTGGTTTATTACTACATTTTTCCGGACCGGTTTCGCAACGGCAACCCGGCCAATGATCCCAAGCCCGGAGCCGCGAAATACCACGACCACACGGTGGAGTTCCACCGAAACTGGAACGACAAACCCTCGGTCCCCGGCAGTGGCGATGGCTCGGACGCCCACTTCAACAATGACTTCTTTGGCGGCGACCTCGAAGGCATCATCGAAAAGCTGGACTACATCCGGGATCTGGGCGCCAACACCCTGTACATGACGCCCATTTTCAAGGCCGCCAGCAACCACAAGTACGACACGGCAGACTACAAAATGGTGGACCCGGGCTTTGGAACGAATGCGGACTTCACCCGACTGACGGCTGAGGCCGCCAAACGCGGCATCCGGGTCTTGCCCGACACCAGCCTGAACCACACCGGCAACGATTCTGTCTACTTCAACCGCTTTGGCAACCACGGCACGGACGGCGCCTTTCAGGGCGGCAAGATCAACCCGCAATCGCCTTATGCCGACTGGTACACGCTGGATGCCAGCCAGAGTGACCCGGCCAAGCAGTACAAGGGATGGGTCGATGTGGCCGACCTGCCCGAGTTGAACAAGGCGTCAAAAGGCTGGCGCAACTTCGCCTATGGCGCCAACGACTCGGTCATGAAAACCTGGCTGAACCTGGGTGCGGCCGGCTGGCGCATGGACGTGGCGCCGTGGGTGCCGGACGACTTCTGGCGCGAGTGGCGCAGCGCCATCAAGGCGCATCGGCCGGATGCCCTGACTGTGGCCGAGACCTGGTTCGATGCGTCCAAGTATTTGCTGGGCGACATGTTTGACTCGACCATGAATTACATCTTTCGCAACACGGTGCTGGAATATGCGGCCGGCGGAAAGGCGCGCAGCCTGTACCCCAACATCGAGCTGATGCGCGAGGCCTACCCGCCCCAGGCCTTTTACGCGCTGATGAACCTGCTGTCCAGTCACGACCAGGCGCGTGCGCTGCACCAGTTTGGCTGGCACGCCGATACGACCGATGCCAAGGTCATTGCCGAAGCCCGCCAAAGGTTGAAGTTGGCCGTGCTGTTCCAGATGACTTTTCCCGGCGCGCCTACGGTGTACTACGGTGACGAAGTGGCGGTCACGGGTGGCGATGACCCCTACAACCGGGCCACCTACCCGTGGGCCGACCAGGGCGGCAAGCCAGACACCGACATGCTTGCCACGTTCAAGCAAATCATTGGCCTGCGCAACCAGCACGCCGTGCTGCGCCGGGGCACGATAGACGCGCCGCTGCATGTCGATGACCACACCATCGTTTTGCTGCGCCGACTCGGCAACAGCGTTGCCATCACTGCAACCAACAACTCCACGACGCGGCAAACGGTCAAGGTCAAGTTGCCCGCGGGTGTTTCTGTTTTGCAGTTTTCGGATGCTTTGGGGGGGCCAGCGGTCGCCGCCGTCCATGGTGATTTGAACATCACGCTGCCCGCCCTTTTTGGCGTCGTTTTGCTGGGAGCCGGCCAATGACAGCCCGACCACCCATCCCCGGAAGTCGAACCATGACAAAAAGTATTTCGCGCAATGCAATGCTTTGGGCCGCCACCGCGCTCGCAGGGTGGGCATTCTCAGGCGCACTGTGCGCGGCTGAGTTCGGATCGACAAAACCCACAGCACGCACCGAGCACTGGCAACGCCGGGCAATTGAAATTGATGCCTATCTGCGAAGTGCCCAGGATCTTGGTGCTATCAAACTGCTGTTTGTTGGAGACTCCATTTCGGACTTCTGGCTCCTGGATGACAGCCCCTGGGTAAAAGGGCAGAAATTCGGGAGGCAAGTCTGGAACGAGTCTTTTGGCGGCTCACAGCCAGAAAACCATGCGTTGAATCTGGGCATTTCAGGTGACCGCATCGAGCACGTCCTGAAGCGACTGGCCCCCCGGGCCGAGGGGGGCGACGGGCAACTCGACAATCCGGCGCTCAATCCGGAATTCATCGTTTTGCTCATTGGGATCAACAACACCTGGGCTGCTGAGGAACCCGTGGGCGACAGCGTGTTTGAAGGCATTCGCGCAGTCATCGCCCGGTTGCACCAGGCCCGCCCCAATGCCCACATCGTCTTGCAGTCGCTGCTTCCCACCAATGAGCCGGCCAAGAATGCTGCAGTCGTAGTGCCAGTCAATCAGCGACTGGTGGCGATGGCGGCAAGCCCGCCTTACGCCAGCTATGTTTCCTATCTGAATCTGTATGCGGGCTTTGTTGACGCCAAAGGCCAGCAAATTGACCGTTACTTCAATGATGGCCTGCATCCGAATGCTATGGGGTATCGGGTCTGGCGCGATCAACTCTTACCTTTTTTGCAGCAGGCGCGTCGTGACGGGAAAACGATCGGCGGGAAACCTTCAGGGGTGGGGACCACCGCGCTGTCAGCCCCATCCTATGCTGGTCCATCTGATATCCCTTTGGCGCGCGTGTTCACAGCCCGCGAGCAGGACTGGCGCAACGGTGCCATCGTCTACCAGGTGCTGGTCGACCGTTTTGTACCACCAGCCAATCTGGATGCCAAGCGCGCCTTGTACCCGGCCCCCAAGGTGCTGCACCGTTGGAGCGAAGATGCCAAGCGGGGCAAATATCTGGCATCTGCCAATGTGTGGAGCCATGAACTGGACTTTTGGGGTGGTGACCTGCCCGGCGTAACGTCTAAGCTGGGTTATCTGCAAGATCTGGGTGTGGACGTGCTTTACCTCAACCCCATTCACCTGGCCTACACCAACCACAAATACGACGCACTCGACTATCTGAAAATCTCGCCCGAGTTCGGTACCAAGGAGGACATGAGCATCCTGATTGGTGCAAGCCATGCCAAAGGCATGAAAGTGGTCCTCGACGGGGTGTTCAACCACATGGGTCGCAACTCCGAGAAGTTCAAAGACGCACAGGACAACCCATCGAGTCCGCACCGCGACTGGTTTTTCTTTGGCGACCAATACCCCGGCGGTGCACGCGGCTGGTTTCAGGCCACCAACCTGCCCGAACTCAAGCTCGAAAACCCGGCAGTGCGGGACTACCTATATGCAAAACCCGACTCGGTGGTGCAGACCTGGTTGCGCGAAGGTATTGACGGCTGGCGGCTGGACGTGGCCCCCGACCTCGGGCCCCAATACCTGGCAGAACTGACCGCCGCCGCGCACAGCGCCAAAGCCGGATCGTTGGTGGTGGGCGAAATACCCAATTACCCCAAGGAGTGGTTTCCGGCAGTGGATGCGGTGATGAACTTCACACTGCGCGATGTAATCCTGAACACGGTCAATGGGCTGATTGCGCCGCCAACGGCTGCGGCGATGATCGACCGCACGGTGCAGGAGTCTGGCATCGAGCCCCTGCTGAAATCGTGGCTGTTGCTGGACAACCATGACAATGACCGACTGACCCATGTGCTGCCAAAAGTTACACAACAGCGGCTGGCCCAGTTGCTGCAGTTCACGCTGCCCGGTGCGCCCAATCTGTACTACGGCAGTGAGCTGGGTATGACCGGAGGCGAAGACCCGGCCAACCGTTCTCCCATGCGCTGGGATCTGGTGAAGGACAAAAACGCCACTCTGCAGTGGACCCGGCAATTGATCCAGTTGCGCAAGGATCACCGGGCCCTGCGCATCGGCAATTTTCGATTGGTCACCAGCAATAAGCTGCTCGCGTTTGAGCGCTACACGGACCGTGTGAAGGACACCGTGGTGGTGTTGGCCAACCCGGGCAAAACACCGGTGACCGAGCGTGTGTTGATTGCCAATTCGAAGCTGATGAATGGCTCGTTGCTGAAGGATTTGCTCAGCCCGGCCGCCAAGCCGGTGCGGGTGATGGCCTCTATGGCCACGATCACTGTGTCCCCAGGTGGGTATGCCGTATTGGCACCCGATGTTCGGCCTGCCGGTGGTTATTCGGTGTTCAAACGTGTTCAGTGAGCATGGCACACTGATCGACCCAACCATCATATGTGCCGGATCACCCACCTGTTGATTGGAACTGCCATCATGCTGCACTCGCTGTTGGGCCAAGCTGCGCAGCCCTGGTCCGAAACTCCACCCTCCGTCAATACGGGGCGTATCGAACGCCTGAGCAATGTGCCATCGCGCCATGTGGACCCCAGACCCATTGATGTCTGGCTACCGCCCGGATACACACCGGACAGGCACTATGCGGTGTTGTACATGCAGGACGGCCAAAACCTGTTCGATGCGAGCCAAACCTGGAACAAGGCCTCATGGAATGTGCATGAGGCGCTATCAAAGTTGATAGCGCAGGGCCGGGTGCAGGACACCATCGTGGTGGCGATTCCCAACAACGGCAAGTACCGTTACAGCGAGTATTACCCCGAAAAGTACCTGGCGCTGGCACCCCAAAACGTTCGCGACGACTACGTCCGGCGTGCCCAGTGGGATCGCACTTTGGGCGATGCATACGTTCGCTACATTGTGGAAGAGCTCAAACCCTTCATAGACAAAACCTACTCCACGCGCGGTGAGGCTGCGGGTACTTTTCTGATGGGTTCCAGCATGGGCGGCATGGTTTCCTTGTATGCAATGTGCGAATATCCTCAGGTGTTTGGCGGCGTCGCTGCCTTGTCAACCCACTGGATTGGCAAGCCCGGTGTGTGGGGCACCCCGCAAAAGCTGCAGAACGCCACACTGCCGCTGGCGGCTTTCAATTACCTGAGCCAGCACTTGCCCAAGCCGGGAACCCATCGGATCTACTTTGACCACGGAACCGAAGGACTCGATGCGGTGTACGGCGTTCACCAGGCGTTTGTCGATGCGATTGTCAAAGATCTGGGGTACGACGCTGTAGATTGGCAGAGCCGGGTCTTTGAAGGAGCCGGACACAGCGAAACCGATTGGGCTTCGCGCGTGGACATACCCCTTGAGTTTTTGCTTTCGGTGGACGCCCCGGCCCGTTAGGGCCATGCCCCTAGCGTCTGCACGCCAGCAGGTTGTGGCGCGCGCAGTGCTTTACCTGGAGCGTACGCCTTCCACGCGCAACTGAATGCGCCAATCCGCGTCAACCCCCATGGGTCGGGGAAACCGGACCAGGGCGTCACGCCCGACGCTTTGTACCTGTGTCGCCAGGTTTTTCATTTCCTCCTGCACTTGTTGGGCCCGCAGTTGCTCTGGTGAGGGTGCCGAGCCGGATTGCATCACGCCACTCATGCTGTGGGCCTCGGTGACCCGTGCGCTGCTGTCCCGCAGTGTCTGGGTCACCTGGTCCACACCGGCTTCAATGCGACCGGCCGCCGGCAGGAAACTGACCGCAATGCCGGTGTTGGAAGCCGACGCTTCCTTGATGATGAACTCCGCATCCAGCACGGCGAGTGTTCCCGTGACATGGACACAGGCGTCGAGCAATCCGGGCGGCCAAGCTTTGAGGGACAGGGCAAACGCATCGGCGTTGGCGCGTTGTTCGTTGCCGACCATGCAGGCCTTGGGCAAGGGCAGGGCGGCTTGTAAACCCCACCATAGCGCGGTTGCTTTGTCCGGGCCGGCCGCGGGAGACGCGGAGAGTGCAGCCAGGCGGGATCGTGCACTGCCCGCGCCTGCGTCGGCCGCTCGCAGGTACAGGCGTGCGGCGCGCTCCAGGTTGGGCTTCAAACACAGACCCTGCTCAAACATGGAGCCGCCCAACATCAGCGCCTCCGGGCTCGACGTGGCCAGCGCGGCATTGAGTTCACGCACCGCGGCAACACAGTCGCGCGCCTCAATGGCCTTGACGACGGCCATGGTCGCCTCACTGGCATGTGAGGCCTGCATGGCGACCAGGCTTGCCATTGCAAGTGCCATAAAAGAGAGGGTTTTGTTGAGACGCATATCGGGTTCTGGGTGGTTGGAGAAAGGGAGTTGAATACACCGGCCTGGAGTGGCATTGCACGCGGTTCCGAGTCGGGAACTTTAGCCTAAACTTGTCGGTTTGCAACGGGTCGCAGCGATGAAAAAATACACCGTCAGCTTCAATCCACGGCCGCGCATTGTTGCCGTGCCGCTGGACAACGGAGAACGTGTTTTGGTGGTGGATGAGGCACTGGATAACCCGGAACGGCTCATTGACTTGGCGCAGGACTATGGTGCGGATTTTGTCTATGCCCCGGGCAGTGCTTTCCCGGGTCGGCAGTTGTTGATGCCGGATGATTTTTCCGCTCGCCTCGATGATTTCTTCCGTTTGCATGTACGAAACTTGCTCAAGAGCCGGCGCAGCGTGGCGATGGTTTCGCGCCTGTCGCGTGTAGTGTTGGAGCCGCAGGTGCTGGATGCACGGCAGCGCATCTGCCATCGGGACAGTGCACACATCGACCCCGGTCACACCATCTCTGCCTCGGTGCTGTACCTGTTTGAGGACCCGTCGCTGGGTGGCACGGTATTTTTCGAGCCTGTGGGTTCTGAAGCGGCTGCGCAGGCCTTGGTTGAGGACGCAAGTGTGATGGAGTCGGCACAATTTGAAGCGAAGTACGGCTGGAGCGCCTCGTACATGACCCAGTCCAATGCGCATTTCCGGGTCATAGGCCGGGTGGCCGCCCGGTGGAACCGGATGATTTTTTACGACGGCCGGCTGTTCCATTCGAGCGACATTACCAATCCCGCAAAGCTCAATGACCCCATGGGCATGGGTCGCCTCACGGTGAACGGCTTTTTTACCTGCACGCGCCCGGCGCGGTAAGCAAACCAGACCGGTGCGGGTTGTGGGCCGGGCCGGTTCACGCCATTTTGACTGGAGGGGCAGCGCAGTTTTTGGCAATGAATTCCGCATGGGCTGGCATGACGTTGACGCAGGCATTGATCACGCCCTCCACCTCTTCAAGGTACTTCTGGATTTCTTCTTCGGTCAGCAAATCGGTCAGCGGGTGGTAGGCCTTGGGTCGAATCCGCTGCCCGTGCATGACCTGCAACCAGCTCACCTTCGTGAACAACTCGTTGCCCTCCCGGAAGACGCGCCCATGGGAGCGGAACAAGTCCATGCGCTGCACCAGTGACTCGGGAACCTCCATTTCGCGGCAATAGTTCCAGAATGGTGAGTCGGTGCGTTCGGTTGCCTTGTAGTGCAGGATGATGAAATCGCGCACCCAGTCATATTCCTGGTTCATGACGCGGTTGTAGGCTTCGGTATCAGCGGCCTCGAACCCGGGGGCCGGGAAATAGGTCAACAGATGCGCAATGCCCATCTGGATCAAATGGATGCTGGTGGACTCCAGCGGCTCCAGAAACCCGCTGGACAAACCAATGGAAATGCAGTTCTTGTTCCAGGCCTTCTTGCGCTTGCCGGCGGCGAATTTGACGGTGCGTGGGTCGGCCAGCGGCGCACCATCCAGGTTGCCCAGCAGGATGGACGTGGCCTCATCCTCGCTCATGAACTTGCTGGAAAACACGTGGCCGTTTCCAATCCGGTGTTGCAGGGGGATACGCCACTGCCAGCCAGCACTCCGCGCAGTTGAGCGGGTGTAGGGTGTGAGCTCTTTGGCGGACACACACGGAATGGCAATGGCACGGTCACAGGGCAGCCAGTGTGACCAGTCCTCATAACCGGTCTGCAGTGCGCCCTCGATCAGCAGCGCCCTGAACCCGGAGCAGTCGATGAACAGGCTGCCGCCGATTTTTTGCCCACTTTGCATGACCACGGATTCGATAAATCCGTCGTCCTCACGCTTCACCACGTCGGTAATCTTTCCTTCGATACGGGTCACGCCGCGCTCTTCGCTGAACTTGCGCAAAAACTTCGCATAGAGACCAGCATCAAAGTGGAATGCATGGGCAATATGCGCCAACGGTGAGTTGGGCATATCGAGTTGGGCCCGCATGAACTTGTTCTGATGGCAGGCCGCCGTGTTGATGGAGTAGTGGTCCAGATCTTTGGCTTTACCGGCCTGGAATTGCTTGAGCCAGTATTGGTGAAAGTCTACCGTCCAGTTGTCCTGGCCAATGACGCCGAAACCATGCACGTAGCGGTCACCCAGCTGGCCCCAATTGACGAACTCAATGCCCAATTTAAAGGACGCCTGTGTCTCGCGCATAAACTGGTTTTCATCCAGATCCAGCAGACGGTTGAACAGGTTGATCATCGGGATGGTGGCTTCGCCCACGCCAATCGTGGCAATTTCGTCCGACTCCACCAGCTTGATCGGGTATTTGCCCTTGAGCACCTTGGCCAGGGCCGCAGCAGTCATCCACCCGGAAGTTCCACCACCGACGATAACGATCTCAAATCCAGTGTTCTGTTCCATATTTTCCACCCGCTAAATTGTCAAATCCGTGTCGCCATTGCAGCCCACGCCTTCGAATCATTCTAGTCAACGCGACAAAAAAAAGCCCCTTTCCGATTGGCTCGGAAAGGGGCAATTTTGGAGCGAAACTTACTGCAGCTTGTACGTAACCTTGAGCATGACCGTGCTGCCGGTCTTGTTTTCGCTGTCGACCGTGCCGTCGGCCTTCAACTGGCGGTAAGTTGGCTTGTTCAGGTTATTGCCTTCGAGGCGCAGGCCGAGACCCTTCATCGGGCCTTCCTGGAATTCATAACCGATCTGTGCCGACAACCAGCTGGAGCCTTCGATGTAGCGCAGCGTGGGGTAGCCGCCGGTAGCGTCGTTGGCAACACTACCCACATAGGTCGAACGGGAGTTGGTGGCAACAAACGCACTGAAGCCCCTCTTCTCGTAGTAGAACGTCAGCTTGCGGTTGTCTTTGGACAGGCCAGGCAAGGGAATGGTCTCGCCAGTGGTTGGCACCTGTTGGTTCGGATTCAAGCCGATCAGGTTGGGCAGGTTGACCGAGCTGTCAGTGGAGGACAGGCTGGCGCTGATGCCAAATCCATCGAGCGCGGGCATGAACAGGCCAAACGGCGCTGAAGCTGCCAACTCGATGCCTCGCAGATCACCACCCGTGCCGTTCACCGAAGTGGTGTAGGTGCCAATCGCACCGGCGCGAGGAATCGCCAGGCCGAGCGACTGCGCATAACTCGTGAAGTCATAGGCGCTATTGGTTGCCGTCGTGATGTAGGTATCGAGCTTCTTGTAAAACGCCGCTGCACTGAAGTAGGCTTTCTTGTCGAAGTATTTCTCAAACGACACATCCAGTGCGGTGGCCTTGAAGGGTTTCAGAGCCGGATTGCCCGCGGAACCGACAAATCTGCCAAATGTGGAGTTGCCTGCGTTGGTGTCGACGCTGGCGGCAAATGAATTGCGCATGTCGGTCAATGTCGAGCGTGCAATTTGCTGTGCCAATCCAACGCGCAGCAGGTTGCCGGAACCCAGATCGCCGGTCAGGTTCAACGAGGGCAATACGTCGGTGTAGGTGGTACCGTCGGTCACGTAACCCTTGGACGGGTTGGTCAACACCACGTCCGAACCCACTCCGGCCTTGAAGCCAGACGATGACTGGTCGGTGTTGACTACTTGCAGGCCCACGTTGCCGCGCACAGGGACCTTGCCGTATTCGCTGTCGATGCCGAACTTCACATAGCCGGTGGTGATTTTTTCCTTGATGCCCCAGCTCTTGGACAAAATGTCATCGTTGTACTTGCGCAGAATGCCAGCACCGGGCCACAAGGCAGCCTGTGGATCAAAGGTCAGCAGATCCAGACCGGTGCCACCGACGTTGTTGGCCACATACGAACCAGATGGGAAGGGAATGGCGTCTTTGCCGCCTCCGGTTGTGGAGACCAGCAGACCTTCATCGACACTGCGCTCCTTAGAACGCGAGGAGTAGTTGGCGCCGAATTGCACGTCGGAGAACATGGAGCCTTCGCCGAATTCCTTCTTGAAATCAAAGCGGATGGCGTCGACGGTGTCAATGATGGTGGGTCCCTTGACATAACCGGCCTGTGGTACACCATTGATGCCGCTCCAGCCGGTCTGGTCACGCACTTTGATGACGTTGGGGTCGGTGTAGCTCAGGGGGCTACCCAGCTTGAATTTGACCGAGCTGCCGGTATTGTCAAAAGTCAGGGTGTCAGCGTTGGGGATGCCTGCGTAGGCCTCGATGTCGCGCTCGGTGCGTTTGGCATTGTTGGAACTCAGGTCCATGGATGCCGACCACCCGTTGTCCATCTTCAGGGTGTTTTTCCAGCCGAAGGACTGCACGGTGTCGTCATCAAAAATGCTTTCGATGCGGTCGATCAAGCCGCCACCATTGGCGCCTGCGCCCACGGCGTAGGTGCCGCTGACGGCCACACCGTTGACCACGGTGGCATTGGTGATGGGGCCGCCCAAACCACCCTGGATACGGGCGAACTTCTGGGTGTTGTCAGCTTTGGAATAAAACAAGTCCAATTGGCTGGTGAAATTCTTGGTTGGCTTGTAGGCCACGATGGCCGCGACACCGGTGCGTTTGTCGGTGACGGTTTTGGTTTGAAAATCAATACCATTGCCCCAGGTATCAGGCACTTTCACATTGGGAACTACGGTTCCATTGGTCAGCGTGGCGGTGGTCCGGTTGTCGCCTCCCCAGCCGCCGGCTCCAATTTCATTGCTGGTGCCGTCGACGCGCACAAAGCCCAATGCAATACCCAGCTTGCGATCCATAAACTGGTCTACATAGGTCAGGCTCTGGCGATTGCCATTGCCTTCGGGAATGCCTTCCAGGCCCACGCCATTGCGCACCCTTTCAATGTTGGCAACAAACACGCGGCCAGGGAAGGCCAACGGATCGATCAGGCGGTTGTCAATCGTTCCTGCCAGTCCAGCAGACATCAGGGCCGCATCAGTCGTTTTGTACACGGTTGCACCAGCAATCAGCTCAGCGGGGTACACACTCAAATCCACGGCGCGGCTGTCGCCGGTGCTGGTTTGTTCGCGGCCATTCAACAGGTAGCCGTTGAAGTCGGGGCCGAGTCCGCGGATGCTGATGGTCGATGCAGCGCCGGACTTGGTGCGCTGGGTTGTCACGCCTGGCAGGCGCGCGAGCGACTCTGCGATGGTGGTGTCCGGCAGCTTGCCAATGTCCTCGGCGGAAATGGATTCGACGATGGCGTCCGAATTTCGCTTGACGGAAATGGCGTCTTCAATGCCTTTGCGAATACCGGTCACGGTCACGGTGTTGAGTTCTGGCGCGCTTGATTGGGCGAACGCGCCAGAGGATGTCACGATGAGCACGGCACAGCCGGCGGCCACAGGGGCCAGTTTGAAGAGAGAGCGACGCGAGGCGCGTTGATCGGTGGAACTCATTTAAATATTTCTCCTGGATGGCACTGGGGCTGGCAAAGATTCTTTTGGGCGGGGCACAAAAGACACGTAAATAGGGACCGCGGTTTCCCTGTTCGCACCTCAGTTTGTATCAAAACAAGATATTTTCAAACATAGGGGTTAACACTTAAATGGTGCAATTCGACCGTTCATTGCACCAATAAATAGCGTTTATTGGCGAAATTCCAACAAATTTGCAGCAAATGCGCGCTCGTTCTGCAGAACCAAACTTTCAATTTAAGGATCTTTGTAGGCAAACTACACATCTATCGGTGCATATTTTGAGATGGATCGACCCATTGGGGGCCATGATGATGTTGGCAGCCCAGCAATAGGTGGATGAGTTGTGTTGTTTTACTAATTCAGTTGGAGACCCTGTTGCTTCCGTTGAGCATATAACTATAAAAATCAATGTTTTCCCTAGTTTTTTGCTTTTCTTGCTGGTGTAGACTTTGTGTTGTTTGACTACATACCGATGTAACATCGACCGAGAATAAGGGAGTGACGGATGAATCAGGGTTATCCGAGGTTGCTGGGTGACATTGGTGGAACCAATGCTCGCTGGGCATGGCAGGAGTCTGCCGGCTCCGCCCTGGAGGACGTTTCCGTGCAGCCCTGCGAAGCCAGCGCCTCGCTTGAGGAATCGGCCATGGGTTACCTGCGGTCCCATGGCCGCAAAGCCCCGCGCTGGGCCGGCATCGGCATCGCGACAGCGATCACGGGCGACGATGTGCGCATGACCAACAACGTTTGGCGGTTTTCGATTGCCGGATTCCAGCGTGCCTTGGCGCTGGAGCGCTGCCTGGTGATCAACGACTTCACTGCGTTGGCCATGAGCCTGCCCGCGTTGAGGTCCGCGGACTTGCACGCCTTGGGTGGAGGAGAGCCCGTGCCTGGTGCAACTATCGCACTGCTTGGGCCTGGGACGGGCTTGGGCATGTCCGGCCTGGTGCCCATCCCCAATGGACGCTTCAGCGCTCTGAGCGGTGAAGGCGGCCACGCCACACTGGCGGCCACGAACGCGTCGGAGGCGACCCTGATAGGGATCCTGCGCGAGCAATTTGGGCACGTCAGCGCCGAACGCGTGCTGTCTGGCTCAGGTTTGGTCAATTTGTACGGCGCAGTGTGCACCATGGACGGTGTTCCACCCCGCGTGTTGCGACCGTCCGATGTGACCGACGAGGCGATTGCCGGGTCTGACCCCCAATGCATTGCGACCGTGCGGTTTTTTGCCGGCTTTCTCGGCAGTGTTGCCGGCAATTTGGCGTTGACCCTGGGGGCGTTGGGGGGGGTGTATGTTGGCGGCGGAATTGTGCCGCGCCTGGGCGCTGCTTTTGATGCATCCGTATTCCGCCGGGCCTTTGAGAGCAAGGGTCGTTACCAAACAATGTTGGCCAACGTACCGGTGTGGCTGATCACGGCCTCCAACCCGGCACTGATTGGTGCCAGCCAGGCGCTAGACACCCTGTCGTGACGCTTAGGGTGGCAGCGCCATGCATCCGTTAAGCTTGGCCCTTGCCAGACCCGGCCCGAATCCGCCCAAAGGGAATCCGACATGTCCGAACCGCGTTTTGACCATCCGCGCCTGATTGCAGATATCGGGGGTACCTTCGCGCGATTTGCATTGGAGGTTGCACCCCACGTCTTTGAGCAGACCGCTTCGTTGCGTTGCGCGGATTTTTCGGATTTTCACTCGGCCGTGACGGCTTACCTGTCGGGTCTGACAGGCGTAAGTCCCGGGGACATCCGGCATGCGGCAGTGGCCATCGCCAATCCGGTGGCGGGTGACCAGGTACGCATGACCAATTACCACTGGCAGTTTTCCATTGAGCAGATGCGCGAACGCCTGCACTTTGACAACCTGGTGGTGGTCAATGACTTTACGGCGCTGGCGATGGCCCTGCCCAGCCTGTCACCGTTGCAGCGTCGCCAACTCGGCGGTGGCAGTGCGATTCCACGCAGTGTGGTGGGTTTGATCGGCGCGGGTACGGGCCTGGGTGTTTCGGGCTTGATTCCCGCGGGAGATGGCTGGATTGCGCTGGGTACCGAGGGCGGCCACACCAGCTTTTCACCGCACGATGAACGCGAAGTTGCAATCCTGCAATATGCATGGCGTTTCTTTGAACACGTGTCGTTTGAGCGCCTTTTGTCGGGCTCCGGCATCGAACTGATTTTCCGGGCGCTGACAGACCGCGCCGGGTTGCCTGAACGCATTCTGGATGCGCCCGAGATCACGCGCCAGGCGCTGGCTGGTACCGACGCCTTGTGCAAAGAAGCTATTGATGTGTTCTGCGCGATCCTGGGGACAGCGGCGGCCAATCTGGCGGTGAGCCAAGGCGCGTTTGGTGGGATTTACATCGGTGGTGGCATCGTGCCGCGCCTGGGGCTTTATTTTGACCAGTCACCGTTTCGTGCGCGTTTTGAAAACAAGGGGCGATTTACCGATTACATGAAGGGCATTCCCAGCTTTGTCATTACGGCGACGGATGCCACCCTGGTAGGCGCGGCTGTCATTTTGGCTGCACAGTTGCGTGAGCTCGACGGTGCCAACGGATCTGCCATTCTGGGTCAGATCCGCAGGGCCTTGCCCAGTTTGTCACCGGCCGAGCAGCGGGTGGCGCAACATGTTTTGCTGCAACCGCGCTCGGCACTCAACGACCCTATCGCCACCATTGCCCGTGCCGCCGATGTGAGTCAACCCACGGTAATCCGGTTTTGTCGCTCGTTGGGTTGTGAAGGTTTGTCGGATTTCAAGCTGCGCCTGGCTTCCGGCCTGACCGGCACCATTCCGATTACGCACACCCAGGTGACAGGCAACGATTCGATGCTGGAACTCGGTGCCAAGGTGCTGGGTAACACAGCGTCGGCCATTCTGCAGGCGCGTGACCATCTGAACCGTGACAGCATGGACCGCGCCATGCGCTTGATTGCCGATTCGGTTCGCGTCGAGATCTACGCGGTGGGCCACTATGGTGCAGTCGCCAACGATGCGCAGTTTAAATTTCTGCGTGTCGGTGTCTCCGCCATGGCGCAGACTGACCCGCGTCTGCAATCGCTGTCTGCGAACCTGTTGCGCCCCGACGTGGTGGTGTTGATTATCAGCAGCAGCGGTCGTATCCCAGAACTGCTGGACGTGGCAGAAAAAGCAAAGGAGCGTGGGGCTACTGTCATTGCCATTACCGAGAGCCAGTCACCACTGGCGCGCAAAGCGGATCTGGCTTTGATCGTCGACCATGTGGAAGACATAGCCACCCAGGTGCCCATGATCAGCCGTATCCTGCACCTGCTGATGGTGGACATTCTGGTGGTGGGTGTTGCCTTGCAGCGCGGCGCTGCCGTTCCCGCGTTGGGCAGTGATGTCACATTGGGCCTGGATGAGGTGGCACCTGGCGCCGCTACGGCCAGTGTGGCCCGCCGCAAGGCCCCTGGTATCAGTGTCGCCGGAACCCTGGCCCATCTGACCTCCCTCGGCTCCTGAGTGGGCCAATATCGCAAGGTATTTACCATAGGTGCTTTTTTTTCGTCGACCCGTACCCTTGCGCCGTATACGCGTAGCATCCGCCATGCATTTACGAACTGCAACCCAATTACAGCCATTGTTTGGTTTCCTATTACCAAAGATCTATGAAGTTTCCACGCAATAGCGGCGTGCTGCTGCACCCCACCTCCTTGCCCGGTCCGCACGGTAGCGGAGACCTCGGCTCTGCGGCTTACCATTTTGTCGACTGGCTGCACACCGCCGGTCAGAAGCTGTGGCAAATCCTTCCGCTTAGTGGCATTGGTCCGGGCAACTCGCCCTACATGAGCAGTTCGGCCTTTGCCGGTAATCTGCTGCTGATTGACCTGGATGACTTGTTGCAACACGGTTGGCTCACGCCTGCAGATGTAATACCGGATGCCGGTTTTGAGGCCCAGCGCCAGAACTTCGCCGCGGTATGGCCCTGGCGCATGGAACGCCTGGCCCGCGCCGCCCGCGCCTTTGCGCAGGACGCCAACCCCCAACGGCATGCTGAATTTGCGGCCTTTTGTGCGGGCCACACCAACTGGCTGGACAACTACGCCCTGTTCATGTCGCTGGCCGAGCACTTCCAATGGAAAGACTGGTGCGAGTGGGACGGCGGACTGGCCCAGCGCACACCCGAGGCCATGGAGCAGGCCCGCATACAACATGCCCAACGCATTGCGTTCTGGAAATTTTGCCAGTGGCGCTTCTTTACCCAATGGCTCAGGCTGCGCGCCTACGCCAATCAGCGCGGCATCCAGATCGTTGGTGATACGCCCATCTTTATTGCCTATCAAAGCGCCGAGGTGTGGGCGCGCCAAGATTTGTTCGATCTCAATCCAGATGGCCGCCCGCGCGTGGTCGCTGGTGTTCCTCCAGACTACTTCAGTGAAACCGGCCAGCGGTGGGGCAACCCCATGTATCTGTGGAAGGCACATGCCGGTGAGGGTTACGCCTGGTGGATCGAGCGCATCCGGCGCACATTTGAGCTGGTGGACATCGTACGAATTGACCACTTCCGCGGTTTTGCCAGTTACTGGGAAGTGCCAGCCAGCGAACCTACCGCCATGAAAGGCCAATGGTTACCCGGCCCCGGTGCGCCGTTGTTCAGTGCCATCCACGTTGCGCTGGGCCCGTTGGCCATCATTGCCGAAGATTTGGGCGAGGTGACGCCTGATGTTGAGGCCCTGCGCCGCGCGTTTGCCTTTCCGGGTATGCGCATACTGCAATTCGCGTTTGGTGGCGACAGTACCAACACCTTCTTGCCACACCACCACCAGAACGACACCGTGGTCTACACCGGCACCCACGACAACGACACCACCCTGGGCTGGTGGAAAGCGGCGTCTGACAAAGAGCGCAGGTACCTGCGTGACTATCTGGGCGTGGATGGCAGCGACGTCCATTGGGACTTGATTCGCGCCGCGTGCGCCAGTGTGGCCGACACCGCAATTCACCCCATGCAGGACATCCTGGGCCTCGACACCGAGCATCGCATGAACTTTCCCGGCAAGTGCGAGGGCTATTGGGAATGGCGCTTTGAATGGTCGCAAGTGTTGCCCGAGCACGCCAGGCGTCTTGCGCATCTGTGCCGGGTTTACGGGCGTGATGGCAGCAATGACAAGCGGAAATAGCCGCAGGCCTGGCAATCACACTCCATAGCCGCAAAGAACGGATCAAATCGGCCTTTAGCCCTCGTTTCTATTGCGTAAGCAGCTATCGTTTTTGTAGTGACTTTATGTTGACCAGAAGAGTTCATAACCATGAAACGTCCGGAAAAACACTTCGTTGTCACATGTATTGTGGCTTTGCAGGCTGCCTCCTCTGGCAATTGCGCGCTGGCCGCCACAGACAACACCACTTTTGACAAGCGTGAACGTGACTGGCGCAATGGTGCCATCGTGTACCAGGTCATCGTCGACCGGTATGTCCCGTCGGCCCACCTGGAATCCAAACGCGCGTTTTACCCGGCTCCCAAAGTGCTGCGCGACTGGTCAGAGCCGGCCAAGGCTGGGGTCTACCTTGCGGACGCCAAGCTCAACAGTGCGGAGCTGGATTTCTGGGGCGGCGACCTTCACAGCCTCACCACACGCCTGGACCACATCCAGCAACTGGGTGCCGATGTGTTGTACCTCAACCCCATTCACCTGGCCTACACCAACCACAAGTACGACGCCTTTGACTTCAAGGCCATCTCCCCCGAGTAGGGCACGCACCAGGAGTTCAAGCAACTGGCCACTAATGTGCACCAGCGCGGCATGAAGCTGGTACTGGACGGCGTATTCAACCACATGGGGCGCAATGCGCCCAAGTTTCAAGACGCCTTCAACAACCCCAAAAGCCCGTGGCGCGACTGGTTTGCCATCGGAGCGCAGTACGCGGGTGGCGCACGGGTGTGGACAGGTTTTCAGAACCTGCCCGAGCTGAACCTGGAGAACCCGGCGGTGCGCAACTACCTGTACGCGTCGCCCGAATCGGTGGTGCGCAGCTATCTGCGCGACGGCGCTGATGGCTGGCGACTGGACACAGCCTTTGAGTTGGGCCACCCGTTCTTGCGTGCGCTCACGGACGCAGCACACCAGCAAAAGCCCGGCTCGCTGGTGGTGGGGGAGATTGCCAATTATCCGGGCGAGTGGCTGCAGTCCATGGATGCGGTGATGAACTTCAGCCTGCGCCAGATTGTGCTGGGTGTGGCCAACGGCGAGCTGTCCACCACCAAAGGCGCACGCATGACCGAACGCATGGTGCGTGAAGCGGGCATCGAGCCCATGCTCAAGTCGTGGATGGTGATCGACAACCACGATATCCCCCGAATTGCGAACCAGTTCCCCGACACCACCCTGCGGCGCATGGTGCAAACGCTGCAGTTCACGCTGCCAGGTGCGCCCAATATTTACTACGGCGCCGAAGTGGGTATGACCGGCGGCCCCGATCCCGAGAACCGCAGCCCCATGCGATGGGACTTGATGCAGAGTGACAACCCCGAGTTGGTGTGGATGAAGCAACTGATCGCGCTGCGCAGGAGCCACCGTGCCTTGCGGGTCGGGGACTTCCGTTTGGTGGAGTCTGAAAAGCTGTACGCCTTCGAGCGCCACACCGACCGCGCGCTGGACACCGTGCTGGTACTGGCCAACCCGACCGGCCAGGAAGTAACCGAGCGCGTCATGGTGGCAAATGCCCACCTGATGGACGACACCCCGTTGGTGGATGCCTTGCACCCCGACCAGGCGATAACAACGATTGGCTCCGGCTTCCTTACCGTGACGGTGCCGCCTCAAACCGCGCTGGTGCTAGAACCCAGGGAGCGCAATTTGGGTGGCTATAGCCGCTACAAGCGGGTAAAGTGACTGCCGCTTGGGTGCAGCTTGTTTTGCTCAGAGCAGTCCTGTTGCCAATGCCGTGCCTATGGCGACCATCAGGGTCGCAACCACCCGTTCAACGTTTCGAAGCGTTATTTTTTTTAACAGCTTCTTTCCGAAAAAAGAGCCCAGGAAAGCCGAGCCGGTAGCAACCAATACCAGCGTGCCGGATTGACTGCTGTGTGCACTCTCCAGCAACGCGGGCAATGCAAAACCGTAGACCACAAGGCGTACCAGATCCACAATCACCGTGCACACGGCGCCCGTTGCGACATAGGCTTCTTTGGTCAGTCCCAATTTGATGAGAAAGGCCGAGCGCAACGCGCCCTGGTTTCCAGACAACCCACCAAAGAACCCCGAGAGCAGGCCGCCAATAGAAAGCCAGCGTGCGGGGAACGCCAGGCGCGCAAAAGAGGACGAGAGTTCAAGTATCGCGAACACGGAGATGACCACGCCTATCAAGGCTTTGACGGCGGTGATCTCGTGGGTCCGACCCAGCCATTCGTAGCGGACCCATGGCATGCCTGTGGATGCCAGGGCCAGCACGGCGGCTCCGACCATGCTGGCCATCGCGGCTGGCAATGCAAAGCGAATGACGGTGGGCCAATGCGCATCGCGCCCGACCAGGGCGATCTTGAAGAGGTTATTGGCGAGGTGAACCACGGCCGTCATGGCAATGGCAACCGATACCGGGAAGAACAGCGCAAATACAGGGGTCAGGATGGTGCCCAGTCCGAAACCTGAAAAGAAGGTCAAACAGGAAGCGACCAGCGCACTGACACTGATGATCAGGATGTCCATACCGAAACCCATGCGGGCTGCCCGCACTCGGGCAGCCCGTGCTGGTTGGCTGACCTATTTCTTGCCAAACACCAGGTACATCGGATCATCCGACGTGGCATGGCGGACCTGCGCATTGTCGAAGGCGGCAAAGCCGAATCCGTAGCGCTTGCCCATATCAGAAAACTGCACATCAAACTTGCTGCCCGTCACCAGCTTGCGGCCGATTACCGAGGTGTGCATGCCGTTGGCATAGGTGTTGGCGGTCTTGACGTCACCGGCGTCGGTTCCGGCCTGCGACATGATGAAAATGGATGCTACCTCGTCGCCAGCCTTGAATTTGCTGTTGTCAAAAGCTGCTTCATTGCCCTTCTTGATGTAGTAAGCGCCGCCCGCATTGGCCGGTTTGGCGTCGGAATTCATGAATTCAGGGACACCATTGACCAGTTTGATGCTGGCGTATTCACTCGTTGTCGATGGGTC
This sequence comes from uncultured Rhodoferax sp., assembly GCA_964569855.1. Taxonomy (GTDB): domain Bacteria; phylum Pseudomonadota; class Gammaproteobacteria; order Burkholderiales; family Burkholderiaceae_C; genus Allorhodoferax. The sequence goes on from CAZMXB010000009.1 coordinate 29,591, forward strand.
GCCTTTGCGGCCTGCATTGGGTGCGGTTTTCGGGTCATAACGCGTGTCGTCGGTGTACTGATCGTGTACCAGTCCCCATGGTCCCGTGCGCACACCCTTCATGTGCCACATGTCCAGCATCTGGCCTGGCAGATTGGTGTATTTGTTGCCGTAAGGCTTGGTTTGACCCTCGTGGCACGCCATGGCGCACCCTTCTTTGGCAAACGGCTTCTCCGTTGCTTCATTCATGGGCCACAGCATGGCCCACTTGTCTTCGTAGTACATGTTGTCGTCACCGCCTTTGTCGGAGGGGTCAACCAGTTTTTTCCAGGTGCCGTCGGCCTGCTTTTGGTAGGGTCCGCGACGGACAGAATTGGTCGGGTCCTTGTACTGGATCAGCATGTACAGCATGTCGGCGGTGTAGGCCGCTTTCAGGGTCACCACGGTCTCGCCCTTGTCGCCGGGCTTGGCACCGAAGTTGGCACCGCCGGTCAGGGGTGTCGACAGCGGTTTGGCCCTGGTCCAGACCGGATCGGCTGCGCCGGCGGCCAGGTCAGGGGCGGTGCTGGTGAACGTTGCGACCAGGGAGTCTGGTGACACTTTTTCTTCGACCGATTGGCAGCCGAACAGAGCCAGCGTTGCAAGGGTCACGGCACTTGCGCGTAACAGTGAAGTATTCTTCATGGTGGTTTCCTCGTTGAGTTAGAGATGAGAACCAAAGGGTCGCAAGATTCTTTGGTGCTGATCAATGCTTTGCAATCTGTGTGCCACATCAATTGCGACAGAAATGGATGCGAGAAGTGGAAATTTGAGGGTCAAAACGGCAAATTCGGGCGTTTGACGGGGTTTAGCCGAAAAATCCCGTCATCACAAAACCATGACAGGTGTCACGGTTTCGAGACAACTTCGGCGCGCTCCAGATGCCCGTAGATGTTTTGTCTGGCCACACCGGAAATGCGCGACGCCTCGGACACATTGCCGTCGGCTGCTTGCATGAGGTTCGTGAAGTAGGCGCGTTCGAACAGCAGGCGCGCCTCCCGATACGGCAGCAATTGCGTTTGAACAGTCGTTGATACCGCGACGGCGTCTCCCGCTGGGCTGGACACACCCAAGTCCACGCTTTTGACAGGGCCCCCGGCGTTGATCACTACGGCGCGCTCAATCGTGTGTTTCAGCTCGCGCACATTGCCGGCCCAGTGGGCATTTTCCAATGTAGCAATGGCGTCGGCCTGCAGCGGGCCCGCACTTTTGTGGAACTTGCGGTTGAAGTGGTCCAGGAAGAACAGGCCGAGCGGCAAAATATCGTCGCGGCGCTCGCGCAGGGGCGGCACACGCAGGCGGACTACGTTGATGCGGTAGTACAAGTCGGAGCGAAACCGTCCTGCGGCAACTTCAGCTTCCAGCGGCTTGTTGGTTGCACAAACCAAGCGGAAATTGGAAGGCCGCTGCATCGTGCTGCCCAGGCGCACGAAGGTACCCTCTTGCAAAACGCGCAACAAGCTGACCTGCAGTTTGGGGCTCATGTCGGCAATTTCGTCCAGCAGAATCGTGCCGTTGTCGGCTTCTTCAAAGTAACCGGCCGTAGTCTTCACCGCGCCTGTGAATGCGCCTTTTTCGTAGCCAAACAAGGCTGCTTCAATGAGCGACTCTGATAGTGCACCACAGTTCAGTGCCTTGAACGGGCCGCTGGCACGCGGGCTGAGCGAGTGCAGCAACTTGGCAATCACCTCTTTACCCGTGCCGCTTTCGCCTTCCACGAGCACTGTGGTATGCAGCGGAGCGGCCTGGCGCATCTGCACCAGCAGCCGCTCCATCGCCACCGAGTGGCTGATGATGATGGGGTCGCCCGATTGCGCGGTGAGAATTTCTTTCAGATCCGCGATCTCGCGGTAGGCCCGGTCCATTTCCAAAGCTTTGGCAATGATGGCCTCCAGCTCTTCCAGGTTTTCAAACGGCTTGGTCAGGTAGTCAAACAGACCGTCGCGCACCGCCCGCATGGCGTCACGCACTTCAGCATGGCCGGTGATCATCAGGGCGGTCTGACGCGGGCGTATCTTGCGCATATCGGCAAACAGGTCAAGCCCATTGCCATCGGGCAGGCGTTGGTCCAGGATCGCCAAATGAAAGTCGCCCAGGTCAAACGCCTGACGGGCCTGTGCCACGCTGGCTGCGGTCACCAGCTCGATGGGGCCACCTGCGCGAAACAGGTTTTCAAACAGCTTGCGGGTAAACGGATCGTCATCCACCAGCAGAATTTTGGACTTCATGAAGTGTGCTCCAGGGGCAGCCAGATGCTGAATCGGGCGCCGCCTTGCGGCAAGTTTTCGGCCAGTACCAGGCCCCCGTGTTTCATCGCAATGTGTTGGGCCACGGACAGCCCCAGTCCGGTTCCGGTTGCGCGCGTGGTGAAAAATGGCTTGAACAAACTGGCGGCCGTCTCCGGGCTGAAGCCGGGGCCAGTGTCGGTCACGCTGAGTTGGGCACCCGCGGTTTGCCCGCGCTCGGTCAAGGTCAAAGTTACCTGAACGGGGGCGCCCGGTGCGGACAGAATGGCGTTGTGGATGAGGTTGAACAGCGCCTGGCGCATCAATACCGCATCGACGTTGAGCGTGACAGGCTGGTCAGGTGCCACGAAGTCCACCGCATGCTGCACATCGATGCTCTGGTGGCAAAAGGTGATTGTGTCTTGCACCAGCTCATTGATGTTGGTGGGCAGCAGGGTGGAGCGCGAACTCTGGTTGATGCGCAAGATGCGCTGAACGATGTCGCGGCACTCGGTGCCCGCTTTTTGCACCTCGGCCAGCAGCTCTGCCACTCGCTCGGGGTCGTTGATCTCACGCTGGGCAAGCTGGCTCAGGTTGATCACGCCAACCAGTGGGTTGTTCAACTGGTGGGCAATCTCGCCAACCAGTTCTCCCATGGCCGACATCTTTTCGATCTGCACGATGCGTTCATGCTCGCTGGTCAGTTTGCCCAGTTCGGATTCAGCGACTTGCTGGCGCCGATACACCACGCTGAACACCTGGTACAGAACGAGAAACAGGATGACTCCACCCCCGCCAATGACCGCCCACAACAAGTAAAGCCCGCGCTGTATGGTTTGGTTCAAATCATGGGGGTTGCGGTATAGCGACAAGACGCCGATGACCTGGGTCTCAGGCTGCGGCGTAGCGTGCGAGAAGATGGGCACATACACTTCAACCGTTCCCTCGTAGTGTTGGCCTTGCGCACTGGTGTCGAACTTGTTCATGGCCGGATTGAAGACTGCCTGAACCGTGCCCTGCATGGCGCTTGCCAGGCGATCTGGATGACCGGTCAACCGGGTCCCTACCAATTTGGGGTCATCCGACCAGATGATGGTGTTGTCCTGGTTGAACACCTTGATGCGGGCGGTGTCGGGCAAGTTGGTGAGTGTTTTGAAGGTTTGGTCAAAGCGCTTGCGGGCTTCCGGGTTGGTGTAATTCTGCAGATGCGACGCCGAAACATCCTGGTCTATCGTCAGCGCGTAGACCATGTCCTGCACGATGGCGGCCTCGCGGTCAATCATCGATTGCCGAAAGAATGGTGCCTGACTAAAGCCCGTACCGACCACCATCGCAATTACCATCAAAAAACTGATGGCTGCGAATAGTCGCGGTGGGGTTGTCAGATTCAAAGTCAGGTCTCCTGTTTCACCCTCGGTTCAGGCGCGTCAAGATGATAGTGCAGACACTCCGGACCCCGGTTGCCATTATCGAAGTGCATTCATGCAAGCACGGAATTTCGACAGGTATGTGGTTGTTTTGGGCTGGAGCCCTCGTGCTATATGCCTAATAAGCTATATATTTGATAGCGTTTTTCGATTGGAGGCGAACCAAGGGCAAACGCTTCGTGCTATTGCAGGGTTTGATGTGGGCACAGACGGATGCCGCCAGAACCGGCGTGTTCAATACCAAGGTACCCGGCGAATAGCCAGCCCGGTAGATCACCTCGTAATACAACCCGCCGGTCGGCCTGCCGATCTGGGCGATGCCCGCCGAGGTCATCGCCGCCGTGTCGCCAGCTTGCCCGCAAGCGCGTCAGTGGTGGTCAGTGAAACCGGAACGTTGGACGCCTACAGCTCCATGGCTACAGTGACCGCAACCGGCGCATCGTTGCAAGGCATTTATGTGGTCGCGCTCGTCAACGGAGCTGTCTGCTTTCGGCGGTCGGGTGGTTGGACGGACCAAGCTAAGCCCCTCGAGACCCTGCAAGCGCCTGCGGTCGCCAGCGTGGATGTGGTGCGCAACATGGACACCCGCGCGTTCCCGGCAGGGCAAAGTGAAAGGCTATTAGATGTACGCACCTACCGCAGGCGTGACATACTTGTGTGCGGGAAGCGAAAATTTTGTCGGGAACGAGCAAATATTTTTTGGAGGTTCAATATGCCGTTAAATCGTCGCACATTGATTCTGGGGGGGCTGTCTGGCAGCACGGCATTGGTAACTCCGTCCGGTTTCGCGCAATCGTCTAAAGAGCCGCGCAAACTGGTGTTGGGACAGTCCGTACCCCTGACGGGCGCAGCAGACCAGATTGGGCTCGCGTACTTTAACGGCGCCAAGATGTACTTTGATTCCATCAATGAAAAGAATGGGGTCGCCGGTTACAAGATTGAGGTCAAAGTACTGGACGACGGGTACGACGCCGCTGTGGCGGCACGCAATGCCAAGCAATTCATCGACAACAAGGTTGATGCCTTGTTTGGATTTGTTGGTACCGCCAGTTGCGATGCAGCTTCAGCGGTTGCCAAGGCATCCGGCGTGATTTTTTTTGCACCTTTTGCTGCGTCAGACAGCCTGCATGCCCCCGATATGACCCACGTTTTTCATGTTCGACCGGCGCTGGCTGATGAAGCCTACAAGGTCGTGCGGCACTGTGCCACGCTCAATCAGGAACGGATTGCGGTTTTTGCCGAGGACGATGCCATGGGGCGCGCGGGTCTGGCCGCAGTCAATGAAGCACTGGTTGATCTCAAGCGCCCAGCCATCATTGCTCACGCGCTTTCACCGGTTAACAGCGACAAAGTCGAGGCCGCCGTGACAACCCTGATGAAAGCCCAGCCGCAAGCCATCATTCTGTTCAGCCTGTTCAATTCCTCGGCGGCATTCATCAAGAAAATGCGGCGTGCCGGTTTCGTCGGTCAGTTTTTGACGTTCTCTGTGGTCGGTATTGATCCGTTGTTCAGTGCGTTGGGTAAAGATATCGGCGGTATCGTGGTCTCGCAAGTGGTGCCGTCGCCGCGCAATACGGGTAGCCCGATCGTCAGGGAATACCTTGACGTTTTGAACCAGACCGACCAAGCCCCAAGTTATGAAAGCATCGAGGGCTACATCGCCGCGCGAGCCTTTGCGCAAGGTGTCCAGCGTAGCGCCATGGGTAACGGCAAACCCGATCGATCCGGACTCCAAAAGGCATTTGAGTCCATGACCAATGCCGACATCGGCGGCTTTCGCATCAATCTTCGCGCCAAAAAATATGAGTCAGTGCGCGCCATTGATCTCGTGTCCATCACATCAGGCGGGAAGACACTGCGCTGAGAATCTCTCGCTGAGGGGCTCGCATCCTGTCCAAGTTGCCTAGCGCGACCCGTGCACAGGAATCCGCCGGCTTTTGTTCGACAGACTTTTGCGTGCACCTTTTTGCCGTGCACCCACATACCGCACGCCGACGATCACCAGAAACAAGGTGATCATGAATACAAGAAAGAAACTGAATAGGTACAAAGCGGTCATGTGCATGCTCCATGAATGGTTGGCAAGCTTGGCAACCCGAAGGCAGGGCGTCCAAGAATTAATCCAATATATACGGGAAAACCCTAATAGCATTAGGCGCAGGAGTCGATTTCCAAATGAAAAGGCATAACCGTTGTCTGGTGCGATAACGCACAGACTACAAAATCGGCGCATGTTACGCAGGTAGACTGTTGACATGATCCAGGCCAAAGAAAACACCCCTCCCACCGACAAGCGCCGCTCCGAGGGACGCCGGCGTACTGACGCGGCCGAAAGCCGGTACGGCAAACGGGACGCCCGGGCATCGACGGGCGTGACATTCAGGTTGCGCAGACTGGAGCCTCAGGTCGCGTGGGTGTTCGCCGGATATTCCCTGTGGCTGAACATTGTGTTCAACGCAACCGGGTTCGGATTTTGGTTGGTAGTTCTCTTTGCTGCCTGCATTGGTGGTTGGGGTCGCATGTTTCCGGCCCGCCAGCAAGTGGCCATGTTTGCGCGCGCTGCACTGTTGCTGGTTGGAGCTGTGCTGTTGCAGTTGTCGGCCGGGCCTGGTTCTGCCATTGGCCCCTACTCGATTCTTGCGCCGCTTACCCTGGTGTTTTATCTGTTTTTGCTTGCAAGACCCTGGGCTCTCGGTCTGGTGCTGTTTGCATTGGCCGCCTTTGCCATGGTGGCTTGGCTGACGCTGGCCGCAGTGCCCTGGCAGGCCGTGCTGGCGTATACCGGTGTGTTGATCGCGGTGGTACCCATCACACTTCAATTCGGCAACGCGTTGCGCCTGTCGGAGGAAAGCACGGAATCCACGCTGCGGGATGACAAAACGCAGCTCTACAACGAAGCCGGGTTCTTTGTGCATGGTGCGGTGTTATTGGCAGATTGCCGGCAAAGTGGGAGGCCGTTTTGCATGGTGCTGCTAAGCGCCGCGGATTTGCTGGATGTTCCCGGGTTGTTGGGCAGAAAGGTCGCGAACGATTTGTTTGCGCAAGTCGTTCGGGGTATCGCCCGAGTTTCTGGCGAGGGTATCGCCGCCCGCACGGACGCTGTCGAGTTCGCTTTGTTGTTACCCGGCGTGTCAGCGGACCGTGCGGCAGCTTTGGTCAAGCAACAGTTGGGAGATCCCCCCCGGGTGGAGGTCAAGCTGGACGCGAAAGACGGCGTCGACGCAAAGCCGATCACCATTGTGCTGGACATGGCCATTGCGCAAGCCAAGGACAAGTCCGAAAACATCGAGGCACTTTATGACGGTTTGCACACGCGCTGGACCGAGTCCAAAGCCGTGGACAAAACGCGCGGCAAATCTGTGGGCAAAGGACTCGCGCTGGAGCCGTATGACGACAGGGTATCCGGGCCACGGCGCATCGCCAGCCCTACCGTATTGATGGATCTTCGGCACAAATGAAGAAGTTCTGGCTCATGAAGTCCGAACCCGGCGAAGTTTCGGTTGACGACGCGTTGGCGGCACCGCAGGCCACGGTGCCATGGACCGGCGTGCGCAACTACCAGGCCCGTAACTTCATGCGCGATGCCATGCAGATTGACGATGGCGTATTGTTCTACCACTCCAGTTGTGCCGTGCCCGGAATTGTGGGCATTGCGCGGGTGGCCTCTGCGGCCCACACCGACCCCACGCAGTTCGACCCTCAATCACCGTACCATGACGCCGCGTCCAAGACGGATGCACCACGCTGGCTGTTGGTGGATGTGCAGGTGTTGCGCAAGACCCGCAACCTGACGTTGCCAGAACTGCGTGCCGACCCACAGTTGCAGGAGTTGATCCTGCTGCGCAAAGGCAATCGCCTGTCCATCACGCCGGTGGAGCCGCAGCATTGGGATTTGATTCTGCAGCGATTGGGCTAACCCACATCGGACGTCCGCGCGGCGGCCAGATCAGTCTTTCACATTGGTCTCAGACAAGCTCCAGGCACTGGGGTAGCGTCCACCAGTCATCCGTTGAGAACACTTCGGGGACTAGGGTATATTTTTGTGCATAGGCCGCCCACGCTAACCTTCCCTGGGAGTTCGATTGAAAACCCCGCTCAACATTCTGATCGCGATCACGCTGGTGACCCTGTTGGTGCCAGTGTCGAATGGGCAGACCCCACCCCCTGCTGATGCCGATACCGAGCTGCGGGCCCTGTTGGCCCTACCGGGCGACGTGGCCCGCGGAAAAAGGGCATTTTCGACCTGTGAGGGTTGTCACCGCAAGACCGCCTCGGGTCGCAGCGATGGCAGCATTCCGCGCCTGACAGGCCAACATTCCGGCGTCATTGCCAAACAGGTGCTGGACATTCGCGCGGGGCGTCGAATCAACCCGTCGATGCAGCCTTTTGTTGTGGACCCGACGTTCACCATGGCCAACCTGGCAGACATTGTGGCCTACCTGCAATCACTGCCGTTCGACGGAAGTATTGGCAAGGGCCCGGGTACAGGACTGGCACTTGGCAAGCAGTTGTACGAGCGGGACTGCGCGGCCTGCCATGGCGCCGGCGGCGAGGGCGATTCGGCCAGATTCAATCCGATGGTGGCGGCGCAGCACTATCGGTACCTGCTGCGCGAGGTCACCGCAATTCGCGACGGCAGCCGTGGCAATTCCAACGCAGAGATGGTCAAGGTGGTCAAGCCCTATTCCCCGGCCGAGATCGATGCGGTGTCGGATTACATGTCACAAATGGCACCTGTGAAGCCTTGAGGAACGATCGCGAAAGCCGGAGCGAGCCGGGCTGACCAGCGATCATTGGGTTGTCTGTTTCCCGGCCGGCGCCCAGATTGCGTTCTAGCGCGAGCTTGCGGCCTTGACAGAGCAGTTTGTCCATATGGAACAGGCTTCCATATTGCAGTGAACTGTGCTGTCATCGTCTTGACATACCAATGGCGCACGATTGGGATTCGCAGGCACACATGGGTCAATCTCCTGTGTGCCATCGTCTTTCCAATTCTCGTTGCTGATCCATGTCACACACTCCAAACTTTTCTCGTCGTTCCTTGCTTCAAGTATTGGCCGGTGCTCCCTTGTTGCCCCTGTCGTCTGCCTTTGCTGGCCTGGGTGCGGCCCTACCGCTGGCCGCATGTGGAGGTGGCAGCGAAGCGGCGGCGGTCAATTTTTCTTCAGTCAGCTTCTCCAGCATGGCCGCGCCTGCGCTGGCCAATGCAGCAGCCATGGCAACGACGACGGTGGGCTCGGTCATGACGGTCAACTTCAGCGATAACAGCAAGCTGGACTACAAGCTGACTTACCAGCCTTTCTTCGTCACCGGCGATCTGGTGGCCGACGGCAAAGGCGGCAAGATCCTGGCAGGTGGCTACTACAACATCAACAACCAGCCCATCATCGACGCTACCGTTCCGGGCAAGGAGCGCCAATATTTTTCCGATTCACCCGATGGCACATCGCTGCTCAGCGTGCCGGGTGCCAAGGTTGACGGTGTCAAGGGCAACACCGTGTTTGCAGTGGTGCAGTTCGAATACGCGACCTGGGCGCAAGATGGTGTCACCGCGATGTATGGCAACTTGCCTTCACCCATTGCCGTGCTGACACTGGACCAAGATCCATCCAATGGCAAGCTCACGCTCGTCAAGTACCACAACGTCGACACCTCCGGAGCCAATGGTCTGTGGATCACCTGCGGTTCCAGCCTGTCGCCGTGGGGCACCCATTTGTCCAGCGAGGAGTACGAGCCGGACGCCCAGTTCATCGCGACCAACACCATGTTCAAGGGTTTCAGCAAGAATTTGTATGGCAGCGAAACGACCGCCAACCCCTACAACTATGGCCATATGCCTGAAGTGACGGTCAAAACCGACGGCACTGCCAGCATCAAGAAGCATTACTGCATGGGCCGCATCTCGCACGAACTGGTGCAGGTGATGCCGGACAACCGCACCGTGCTGATGGGGGACGACTACACCAATGGTGGTCTGTTCATGTTTGTGGCGGACAAAGAAAAAGACCTGTCCTCCGGCAGCCTCTACGTGGCCAAGGTGGGTAGCGGCTTCTCCATTGACACCGCAGCGGCCGGTGCAGCGCTGACCTGGATCAAGTTGGGCAGCGCCACGAGCGCCGAGATTGAGGCGATGGCCAAGTCCCTGAAGCCTTCCGATATCTTCACTGCCGTGAAAACCGATCCTGTGGATGCAACCTATACCAAGATGTACCTGGACGGCGCCGCACAGTGGTGCAAACTCAAACCCGGCATGGAAAAGGCAGCTGCGTTCCTCGAAACCCACCGCTATGCCAACCTGGTGGGTGCCAGCATGGGCTTTACCAAACTCGAAGGCACCACGGTCAACATCAAAGACAAGATTGCCTATTCGGCCCTGCAGAACATGCAGTCCGCAATGGTCAAGGGCAATGCCGCCAATAACCCGGCGAGCGGCATCATTATCGACAAGGCCCTGGTCGCCGGTGGGGTGATGGCGCACAACCTGACCGGCGGTCAGAAGGACACGAGTGGCGCGGCGATTGTCAGCGAATGGGTTCCAGTCCAGACCAAGTTCCTGCTGCTGGGTGAAGACATCGCTGCAGACGCCTTGGGCAATATCGCAAACCCGAACAAGATCGCAGCGCCAGACAACCTGAAGTTCTCCGAAAAAATGCGCACCCTCTTCATTGGCGAGGACAGCGGCCAGCACGTCAACAACTTCTTGTGGGCCTACAACGTCGATACCAAAGTGCTGTCACGCATCATGTCCATCCCTGCCGGCGGTGAGTCCACTGGTCTGCAGGCCGTGGATGAGCTCAACGGCTGGACTTACATCATGAGCAACTTCCAGCACCCAGGTGACTGGGGCGGCATTCACAACGTGGTCAAGGCCACGCTGGACCCGATGCTCCGGGCCAACTACAAGGACAAGTTTGGCGCGGCAGTGGGTTACCTCACGGGTGAGCTGACCCAAACCAGGCTGAGCAAGGTCTAAATGAACGACGGGCGACGGTGACCACCAAGCGCGGCGCTTGGTGGTCACCGTCGTCTCTTTTTTTGATTCTACATTTCAATAATTGTTGTAATATCAAAGCATGGAAAAAGAAACCGCCACCTCCGTCTTTGAATCCCTGTCATCCGGCGCCCGGCTGGACATCTTCCGGCTGCTGGTCAAGGCCGCGCCCGACGGGCTGGTGGCGGGCGAACTGTCCACCGCCATCGGCATGGCACCCAGCAATGTGTCCTTCCATCTCAAGACCCTGACCCACTCCAAACTGGTCACTGCGGTGCAGGAGGGGCGCTTCCAGCGTTACCGCGCCAACCTGGGCCTGATGCAGGAAGTCATTGCCTACATGACCGAAGAATGCTGCGCTGGCCACCCCGAACGCTGCGGCGAAACCTGTAACCCCCGAACTGGAGAATTGACATGACAACCATTGAAATCTTTGACCCCGCCCTGTGCTGCAGCTCGGGCGTGTGCGGTGTGGAGGTTGACCAGAAGCTGGTGGACTTTGCCGCCGATGTGGACTGGGCCAAAAAGAGTGGCGCCCAGATCGTGCGCTTCAACCTGTCGCAGCAGCCCATGGTGTTTGCCGAACGTGCCGTCGTCAAGGGCATGCTGGAGCGCACCGGTGAAGACGCACTGCCGCTGACCCTGGTGGATGGCGAGGTCGCGCTGGCCGGCCGCTACCCGACCCGTGCTGATCTGGCCCGCTGGGCTGGCATTGCGCTGCCGCTGGAGCCCGTGAGCATCACCAGTGCAACCAGCAATTGCTGCTCCGGCGGCAAGTGCTGCTGAACAACCCATCAAGGAACCCATGCAATTCCTGACCAATACACCGCGCTTCCTGTTCTTCACCGGCAAGGGCGGCGTGGGCAAAACCTCCATCGCCTGTGCCACGGCCATCCAGTTGGCCGATGCAGGCCAGCGCGTGCTGCTGGTCAGCACCGACCCGGCCTCCAACGTCGGGCAGGTGTTTGGCATCACCATTGGCAACCACATCACTGCCGTGGCCGCGGTGGCCAACCTGAGCGCGCTGGAGATCGACCCGCAAGGTGCTGCCCAGGCCTCCCGCGACCGCATCGTCGGCCCGGTGCGCGGCGTGCTGCCCGACAGCGTGGTCAAGGGCATTGAAGAGCAGCTCTCGGGTGCCTGCACGACCGAGATCGCGGCATTCGACGAGTTCACCAACCTGCTGACCGATGCCAGCCTGGAAGGCCAGTACGAGCACATCATTTTCGACACCGCGCCCACCGGCCACACCATCCGCCTGTTGCAGTTGCCTGGCGCGTGGAGCGGCTTTCTGGAAGAGGGCAAGGGTGATGCGTCGTGCCTTGGCCCCTTGGCCGGGCTGGAGAAGCAGCGCACGCAATACAAGGCCGCCGTGGACGCGCTGGCCAACCCCGCGCGAACCCGCCTGGTGCTGGTGGCACGTGCCCAGGCCGCCACGCTGCGCGAGGCCGACCGCACGCACCGCGAGCTGGCCGCCATCGGGCTGACGCAGCAATACCTGGTGGTCAACGGCGTGTTTCCCGCTGCAGAAGTGGCTGGCGACCCGCTGGCACAGGCCATCTGCGCGCGTGAGGCGCTGGCAATAGAGGCCATGCCCGCAGCACTCCAACAATTGCCCACCGACCATATTGCACTCAAGCCCTTCAATCTGGTGGGGCTGGACGCCCTGCGCCAACTGCTCAGCAGCACGCCGGCTGCCTACAACCACGCCGCTGCGGAAGAGGGCCGTCCGGCCGCGCCCAGCCTGTCGGCTCTGGTGGACTCCATCGCACTTGACGGCCATGGTCTGGTCATGCTGATGGGCAAGGGCGGGGTGGGCAAGACCACGCTGGCCGCTGCGGTGGCGGTGGAGCTGGCGCACCGCGGCTTGCCGGTGCACCTGACCACGTCGGACCCGGCTGCGCATCTGATGGAGACACTGGACGGCACGCTGGAGAACCTGACCATCAGCCGCATCGATCCGCAGACCGTCACCGAGCACTACCGTGCCCAGGTGCTGGCCACCAAGGGCGCCAAGCTGGACGCCCAGGGCCGCGCGCTGCTGGAAGAGGATTTGCGATCACCCTGCACGGAAGAGATTGCCGTGTTCCAGGCCTTCTCGCGCGTGATCCGTGAGGCCGGCAAGAAGTTTGTGGTTATGGACACCGCGCCCACCGGCCACACGCTGTTGCTGCTGGACGCCACCGGCGCCTACCACCGCGACATCGTGCGCCAGATGGGCAGCACGGGCGTGCACTTCACCACGCCGATGATGCAGCTGCAGGACCCCAAGCAGACCAAGGTGCTGCTCGTGACCCTGGCCGAAACCACCCCGGTGCTGGAGGCCGCCAACCTGCAAGCCGACCTGCGCCGCGCTGGCATCGAGCCCTGGGCCTGGGTGGTGAACAACAGCATCGCCGCCAGCCAGCCGCAATCGGCCCTGCTCAAACAACGCGCCCGCAACGAGCTGCGCGAGATCGATTTGATCCGCTCCCAACACGCGCAACGCCACGCCATCGTGCCGCTGCAGCAGCAAGAA
>CAZMXB010000010.1:0-3796 GCA_964569855.1 uncultured Rhodoferax sp.
CCACGTCGGCCATCCTGCGCCGCATCGACCCGGAGGTGTTCGGCAAGCTGCCCGATGATATTGGTGCGCCCCGGCCCATCGCCCTGCGTGGCCAGACCGCCGAAAACGGGCCGCCCATGGCAGATGATGCGTTCGCCAAGGGGGCAGACAGCCCAGAGGCGAAGGCGGGCGACGGGGCCGCATTGGAAGGGCTGGGCAAGTCTGACCCTGTTGTCCCCCCGGCGGCGCCGTCATTCGAAATGGAGGCCGGAAGTGATCCTGAATTCTACGTGAAAAATCTGGCGCTGGCCCAGCCCTACCACGATGTCGACGGCATGTATCGCCATGCGGAGGCCGCGCAGCGCGACCTGGTTGCCGAGGGCGAACGGATCGCGGCGGATCTTGGCGTCGAGTTCAAAGACCCCGGGCTGAAAGATCGGGCCGACGCTGTCGAAAAGATCGTCCGCAAAGGGTATAATTCGCCGCTTCATCTGACCGATATTTCGCGCGCGGGTTTCGTTGTGCCCGCTGCCGAACGGGCCGAAGATGTGGTTGTGCGGCTTCGCGAGCGGTTCGACTTCGTCGATGAAGGCTGGGTGCGAAAGCCAGACAGCAACTACATCGATCGAAAGATCATCATTCGCCATTCTGATGGAATGCTGAGCGAGGTCCAGATCTGGACCCCGGAAATGTTCCGGGCGAAAACAGCCGAGACAGAAGCATATAAGCGCGCCCGCTCGCTTGATCCGGAAAGTCCCGAAGCTCGGGCCATCTTTGAGCAGTCGGCCCGGGCCTATTCGGCGGCAAGCGCGCGCGACAACATCGATGTGACAAGGCTGATCCCGGCCGACGGGTCGATTGAGCCGAAGCTCTTGGCGAAACGTGCCGAGAATTCTTCGGCCGTGCTGCCGGCTGCATCGGCTGATCGCGCCACATCCAGACCATCAACTTTTACCCAATCGGAGCCGGGTTCAAGGATCGACACGGCGCGAAAGCCAGAGCCTGGGGCAGTTGCTAGCAGCGCGGGCCTGCCTTCCCAGGAGCGGAAGCGAATTTCAGGGGTCATAGGGGAAAATCCTTCGTTTGAGGACATCCTCAATGTGGGGAGCAATCGTCCGCCTGTCAATACCGGTGCGCCCGCGCAGGAACCGGCCGACTATGAATTTACCCGCGCCATCGCCGACGCCAAGGCCGGTGTCGGCGACATGACCCTGACGCTGGCCGAGGGCGTCGAGGTGCGCGCCACCGACCTGCTGGACGAGGTCGAGCAGGATCATGGGCTGTCGGAATATCTGAAATGGTGCAACCCCGGAGGTCAGGCATGACCAGCATCTTTGATTGCATCCAGCGCGGCATCGACAGTGGGGACGTGGATAAGGCGCGGGGCCAGGCGGCCCAGGGCCAATTCAATCAGCTGGTGGCCCGGTATGAAACGATCATGCCCCGTCATCAGGCTGAAGCGAGCGCGGCGGCCGACCTGAAAGAGGCAACCCGGAAGGCCGCCCGCTCGCGGTTTCACATGGTCGTAAACCAGCTTCAGGCAATGCGGCGGCTGAAATCAGCCATCGAAAGTGCGCCCGACCCGGCGCTGGCGCTGCGCGCGCTGATCGTCTACCGCGAGGACGCGGGCTATACCGGCGAAAGCATCCGGTCTTTGCAAATGTCTTATGAGGCACAGATCCGACGCGATCTGGCCGATGTGCTGAATGTGCATCACAAGACCGTGACCGGCGGCGTCAGCGACGAGGCCGGGTTTCAGAATGTGATCCGCGAGGCGCACGGTGAAAAGACCGGCGATCCGGTGGCGGCGCAACTGGCCGACGCAATCCGCAAAGCGCAGCGCCGCCAATTGCAGAACTTCAACGCGCTTGGCGGCGATATCGGTGAATTGGCCGACTATGGTGTCCGCCACACCCATTCGGCCGAGGCACTGCAACGCGCCGGCTTTACCAGATGGGCCGACGATATCCGCGGGCGTCTGGCCTGGGACAGGATCACCGATGTGACCACCGGCAAGCCCTTTGCTGTGGCGGGCGGCCAGCCCGATCGCGCCGCCGCCGACCGGCTGTTGAAGAATGTCTATGACGGGATCACCACACGCGGCTGGAACGACCGCACGCCGTCACTGATGCCGGGGGGCAAGGCGCTTTACAATCAGCATGCCGATCACCGGATCCTGCATTTCAAGGATGGCACAAGTTGGTTGGATTACAACAAGCTTTACGGCGCATCGGACCCGTTCACCGCAATGATGCACGGGCTGAACGGGCTGGCCCGCGACGTGGCCATGATGCGCGTTCTGGGACCGAACCCCCGTGCCGGACTGGAGTTTGCCATCCAGACGGCTGAAAAGCGCGTGGCTGGCGGAGAGGCCAAAGCGGTCGATGCCGTCGGCACCCAGGGCAAGCGCGCCCGCGTCGATCTGTTGCACCTGTCGGGGGCTGCCAGCATCCCCGAAAGCGTGGGCTGGGCCCAGCTTGGGCGAACGGCACGGGCCTTTGTATCGGCGACGAACCTTGGCAGCGCCATCTTTTCATCCACCGGCGACTGCGCGACCAGCTTTCTGGCCGCTCGAATGATTGGACTGAACCCCGCCAATATCGCCAGCCGAACGGTGCAACTGACCTTTTCCCAGGCCACCCGCGAACAGGCGGCGCGCATGGGATTTATCGGCGAGGCGCTGGCCGAAGGCGCTGTTGCCACCATGCGCTGGCAGGGGCCCATGGTGTCACTGATGTCCAAGGCTGACCGGCTGTCGCAGATCACGCTGCGCGCATCGGCGCTGACCCATGTAACCGACATGCGGCGGATTTCCTTTGAAATGGAATTTGCGGCCCACCTTGCCGACAATGCCGCCCGCGCCCATGACGCCCTGCCGCAAGGCTTGCAGGATATGTTCCGGCGGCGCGGCATCACCGCCACCGATTGGGATCACCTGCGCCATGCTGACGGCCGCCTGCGGTCAGAGGATGGCAGCGCCGATTTCATCGCGCCGCTGCACTGGCTGGAACATCAGACGACGATGTCGCACGCCGAGGCCGAGGGGCTGGCGCTGCGCACCCAGGCCATGTTGCAGGAAGAGCTGGAAATGGCGGTGCCGACCGACACGCTGTCCACCACGGCGCGGATCGTTGGCGAAACCAAGCCCGGCAGCCTGTCCGGTGAAATGGCCCGGTCCGGCGCCACGTTCAAGGGCTTTGGCATCACCGACAATGGCGTGCGCGCCAAGCTGGACCTGCGCAAGACCTTTGCCGGCAAGATCGGCTATGCCGCCAGCGCCTTTGCGCTTCTGGAACTGACCGGCGCGCTGACCATCCAGTTGAAGGAGCTGGCCAAGGGCAATGATCCGCGCCCGATGAACGAGCCGAAATTCTGGCTGGCTGCCCTGCTTCAGGGTGGTGGTTTCGGGATCTTCGGCGATTTCTTCGCGGCCGAACAGAACCGCATCGGTGGCGGCATCGGCGAGACGATCGCCGGGCCGGTCATCAGCCTGGCCGGGGATGTCATCAAGCCGGTGGCATCGAACCTGACCGCGCTGGCCAAGGGTGAAAAGACCCATTGGGGCAGCGATCTGACCAACCTGTTCCGCAATGACACGCCGGTTCTGTCCAGCCTTTGGTATGCGCGCGCCGCCTATCAGCATGCGGTTGTCGATCAGATGCAGTGGTTTCTGGACCCCGGCGCCGAGGCCGCATGGAAGCGGCAGGAACAAAAACAACTGTCGGACTTTGGCACCCGGCCCTTTTGGCGGCGCGGCGATTTCATGCCGTCGCGCGCCCCTGACCTGTCGAACATCGGAGACATGCCATGACCGTTG
>CAZMXB010000010.1:3806-13418 GCA_964569855.1 uncultured Rhodoferax sp.
CGTAGCGGGCCGGGCGGCCCCGACGAAAGAGGCAACCGAACGGGCCGCCCGCCCGCGTCATCCCAATGAAGTCGGAGCAACGCCATGACCGTTGATACCTTCGTGCCGCTTCCGGGTTACACGGTGATGGGCGTGGGCCCCTATGGCATCGACTGGCCCTATGGCGCGGGCGCGGTCAGGGCGGCGGTCATTCTGGCGGGGGTGCGCACCGATCTGGTTGCCGGCACTGATTTCACGGTGACACCCGCCGCCAGCACCACGACAGGCAGCCTGTATCTGACGGTCGGCGCGGCGACGACTTACGCCACCGGCACGCTTTACATCACCCGCGAGACGCTGGCCGAACAGGGCTGGCAGGGGCTTTTGGGCGCGCGCGAGGCTGGACTTGAGGCGCAACTTGACCTGCTGACCGAGCGGGTGCAGGAGCTGGAACAGCTTCTGACGGGCACCCTGCGCCTGGACACGCCGCAAAAGCCCTTTGCGGCACGGGTCGGCGCGGCTGTGATCTTTGATGCGGGCGGCCATCCGATCGCCGGACCCACGGCCACACAGATCGCATCGGCACAAAGTGATGCCGCCGCCGCCCATGCCGATCGCCTTGTGGCTGACGCATCCGCCGCCGCCGCTGCGGCATCTGCCGCAAGTGCGGACGTGCGCCGTAATGCCGATCAGACGTTCACCGGGATCAACAGCTTTGCCAACACCGTCAGCATGGGCAGCGACAAGCTGTTTTCCTATGGCCAGAATGGCGAGGTCGAGGCGCTTTATTCGACGCCGGGGGACAAGTGGATCCTGCGGGCCATGTCGGCGATCTTGAGCACCATTGCATCCTTCCGGTTCAACGGCTTCGAGTTTGTCGATCGGCTGAATGCCAAGACCTTTATCCGGGCGGTCAACGGGGCACAGGTCGAGATCGCGCACAACGGCGCCAAGAAGCTGGAAACCACCGCGACCGGCGTGACCGTCACCGGGGTCTTGGCTGAAACTGCGCGCGCCACCGAAAAATGGACGCCGCGCGCATCGCCAGCCTTCAGCACCTGGTATCAGAACACCACGGGGCGCAAGATCGCTGTGACTGTGTCGGCCGCGACCGCAGTCGGTTCGATCAGCACCATGGCACTGCATGTCAATGACACGCCGACCAACAATGTTGTCGGCAGCAGCACAGGTGAGGCTGGCGCCAGGGGCGTGACCTTGGGCGCGCAGGTTCCGCCCGGCCATTACTATTCCGTTGTTGCCACGTTCGGCAGTTTCACCGGCCTGGTCATACAGGAGCTGATCTGATGCCCAACTTTTTCGTGCATGCCAATGGCGCCTATTTCGAAACCGCCACCGATGAGCTGGTCACGTCCTATGCGGTGGGCACGCAGGCGGTGCCACAACGGCCGAGCCCCAACCATCAATGGGTGTCGGGGGCATGGTCCTTTGTCGCGCCAGATCCAACGCTGCTGCGGCTGAGCGTGGCCATGGAAAAGTGGAAGGTTTACCGCGCCATGACCCAGTTGAAGATCGACGGATCCTTGCGCGCGGACGGTGATCCCGGCGCCTGGCCGACGATCCGCACCGCCATGTTCGCCGCCGACCCCGATGCACAGGCGCAGTGGGAGGCCATGGCCATGGTGCCCCGGTCCGAGACGAAATGGGCGTTCCTGTATCAGCGCACCCTGTCGGCCAAAAGCGGCGACGTGACGGCCGCGAATGCGTTCCTTGACGCGGTCTTTGCCCGCGCCGCAACCTATTGAAAGGATTTTGGAATGGCCAGCATCAGCAATATCGGCACCGCCTGGACCACGATTGGCGCCCCGACTGCGGCAAATGAGATCTGGCAGTGCAAGGCCGGATCGGTCGAAATCACCGCAGAAGCAGTGCCTGGACCGAACGACGGTATCCGCCTGAACGTCGGTCAGGGCTGCCCGATTTCGGCGGGCAAGACCATCAGCTATCGCAGGGTCAGCGAAAGCGCCGCGGTCATCCAGCGCGAGGCTCTTTGATGAGGGACGCAATCGTCCAGACCTTTGACTGGATCCTGGGATCGCAGTTGAAAGGCGGCGGCTTCGGCGGCCCATCGCTGCCTGCCATTGCCACGATTGCGGCCCCGTCCTTCAACCCCGCCACCCTGATCGTCGGCAGCACCTTGTCGGCCAGCTACATCGCGGGCAGCTACACGTCGCCCGGCGGTGCCGTGACCGAGGGGGCGATTTCATGGATCGTCGGCGAGGCGTCCGTCGCGGGCAGCTATGTGCTGCAACCGGGCGATACCATTGTCAGCGCAACGCCTGCCCTGCTTGTCGCGGGTGTTGACTACGGCCTGTTTGCCACCACGGGCGACGTGAACGTGACCAACAGCGCGCCGACGGCTGGCGACGGCACCGGCAGCGGGACGGTTGTCGCAGGAACCGGGGCTGCGCCGTCTGCAATGGCGGCACCGACCGTCACGACCACAGCAACCCGGATCACCATCACCAAGGCGGCAGACCCGTTCGATGGCGGCAGCGCCATTACCAGCTATTCCTACCGCACCTCGACCGACAACGGCGCGACATGGGGGGCGTGGGCGGCCCTGACCTCGCCGCAAACCGTTACCGGGTTTGTCCCCGGCGCGACAAATATACTGGCGCAGACACGCGCCAACAACGCCATTGGCTCTGGCGCCACGGGTGCATCCAGCACCGCCGCCACCATGAAGGTGATCACCTTCCTCGGCTTCCACAAGGGCGACGATGCGACGGTTGCAGCAACCTATGCAATCGACCTCACCGCCGCTCTGGACACATCGAACGGTGGCGCTGGCGGCCCCCTGTTGCAAGGCGATGTAGGTTTCAGTCTCAACGGCTGGGCTGTTTCGACCGGTGACGCGAATGTTGACACATCTGGCTGGGCGGAACTTTTCGACACCTACCAATCCGGCACCAGAGGTTGCAACCTTGGTCTGCACTGGAAGGCTATGGGGGCTGTCCCGGATACCTCGGCGACGGTCAATGCCTCCAACTCGGCCAACAGCGGGTCATGCTGTGCAATCGCATGGTATCGCTATGTCGATCCGACGACGCCGATGGATGTGACGCCACCAGCGGCGGTCACCCTTGCAGCATCCGCCGCCGTTGATCCCGCCGCAATCACGCCCGTTTCTGCCGGTGCCCTGATCCTTGTTGGCTGCGGCGCCTCCGGTGATATCACGCCTGCATCGCTGAACACCATTTCCGGCATGACGCGGCGCGGCAGCATTACCAAGGGCGGCTCTGCGCGTGGCCTGCGCGTGATGTTCTGTGAATACGCGGGTTGGACCAGCGGGGCCTATGACCCCGCCGCTACGGGTTCCACCGAAAGCGCTGCGTCCGACGCATCCATAGGCTTCACGACCGCCCTTCGCCCCTATTGAGGATCTGAAAATGAGCGAACTTCGCTGGAAATCGAGCAATGTCCGCGTCGCGGCGGGGAAGCTGAGAACCTGTCGGATCACCAACAGCAAGGACGGAAGCCAGAAGATCGAACTGAAGCCCGGCGAGAAAACCACCGGGTATCAGGAAGTCTTTTTCTTCACGGCGGCCACACCACCGCCCCCCATCAACCATCCACCGATTGCCGGTGACACAGCGACCACGCTGGAGATAGAGCCATGACCAGATATGTTGTAACCCCCAATCTGCTTGCCAGTTCGTCCGACCCTGACGGTGACGCCTTCATCCCCTCGCACCTGTCGATGAACGCAGGCTCCACTCCTGCGCTTATTGATTGGGTGGCCACGCCGGTCGTGATTTTCTCTTCGTGGACCGGTCGGGTCGCGGGGCAGATCGAGATCAGAAAAGACGGGTCGATCATTTATGATGATCTCGGCAATTCTGCCTCGCATCCGCCATCGGGGAATCTTCCGACCATCACTATCCGGTTTCGGACCACAGATGCGCGCGGGGCTGTCTCCACCGGGATTGGCACTTACACGCTGACCCTGACGGCGGCCACACCAGCGGACGTGACCGCGCCAACCATCGTTTCTGTGGCGCCAGCGACAGGGGCGGCGCTGGTGCAGGTGTTTGAGTTCGTGTGCAGCGAAGCCATTCAGATGGGATCTGGTAACATCGTTCTTTGGGACGTGGCGGCGGGTTCGGCCGTCGAGACGATCACCCTGCCGGGGGCTTTCGCAAATCCGGTTGCGCCCGGAAAGGTGTTTGTTCAAGGCTCAAGCTTTTTCGTCCAGCCGACCAGCGCCCTGACGGCGGGAAAGCAGTATTCGTGGCGGCCTGCGGCTGGGTTTGTGAAAGACCTATCCGGCAATAATCTCGCGGCGATAACTGACGACTCTATCGCCATCCGCGTGGCTGGTGCGGCGGGCAGCGCCTTTCCCGACGATCCCTACGGGTTCCGGGGCCGAACCAATACCAACTACGGCACCACAATGGGGACCGATTTCGACATTCTGGTCGATCCGGTTGGCAGTGGCACGAACATCTATACCACGCTGGCGCTGGCCAACGCTGCGGCGGTTTCGGGCAAGACCATCGCCATCAAGGCGGGAACCTATCGCGAGCAGATCACGCTGAAAACCGGCGTGACCTATCAGGCCTATGGCACCGATCGTCCGCTGCTTTCGGCGCAGACGGCACCGCTCACAGGCTGGACGCAATGTGGTGCCGGTGACTCCGGTGTTTTGGGGTCGGTCCTTGGTGTGGCCAGTTCGCCGGTTTACAAAAAGACGGGCCTGCTGAAGTCCACTTTCCCGATTTCCGACCTTTTCGGGCTGAACGTGTTTGAGGGTCTTGTGCCGCTGGGAAATGCCCAGGACAGGCCCGACAAGACCCACCCCTTCGACCGCGAAGATGAGGAAACCTATAACGATCCAGTCACCAATGGCGGGAACTTCTACAACAGCGGTGTTGTGGCGGGCAGCAAGGGGGCCTTCAACGAAATTGTTGACCCGGCAATTCTGACCGCTGCCCGCTATACCGATGCCCAGCTTCTTGCCGCGCGCTTGTGGGTGTTCGCTGAACCGAATGAAATCTACAAACGGACGATCACGGCATCAAATGTCGCCACCAACAAAATCACGGTCAGCGGCGGCGATCTGGTCAACAATGACGGGCGGAAACGCTATTCCCTCGGGAATGTCGGACCCGCCATGGTCGCGGGAACATGGATCTTCGTTGACGGCGGGGGCAGCACGTTTGACCTCTACGTCTACCCAACCAATCCCGCCAACATCAACACCGTCACCTATGCCACCCGCCTTCGGATCATGGATTTCGGGACGACCGGCGTTACGAATGTGGCAATCAAGGGCCTTGATTTCCTCTGCGGCACAGGATCAGCGGATGGTGACGGCTCGGCTATCGTGGATAACCACAACGGCAGCACGACCAGCAATACCCTGATCGAGAATGTCCACTGCATAGGCTCCGAAAACATCGGGCAGCTTCACTATGCCGCGATCAAGTTGAACAAATCTGACACCAACACGATTCAGTTCAGCACGTTCGAATATTGCGGCGCGCACGGCATCTGGCCCACTGGTTCGACCGGGGTCAATAACGACGTTCTTATCAGGATGAACGTCTTTTCCAACTGCGGTTCGGCGGGCGCCAAGGCCTACAGCACGAACACCTATGCCTTCATCAATAACTACCATTTCCACTGCGGCTTCCGCGCCCACGGCAATCTTGGGAACGTGTATCTCGGGGGCGTTGACAGCATCTGGTTCGCGAACATGTGGGTGGACTGCCAAGGGTATCTCACCACCAAAACCACGAACCCGCATTGCCTGTTCAACTATGCGCCGTGCGACAACAAGCGTTCGCCATCGTCTTTCCGCAAGTTTGTCGATCAGCAAGGTTCTGGCTTGAGTTATTTCTGCAATAACTCGGCCCACGGCCTCAATTCCCTGACGCCTCAATCAGGTTTTTCCAACGCCGTGAACTGGAGTTACGGCTCAAAAACCGTCAAGTATTACAACAACGTCATGCACGGGATGCCGGTTCCTGGCGACCAGAAAGGAACGGTCGTCGCTCAATATAACCTCGTCACTTTTGCCAGCTATTCGGGGTCTATCGGCGGAACACTGAACGCCGGAGATTTTCTAGGTGGGACAGGCAAGTTCGACACGACCAACGTGTTCAACACCAATCTGGCGTCGATCTATATGGATGCGGCGAATCATGACTTCAGGCCAAAAAGTGCGCTGTCGCCGCTTCTAACCACGGGAACTTTCAGCCTGACAACAATCCTCGCTGAAATGAAAGCGGCCTTCCCAAGGGTGCCGGACGCCGACTGGTATCTCGACCCGTTCGGCAACACGATCAACTACGCGGCGCTGAAAATGGGCGCTGACCAGAGCATTTCGTATCCGTGAGGCAATGATGGACGCCAAAGATCCAAATCTTCTGCGCGAAGTGTTCAACGACCGGGGGGCGCTGTTGGCGTTCTTCGGGGCGCTTGGCGGTCTGGTGCGGTCAGCGGCGCTGCAAACGACATGGCGCGAAGGTCTGCGCGTCACCTTTGTCGGTGCGGCTTGCAGCTTTGGCGTGGGGGCGCTTGCCCCGACAGTGCTGCGGCCGTGGATCGGGGAAATGCCAGACGGCATTGCCGGAACCATTGGCGGGATTTGCGCGGCCTCGTTCCTTGTGGGCCTGGTCGCGGTCACGATGATCGAGCGGTTCCTGTCTCGGAAGGCTGAAAAATGATGAGGATGGCCAAGAAAGATCCGAATGCAGATGCCGCCCGCGTCCTGATCTTCGGGGTGGTGGTGGCGCTGTGCATCCTTGTCGGGCTGGACCCGGCAATTCGCCTGTTCGAGGAATACGCCAGCCGCAGGCCGTGGCTGACGCCGGTGGTGCAGGTCTTGCCCGCGCAGGACGGCACCCCGGATATCCTTTACAAGGCCAACGCGCGCTTCCCGGTCAGCGGCGTGTGGCGCACCTATGTCGAGGACGCGAACGGCCAGCGCCTGTGCAACGGCGGCAGCACCGGCCATTATCGCCCGAATGACGATCCGCCGCGCGTCTGGGATTGGGCGACGTGGCTGGGCGCGGATTGCGCGGTGCCGACTGTGCCGTTCAGGGTCTGTGTTTTTTACTCGGTTGAGAGCGAACACGGAGCTAAGGACACGACCGATCCGGTTTGTTCGGCGCTTTATGATCCTCGGGCCCACAGGGTGCTGCAATGACCTTCACCCTCGGAACGACCAGCCGGGTCAACCTGGCCCGTGTGCATCCGGCTCTGGATATGGTGGTGCGCCGCGCCATCACGATCACCGATCAGGACTTCTGCGTCCATGATGGCGCCCGGACCGCCGAGGAACAGAACGCTCTGTTCAGGAAGGGCGCCAGCCAGAAGGACGGATACAAGAGCAAGTCCAACCACCAGATCACCCCTGACGGTTACGGCCATGCCGTCGATCTGGTGCCGTGGGTGGGTGGCAAGCCGGTCTGGGACGACACCTGGGAGCGGCATTATCGGGTGGCCTCGGCCATGTCCAAGGCCGCCAAAGCCTCCGGCGTCAAGATCAGGTGGGGCGGCAACTGGTACGAGACGATGGACCAGTACGGCGACAGCCTGGACGCAATCAGGGCGGCGGTCGTCCGCTACAAGAACCTGCATCCGGGACCGGACTTCATCGACGCCCCGCATTTCGAGCTGGCGGCGTGATGGACGAGATGGACCCCAACGACGAAATCACGACGGCTCGGCTGCCCGAAAAGCGCAAGCCGAAACTGCGCGATCTGCACCTCGAAACGGTCAGCCGAACCCGGCCGGAGGGGTGCGGTTGTGGCTGGAAAGTGCCGCGCCGCCCCAGCCTAGACGATCTCAAGTAACCGCCATCCAAGGAGAAAGAACCATGTCTGTCAGAGCGAAGTTCAAGTGCCATAGCAAGGAGATGCGCGAGCAGGGGGCCGAACAGCTCGCCTGGCTGACCTTCTACGCCTCCTATGGCGAGGGAAAGGACAACAAGGATTGGTCGAAATGGACGCCGTACGGCACCCTGACCATGACGATCAGCAATCCCGCCGCGTTCGAGTGGTTTGAGCCCGGCAAGGAATACTACCTCGATTTCACGGAGGCGGGCTGATGCCCGCCCTACTTGCGCCTTTGCTTCCTGACTGGCGGCTGAGCCTTTTGCTCGATGCCATTGCCCGTCGGATGGGTCGGTGATGCTCGGCCCGATCCCGCGTCCCTGGCTGATCCTCGCCCTGGCTGCGGCCTTCGCGGTCTCGAATGGCGTCAGCTTCTACCGGGGCTGGCATACCGGCACCCGACTTGCGGAAGCCCGCCACACGGCCGAGTTGACGGCGGCGCAGGCAGCACAGGCCCGGGCAGCAGAGGCCGCCTCACGGGCGGAAACCGCGCGTCTGGCGGCGCAGGCCGAAGCAGACAAATTGCAGATGGAGGCCGAAGATGCGGCGCGACTTGACCCTAATGCTGGCCTGTGCGGCCTTGGCGCTGACAGCGTGCGCCGCCTCGCCCGCTAAGGTCGTGCCGCTTTCCCCGCCCCCCAGCCTGCTAGCCCCGTGCCGCGCGCCCGTGGCCCTTCCAGGGCGAGCCATGGCGCAGGGCGAGGTGGAAGTAGCTTGGGGCCGGGACAGGGCGTCCTTGCGCGCCTGTGGCAGTCAGGTGAAAGGGCTTGCGGATTGGGCGGTGGCGCGTTGATGTTAACGAAAGGCGGTTTTGCTAACATCAACGTGGTTTGATGTTAAAAAGCGAGCCACAACAGCCGTTCGCATCATGGCAGATCCTTGGCAAGCAGTTCCGCGATCCGCGCTTGCAAGGCTTTTTCCCGCTCATGTGATCCGACTGCGGTTTCGCACAGGCGGCAGGCCAGTTCGCACAGGCGAGCCATATCGGCTATTTGGTCGTTGATGTAGGTCGTCATCGGCTGGACTCCTGGGCGATGTAGAGGCGGGCGAACAGCGCCGCGCGGGCCTCGTCGTAGGCGCGTCGGATCGGCGCGTGGGCCTCATCGTAGGCGCGCCGGATCGGTGCGCGCGCCTCCTCATAGGCGCGCCAGATCGGCGCGTGGGCCTCATCGTAGGTGCGCCGGATCGCCGCGCGCGCCTCATCGTAGGCGCGCCGGATCGGTGCGCGCGCCTCATCGTAGGCGCGCCGGATCGGCGCAAGGGCCTCATCGTAGGCGCGCCGGATCGGCGCAAGGGCCTCATCGTGGGTGCGCTGGATCGGCGCAAGGGCCTTGTCGTAGGTGCGCCAGATCGCCGCGCGCGCCTCATCGTAGGCGCGCCGGATCGGTGCGCGCGCCTCATCATAGGCGCGCCAGATCGGCGCGTGGGCCTCATCGTAGGTGCGCTGATTGGCTGGGGTTAGCAGGTGCTGCGCTGCCCAGTCCCAGTCAAAGTCTGCGGCTACGCTGACAGCCGCCTCGACGGTCATGGGTGCTCCGTCCGGGAAACGCTCGGCGAAAAGCTGGACCTGCTCGGCGCAAGCCCTGTGGGCGCGGAGTGTGGCGATGGTGATCATTGTTAACCTCTTCTCGGGTTGCTGATCGGCACAGGCGAGACAGACAAAATGCCGGTCCTCTTTAATGGCGGTGACTTGCCACGGGGTGAGGGTGCAGGGGCGGGTGGTCATGCTTCACCCGCCCGACTATAAATCCCGTGGAACCGTTTCTGAAAC
>CAZMXB010000010.1:13428-15859 GCA_964569855.1 uncultured Rhodoferax sp.
GCATCATCGTTGCGCATGGCAACCTCGGATACCCAGAACCTCGACAAGGCGTCCTGTTTACACTTGACCACATCGAATAGACCACCCGTGCTGGGACGCCGAAACTCCCAGATCGGGTGGTTGGAGGGCTTCGTGCGAGTGGCTGTCCACCCCATGTTCTGCATGGCCTCCACGGCCAGTTCGCGTTCCAATTTCATACTTCACCCGCCAGTTTCACAAGTGCAGCGCGGGCCTTTTCCCCTCCGTCAACTTCTATCGGCTGTTCGGCGTAGGAGCAGCAACCACAAGGTTGAGGCACGGCATGATATTCGTAGTTTTCGCGGTCAGCGTAGAAGGCCAAGGCATCACGCAACGCCCGCGCTTCGGCAATGGGGGCATCAGGTCTGTGTCGCTGGTCAACAACATAATCTGACCACTGCTCATAGCGATCAAAAGCTGTTTGCGCCGCGTCCAGATCGCCAATGGCAATCGCGGCCCTAAGATCGTTGTAGGCGGCGCGAATTTTTGACACGCGGGTTGCGCCGTATCGGTCGGCGGTCATTTCATCACCTCATCAATCATCCGCCGCACGGCTTCATTTTTCCATGCGGGCGCGCCGTCCGGGAGCAGTTCCCGAAAGAACCCCTCTAGCTTTTCAATCCGCGCCTGCAAGGCTTTTTCCCGCTCATGTGATCCGACTGCGGTTTCGCACAGGCGGCAGGCCAGTTCGCACAGGCGGCGGGCCAGATCGGCCATTTGATCCTCGGTGTAGGTCGTCATTCTGTGGCACTCCTCATGTCAGTCAATACGGCCCATTGCGCGGCGCAGGCAAATGCAAGCCATTGATACTGTTGGCTGCCAAAAAACTGCAAAAATCCGGTAATCCATTGATTAATAACGATGATTGCATGACTTTTAATCAGTAGGTCTCGGGTTCGAACCCCGACGGGCTCACCATCATACTCAAGGGCTTGGGTGTCAAAACCCAAGCCCTTTGTCCGAGCGTCCGATGTCATCCGGTTCGGACAACGCTTCAGAGGGTGTGCTGTCGATGACCTGAAACACTTCGACATCAGTCCAATCCATGTCAAAATCCCAGTCGATCAGGCCAAGATCGCCAACCTGTGCCCGCCGCGCCGCCTCTGCACGGCAGCGCGCCTGAACGGTGATCGTCCCATGCACTGTCGGTGTCGGGCGCATTGTCAGGTGGACGGTGAAAGGCCGTGTCGGGCCCTGCCCTGCAAACTCATCCCAAAGACCGGCGTCCTTCAGGGCGTCGACCGATTTGCCGTAGCCCGGTCTGTTTGCCAGCGCGCGCAGATCGACCGTCATATCAGCGCACCGGCGGCGAAGGCGCGGCAGCCAGGGCACATGCGGTTGTGCCGGTGATCCGACACGAAGGTTGATCGGCATGTGAGGCATGTGCGGTCAGCTTGTGCCAGGGTGCGTTCGATCTTCATGGCCTTGATGCAGGCTTTTTCATAGCCATTGGTGTAGGTGCCGACCTGACGGCCGCCGACATAGACCGCCCAGCTTTGGCCGGACCCGCGAATTTCAGTGACGGACATCGCGCACCTTTGCAATATGGGCTGCGCGCTTCTTGCGCAGGGCGTTGGTCAACTTCCTGTCTTCGTAAGACCGGGCGGTGGTGTCGGTCATCGGCCTGTCGCCTTCGGAATAGGTCTGGCGCCCGACCTTTGCCGACAGGGGTTTGAACAGATCATCATCATCGATGTCGGTCATGCGGTTTTCCTTTCATCTTTCCGGGGCCGCTGAACAGCAGTGACGGCGCGCAGGGCGGTCAGGATCTGGGGCGCCATATAGACATCGCCCAGCTGCTGATTGGTTGCGGCGGTGTTGCCCAGCACATCAGCCACATCGGCGGTGGTCGCCCCGCCGCGGCGGCTAAGGTTGGCAAAGGTCCGGCGGAGATCGCGGAATTGCAGGCCCGCCAGATCTGTGCGCCCGGCCGAGATCGCGGCGGCGCGCACCTCGGCGAACCGCTTGCTGAACAGCCCGATGGTCCAGGGCTGGCCTGTGCGGTCGTCGGTCAGCAGGTTGCCGTTTTGCCGCCCGGCCAACAGGGGGGCAAGGCGGGCCGTGGTTTCCGGGTGCAGCACGGCAAAGGTTTCGTTGCCCCGCTTGGACTGTTCCAGCCGCCAGACCCAGACCGTTGCAGGCGTGTCATCGCCCTGCGGGGGCAGCGGCACCTGAACGAAGTTCACGGCCTGTGCCGCGATCAGGTCGGTCTGACGCTGGCCTTGCAGCATTGACAGGCTGATCGCATGACCGACGTTCGGCAGGCCGATCCGGTCGGCGGCGGCGATAAGCGCATCCATCTGATCCCAGTCAAAAACCGCGCGCCGCCCCTTGGGAATTTCCATTTTCAGCCGCTGGCAGGGGTTCGATCCTTCGGCCCGCCAGCCGCGCAGTTCGGAATGGGAAAACAGGA
>CAZMXB010000010.1:15959-39798 GCA_964569855.1 uncultured Rhodoferax sp.
CTCATGCGCGGCGGGCCTCTTCCAGGAGGATGATGTTGTGGCCCATCGGGCGGTTCGGCAAGGCGGACTGGGGGCGGCCCTTGGCCTCTATCCAGCCCTGAACCTGATCGGCGCGCCATTTCAGCGGGCGTTTCCAATGCGGCATCGGCAGCGGAAAACCGTGGGTATCTTCCAGATCGCTGCGAATGCGCAAGAATTGTTCGGGCGTCTGGTCCAGCAGGTCAGCCACCAGTGCGGTGTCGATGAAGGTGCGATGCTGCATCACAGGTGCCCCCGGTTGCGCGCATCCTGGACATAGCCGAAGCGGTCCATCGATGCGGTAAATTCGGTCTGCTGTTCTTCGCAGGCGCGTTCCTTTTGCGCGCCGCGATGGGCTGCGGCCCAGACCACAAGGGCCATGCCGCCGATCATCAGGCCCAGTGCGATTGTGGTGGGAAGGTCGATCCAATCCATGCTCTGCCTCATTTTCTTGTTGCTTGCCGCCCGTGGCGCCTGCCGGGCGGCGGTGGGTGATGACGGGGCTGGTTTGCTTAAGCCCGAGCAGCCGGGCTGACAGCAGGCCACGGGCGCCCCCCGCCCAGTGTTCAGGCGGCGCTGGCGTGCGATGTCTGCCGCGCGATGGTCAGCCATGTGCGCAGCTCGGCCAGTTCGGCGGGCACTTCGGCCAAAAGCGAATAGTCGGGCAGCGATATCTGACTGATATGGCGTGACATGTCGTCGATCAGGCGCTGAGCCCGGCATATGGTGCGTTCAATCGTGTCGAGGCGTTCGGTCAGGTTCAGCCCGGCGGCGATGCGGCCCGCGATCATGTCGCGGTCATCGAAGTGGCGTTCGATCGTGGCAAGGCAGAAGCCAAGCGCCATGCTGCGGCTGCCATCAGGCTGCAAGGTTTCACGCGCGCCGTGCCAGACCTGGCCAAAGCGGGCGGTAAAGGGCTGAACGCCGGTCATGCGCCGACCCCCGGAAACATCACCAGATTGTCGGGGCAGGCCACGTCGCGGATCAGCGCCATGCGGCGGCGCCATTGCAGGCATTCTTCCATGATGGGCGCGGCGACGAGCAAGAACAGGGTGCCGTCATCCTCGGTCAGGCGGCCGTCCTGGGCGGCGCGGGCCACGTCGATGGCGCGTTCCAGAAGCTTGTCGGTGATCGGGCCGGCAAAGGCCGGGGTGACGAGTTCGTGGGCGTGGGCAGTGAGGGCCATGGGATACTCCTGTGCATAACCTCTGCACAAGAGTTAGGAGTGACCACCCGTCACTGTCAACTGAAAATTTCTGTTGCGATCCTGATATTGCGCCGTTACATCTAGCGCCATGAGTGACCACCTGACACCAGTCCAAGTATGCGAACGAATGATCGGCCCCTTGCCGGTGCTGGAAGGCATTGTCGGCTACAAGCCCAAGGCGGGCTATGGCTGGCTGCGATCATCCGGGGGGCGCGATCCCGGTGATTTTCCCTCGGTTCGCCTGATGCGCCGTCTGCTGACCCATGCCGGGCGGCACCATATCCCGCTGACCGCCGATCACCTGATCTGGGGCGCGGACGCTGCCGAGATCGAGGCGCTGGTGGCCAACCGGGCGCTGAACCCGGCCGAGATTGCCGACCGCTTGCGACAGGAGGCGGCGGAATGACCGAACGGGCCTGCATATCATCTGCCGTGCAGGTTCGCGGTTGCGGCCCCCGGTCATGGGCGGCCGCACCTGACGTGGCGGGGCGTGTCCTGCTGCCCCGCCACGTCCTTTTGAACAGAATTGCCGCCGTGGACGGGCAGTGCGCGGGCGGCAATGGCAGACGGGCAGAGGTGCGACCCCCATTGCGCCCGCCCGTCGGCCTCAACCCTTTCCGGGCGGTGGTGGCATGACGAACATTCTTGTTGGCCTGTCTGCGCAATCGGTCGCCATGCAGGCGATGATCAACGATCTGGACCATCACAGCGTCGATGACCTGCGCCAGCGGGCCGAGGAATTGCTGGACCGCGACGATCCGCTTTACCGGGCCATCACGGGCTTTGCCACCCAGTATCAACTGGCGTCCGGTGATCCGGGCGCGCTGGCGATGCAGGGCCGGATCCTGCGCGATGCGGTTCTGGCCCATGCGGGCGGTGATGTTCAGCGGCGCGAGCGGAGGGACATCGATGGCTGAGCCCCGCCGTCTGACGTTGGCCGATCAGGCCCTGATCAACGTGCTGGCGGCGATCCAGTTGCCGGTGATCATCGAGCCCGCGCGCGAGGACATGCTGATTGCGGTGCTGCGCGAGGTGCTGCCCGGCAGCAGCAGCGAACATCCGCAGATGATGCCGCTGATCGAAGCGGCCAAGGGGTTTCTGGATGGGCCGGTCAGTGACGCGCCGCGCACGGTCAGTGCCAGATTGCGCGCGGCCGGGCCGCTGGCGGATTTTTTCATGGGCCGGGCCGGGCAGGCGCTGGAGGCGATGCGCGCGGCGAAAAATGGGGGTGAAAATGTCTGAACCGATGATTTCACTGAAGGCGCTGTTCGATCTTCAGGATCGGCTTGCCAGCGATTTTGGCCGCCATGTCGATGGGGCAAGCCGGGTCGTTCTGGTATGGCTGGTCGATCATGGCCAGCCGATCAAGTTTTCGCAGATACCAGCGGGCCCGCAGGTTGCGCCCGAAGTTCAGCCCGCCCCGGACTTAAACGCGGCGGCCGGATCTTTGGCGGCGGATCAAGGCCCCGATGGCGCCGAGGCTTTTCTTCCTGGGGCCGATGACGCGCCCGCCACGCCGGTTGCGGGCGGCGTGGCGCCCGATCCTGTCCGGCCCGGTCTGCAGCCGCGCTGGACTGCCGCCGAGGATGCCAAGGCGATCAGGCTGGCGATCGCCGGTCAAAAATCGCGCGACATCGCGGCGGCACTCGGCCGCCCGGCCGAAGGCACACACTTTCGGCTGTCCAATGTTCTGAAGCCTGCGATTGATGCGGGCAGGCGCGCGGCCGGTCACCGGGTGCCGCTGCCGCAGGGGCCAGGCGCAAAAGCCGAACCTGCGCCCGCCCCCCCGCCTGCAAAAGCCGAACCCACCGCGGCGGTGCCGGATATGTCGCGCCCCGGCTGGTGGCAGGCGGCCACGGCCGCGCTGAACGCGCTTGGCTATAAGGCCCCGTTCGACACCCTGGTTGATCTGGCCCTGACCGAGGGGCTGCTGAAGGGGATCAAAATCGATATGCTGGCGGCCGACCTGCGCATAGATGCGCCCGCGCTGAAAAACCGCTGGCGTCTGTTGGTGGACTGCGTCGGCACGCATGACGGCAATCATCCGACATTGGAGGAGCAGCGCCACCTGCTGGATATTCTGCGCCACCGCGCCGGTGACACATCGGTGCAGGCGGCTGAGTGATGGGCGATCAGCGCCAATCCTTCAGCCTGGAAGAAATCAAGGGCATGTTGCTGGACCGCCGCCATCAGGTGGCCCGGCAGTATGCGCCACCCGCGCCGGGCAGTTATACCGACAAGGGCGCATATTTCACGCTGAACCCCGGCCGCGCCGATCGGTCGGTCGGATCGTTTGTGGTTTGGCTGGACGGGCCGCGCATGGGCCGGTGGCGGGATTTTGCCAGCGGCCAGCATGGCGACCTGCTGGATCTGATCGCGCTGAATTTGGGGTGCGATCTGAAGGACGCGCTGCGCGAGGCGCGGGGGTTTCTGGGGCTGGCATCGGATGCGCCTGAAGATGTGGCGCGGCGCAAGGCGGCGGCCGAGCGGGCAAAGCGCCTGGCCGAGGAAGCCCGCGCCAAGGATGCCGCCGCGCGGGAAAAGCGGCGCAAGGCGGCGCTGGCACTGTGGCTGGACGCGCGCGAGCGCATCGCGGGCACCCCGGTCGAGCACTATCT
The DNA here is from genome assembly GCA_964569855.1 of uncultured Rhodoferax sp. Classification (GTDB taxonomy): domain Bacteria; phylum Pseudomonadota; class Gammaproteobacteria; order Burkholderiales; family Burkholderiaceae_C; genus Allorhodoferax. The sequence continues at coordinate 19,803 of CAZMXB010000010.1, forward strand.
GCGCGAGGCGCGCGGCATTGATCTGGCGCAGCTGGGCCGCCAGCCGCGGGCGCTGCGCTTTCATCCAGACTGCTATTATCGCCATGTCGTCAGCGCAGAAACCCATGACCCCGACACCGGCGAGGTGATCGCGGCGCAGATCATTCAGGGGCGCTTTCCAGCGATGCTGGCGATTGCCACCAACGGCCAGGGCGTGCCGGTGGCCTGCCATCGCACCTATCTGCAATTTCGGGGCGGACGCTGGCAAAAAGCCGATGTGCCCGCCGCAAAAAAGGTGCTGGGCGACTATGCCGGGGCGTCGATCCATCTGTGGCGGGGTATCGGGCCGCGCGGCGGCAAGGGGCGCCCGCTGGCCGATGCCGAGCCCGGAAGCCATGTCTATATCGCCGAGGGGATCGAGGATGCGCTGAGTTGCGCCATGATCCTGCCCGACGCGCGGGTGCTGGCGGCGATCAGCCTGTCAAATATCGGGGCGGTGGCACTGCCCCCCGCGATTGCCGATGTGACGCTGATTGCCGATCAGGATGAGGGCGCGCAGGCGCAAGCGGCCCTGGCACGGGCGGTCGAGGCCCATGCCAAAGCCGGGCGCCGGGTGCGCGTGTGGAAAAACGGCGAGGGCGGCAAGGATCTGAATGACGCGCTGCGCGCAAGGCGCAGGCCGGATGAAAAAGGGGCAGAGCATGACACAGAGAACACGATCGACGCTGGAATTTGACTGTTTTGGCGACCAGACCATCCGGCTGATGAAACTGGCCGCGCGGGTCGGATGTGCGCAGGCCTATGCCGATCTGACCACAGCGATGGCAATGATGACGGTGATCGCCGGCGTCGAGCCGGAGAACATGTATAGCCACCTGTCGTCGCTGATGCCGTTGGCCCGCCGGGTCGTGGCGGATAACCCTGCGGTTTTCTGCGTCAGCAAGCGTGACGATCCGAGGCAATCATGAGCAGTGACCTGGCCGACCAGTTGCGCCATGCGCCGGTCGCGGCAGAACCACAACCAAAAACACCCCCACCCGAACCCGGGTTGCCGCCCGCCATAGGCGCGGGCGGCGGCAACGCGCCGCCAAGGTCAGGCCGCCCGAAGGGCGAGATCTGGGACGGCTGCCCGGTCAAGATGCTGGGCGTCAACGGCGATTTCCACTTTCTGCTGGACCGTCACGGCCAATTGCGCAGCTTCAAGGGTGACATCAAGGCCACGGCGATCGTCAGCTATTTTGGCAACCGCCGCCTGCTGTGCACCTATTTTGTCAAGATCGATCGCAATGGCGACATCGTAAAAGGCGCGTTCAACAGCCAGAATGCGGCGTTCGTCATGGTCGAGGCCGCCAGCGAAAGGGGCCTGTTCAACCCCGAGGGCGCGGTGCGCGGTGTGGGGGCGTGGAGGGCCGAGGACGGCAGCCTGATCTATCACACCGGCGCGCAGCTGATCACAGCGGGCGGCACGTCTGAGCCGGGCGTGATCGACGGACTGATCTATCCCGCCTATCCGCCCATTCCGGCCCCGGCGCTGACCGCCGGGCGGGGCGACCCGGCCGAGGACACGCTTGGCCTTTTGGTGACCTGGGCGTGGAGCAGGCCGGACGTTGATGCGGTGCTGGCGCTGGGGGCGATCGGCTGCATGATGCTGGGCGGGGCGCTGGACTGGCGCCCCGCGTTCTGGTTCACGGGTGACAAGGCCAGCGGCAAATCGACGCTGCAAGAGGCTATCAAATGGCTGATGGGTGACAAGGGTCTGGTGCAATCATCTGACCCGACAAAGTCAGGCATCACGGCGCGCCTGGGCCATTCAAGCCTGCCGGTGGCGCTGGACGAGCTTGAGCCCGGAGAAGAGGGCAGTTCGAAAGAGCGTGACATCATCACGCTGGCCCGCGTTGCGTCGTCCGGCGGCCAGTGGCTGCGCGGCACGGCCGACCAGAAGGGGGCGAGTGGCAACGTCTATTCGACGTTCGTCTTCTCATCCATCCTGATCCCGGGAGCGATGGGGGCGGCAGACCGGTCACGACTGATCACGTTCAACCTGTCACCGCCGCCGAAAGATGCGCCAAAGCCGGTGATCGACCCCCGCACCTGGAAAAGCCGCGGCGCGGCGCTGAAGCGCGCGCTGATCGATCGGTGGCCGACATGGGCGGCGCGGCTGCAATTGTGGCGCGTGGCGCTGGCCAGCCATGATCTGACCGGGCGCAACGGTGACAACTGGGCCACCTGCATGGCCATGGCCGATATGGCGCTTTATGCCGAGCTGCCCGACACTGAGCGGCTGGATACCTGGGCGCGCAAGATCGCCTTTGCGGCGCGTGCCGAGACGGCCGAGATCGGATCCAACGCCGAGGACATGCTGACCCACCTGATTGGCCAGCCGTTTGATGTATTCAGGCGGGGCGAGCTGTGGAACATCGGCCATTGGCTGATGGTGGCGGGCGAATTGCCGGGCGCGCCGCGGGATCTGGTGGCGGTGGATGGCGGGCTGACCGACACGGTGGCCCGCGCCGAAGCCGCCAAACGGGCCAATGAAAAGCTGGCCAAGATCGGCCTGCGGGTCAAGGGCGTCGGAACCGAGGCCGAACTGTTCATGCCCAACGCCAAGATCCCCGGCCTGCTGCGGCTGTTTGAGCATTCGCAATGGGCCAATGGCGTGTGGTCGCAGGCCGCGCGGCGGGTGCCGGGCGCGCTGGTGCATGAGGTGCCGCTGCGGCTGGCAGGCCAACAGACGCGCGGCGTCTATATCCCGTTCACGTCGATCGCCGGCCTGCTGAGCCTGCCCATGGATCATCTGGCGGCCTCGCCCCCCGCAACCCCGTCAAAAACCACGATGCCGCCCGACGCCGAGGATTTTATCTGACATGTCAAGCTGTTACGCGCCCTATGGGCTTTCCCGCACCCCTGCTGTTTCGGGCTTCCCCGCACCCCGAAGATATGCCATTATTCGCGGGCGGCGGGGCGCGAAAGCGCCGGGTCCGGGTCGCTACAGGGCGCTACAGTGTAGCGGGGGTGTAGCGGGCACTGTAGCGGGCAAAAACGCTGCAAAATCAAGCAGATACTATCACCCGCTACGCCGCTACACCTGTTTTGCCCCCTCTCACATGTGTGCGCGCGCATGCGCGCCCGCATGTAGCACATCATCATTTCACTGTAGCACTGTAGCAGATATATATTATCTTATTGATAAGACTGGCAAAAAAGCCGCTACAGTGCCCGCTACACCCCCGCTACACCATGGGCTGACCGTAGCGGGTTGCATGGCTGTCGAGGCGGTTTCCTGCCTAACCCTTTGGAATTGCTCAAAAAGGGGGGAATTTGCCGATGTCCGGGCCTGATAATCAGTTCGAGGAAATGGCGGTCAATGCCGTCCGGTCGATCGAGAACAGCCGCGAACTGGCGCGCCAGTTGACGCTGCTGCCCGACGAGGTCGCGGGTGCGGCGCTGGTCGAGGGTGCGCGGCCGAAGCGCGGGCAGGGCAAGGCGCTGAACCAGATGCGCGAATGGCTGGCGGGCAAGGGCTATCGGCTGCCCGAGGACATCCTGGCCGAGATCGCGGGACTGGGCAGCCGCGAAAGCGCGATGCTGACCGCCATGATGCAGACCGAGCAGATCCTCGCCTGGGCGGGTGACGGTGCCGTGAACCTGATGTTCAAGCCGGGCGTCGGCCATGTCGAGATCGAAGGCCCGTGGCGCCCGACGCCCGAGGTCAAGCGCCAGACGTTCATGCAGGTCTATGCCACCATGCTGCGCGCGGCCGAGGCGATGCTGCCCTATGGCGCGCCCAAGGTCACGCCAGATGCGGGCGCGGGCACAGTGGTCAACCAGATCGTCGTCCAGGGCGCGCCGTCGGTGGCCCCGGCTGGACCATCCGGGCCGCGGGATGTGACGCCAAAAGCCCGCCGGATCGGCCCACCGCCGATGCCCGGTGAAGTTCAGCAAATTCAAGGTGTTAGCGCATCGCCCGTTGACAGTTCGGATGGCGAGGTTCGGACGGAATGATCAACGCATTGAAAACAATGGGAAAAGCTGGCGTAAGACCAATGATTGAAAATCAGTTGCGCGAAAGGCCGTGGACGGTTCCGCAGGTCCGCGCCATCGCCCAGTCGATGCCCGGCACACCCGGCCATTCGATCCCGGCGAATGCCGCCGCCCGCCTGACCCCCCGGGGGGAGGTCGCGCGCCCAGACTGTATGCCCCTGCCACAGAGGCCAGTTGCTCTTTCGGGGTCAGCGAGGGTCGAAAATTGAGCGCGAACCTTGGACCGGATAAATGGGGTGGGGGGGCTGACCCTGACCGTGGCCCGCAAGTGGCGGGCAGTGGCGAGGCCATGAGCGAGGCGCGCGTTGACGAGCTGATGGGCTTGGACGCGAAAGAGGCAACGGCAAGGCTAGCGGCGGAAATCGGCGCTGACAAGCTTGATCTTGATGTGCCATCCTTTCCCGGCCCGGTGGCCGAAGCCTGCTATTGGGACGACAGCACCATCGTCGGCATTCAGGGGCCCGTCGGGTCGGGCAAGACGACCACGCTGCTGAAATCGCGGCTGCGGCGCGCCATGGCCATGCCGCGATCGGTCATCGACGGGGCGCGCCATTACAAGCTGCTGGTGATCCGCGAAAACTATCGCATGCTGTGGTCAACGACGGTGCCTGATTTTCTGAAGGTCTTTCCGGCGCACCTGGGCGAATGGGTCGGCGGGCGCGGCGGCCCTGCCACCTTCACCATGTGGTTCGATGACGGTTTTGGCCAGATCGAGTTCATCGCCGAGTTCATGGCCTTTGGCGACAATGTCGAGGCGGCGCTGCGCGGCTATCAATCAACCGACATCTGGCTGCACGAGATGGACACCAACCCGATCGACGTGCTGACGAACGGCATCACCCGGATCAAGCGGCATCCCGGCATGGCCCATTTCCGCGGCTATGCCAACGAGGTCGCAGAGTTTGGCCAGTTGGTCGGCGATTTCAACGCGCCCGAGCCGGACAACTGGGCCTGCAAGCTGTTCCATGACCCGGCCGCGCGCGACGAGGTGCTACAGCTCATCAACCTGCAACTGCCCGACGGCGCGCCCGCGGTGACGATCGGCTTTCATTTGCAGCCCGGATATGGCCAGCCTGGGTGCGAGAACCTGATGAACCTGGCGGCGGGTTATTACGCGGGCCAGATTGCGGCGCTGACACTGGTCGGGCGCGGCGACAAGATCGCCCGGCTGGTTTACAACAAGGCCGTCCACACCCGGGCGGGCGAGCCGGTATTCCAGCGCGAATACCGCCGCACCATCCATGTGGCCCGCGCGCCGATCCCGCCCATGCCGGGCGAGATGCTGCGCGTCGGTCTGGATCAGGGTTTCAAGGGGGCCGCCGTTGTGGCGCAGTTCGTGGCCCCCGGCCGCTGGATCGTGCTGGGCGAGCTGCATTTCCCGGCCGAACATCTGAAGGCCAAGGTCTTTGGCGACCGGCTGCGCGAGCTGATCGAAAAACGCTGGCCCGGCTGGCGGATCGAGGGCGGCTGGGGCGACATGGCGGGCGAGCAGGGATCATCCCTTGCCGCCGAGGAAAACGCCACCTGGAACCTGCTGGTCGGGCGTGCTGCGGGCTTTCACGTCCGCCCGCAGCGGATCGGCACCAACCGCATCAACCCGCGCCTGGAGGCCGTGCGCGCGGCGCTGGAGGCCCCCCTGAAAGCGGGCGAGCCGGGCATCCTGATCGACCCGTCCTGCGCCTATCTGATCGCCGGGTTCGAGGCGCGCTATGTCTGGACCGAAGAGGTCAACGCCAGCGGCGACCGGCGCAAGGTGCCTGACAAGAGCCTGACCGAAGCGAACGTGATGGATGCGCTGCAATACCTGCTTCTGAGCGAGCACCGCGCCAACGGCCTGAGCAAGATTTCTTTCCCCGAGCAGATGAAAAGGTCCGAAGCGATGGGCCACAACGGCGGGCCGCCGCTTGGGGATATGGGTGGCCTGACCACCGGCTATGACATCCTGAACCCCTATGGAGGATTTTGAATGAACGACACGGAAGCCATCAAAATGATGAGCCGCTGCCGGGAGGAAATTCTGACCCTGCGCCGGCAGATTGAAACGCTGGCCCCAAAGGCCGACGCCTATGACCAGCTCTGCACAGTGCTGAACCTGTTGCCCCGCCCATCGCAGGGCGCGGCGCCCGATGTGGCGTGGATGCTTGAGAAGCGCATCCGGGAGCTGAACCAAAAAAACGAAACACCGAAGGAGGAAGAAAATGACCAAGGGTGAGTATCGCGTGGGGATCGATTTCAACCCCTCGAATGACGACATGGTCGGAAAGATCAAGCGGGCTGCCGCCGATCTGATCGACATGGTCGAGGCCATCCCGTCGGATCGTGACACGACCGCCGGAAATGAACGTGGCCGCCTTAAGGCACTGGCCCAGAGCGCGATCGAAGATGGCGCTATGCGGGCGGTCAAGGCCGCAACGAAACAAGCCCCGAAAGGAGAATTGGCATGACCCTGACCCTTGGAGTGCCCGAAAACGCGGGCAAAGACCCCGAGAAGAAAGCCCGCAAGCCGCGCGCGGCGGCCAAGCCCAAGACCGACGCGGGCGAGTTGCGCCGCCTGATCGGCCGTATTGACGAGCTGGCGGGCGACCGCATGCCCGATCTGGTCGATGAACTGACGGCCGACGGCATGAAGTTCATGGACCTTGGCCCCCACTGTACGGCCAGTCCCGCGGGCGTGAGCGCCCCCGCCACGGCCGGTTGCTCGCAGGCGGTGCGCAACTGGGTCGCAGCCGCGCGGCGCGAACTGATGAAGCTGGAGGCGTGATCCGCAGATGATCGCCCTTGGCCCCTACAGCGACGATCACGCGATGGCGGTTCTCAGCCGCCTTGACCCATGGGATTGGGCCGAGGCCGAGGCCACGCGCGGCGCGCCGGTCACGCATCTGCAACTGTTCGCCGAATGGCGGGCGATGCAGGCGGCACGGGTCGCCAGCTGGGTCGTGTTCGATCATGAGACCCGCACCTGCCCCTTTGCCCTGCTGGCCTTGGCCCATACCGGGCAGCGGGGCGTGGCGGGTGCGGCGCTGCTGGCGCGCGATCATCGGCGGTTCCGCCGCCCGCTGGTCGAACTGGCGCGGCGCGTCCGCGACGGGATCGCCGGGTATTGCGCCGAGGCCGGTATTCACCGGATCGAGGCCCGCGCCTGGGCGGGGCATCCGCGCGCCAGCGCCTTTCTGGCCCTGACCGGGTTCACCCATGAATGCGACATGCCCGGTTTCGGGCGTGCCGGTGAAGAGACGTTCCGCCAGTTCGCCTGGCGGACCCCCGATGTTGCCCCCGATGTTGCCTCATCCAACCCTGAAAGAGAGGTGGCCCATGTGCCTGGTTAAAACCCCGAAGATCCCCGCGCCTGCCGTCCAGCAGATCGCGGCCTATGACAATGGCGAGGCAACGAAAGCGGCCGATCTGGAGGCCAGCCTGCGCCGCCGCCGCGCCGGTGCGGCCGCCGCAGTGCTGACCGGGCCCATGGGCATCCCGTCAACCGCGACCCTGGGCGGGGTGGCGGCATGAACGCGATGGTCGATACAATGGTGCCGATCGGCGCGGGCACGGATCACCCTTCAGCCCGCCGCGCGATCGACCGCTGGCAGGAGTTGAAAACCGACCGGTCGCGCCACGAGCGCGACTGGGAGGACATCGCCCGCTATATCCGCCCGCAGCGCGGCGGGTTCAACCTGTCGGACCCCGGCGAGCGGATGATGGAAAAGCCGCTGTCGTCCGAACCCATTCAGGCCGCCAGTTCGTTTGCGTCAGGCCTTTATGCCAACCTGACCAACCCCGCGACCCGCTGGTTCGGCCTGCAAACCCCGGACGAGGATTTCAACAAATGGCAGCCGATGGCCGAATGGAACGACGCGGCAACGCGGCGGACCTTCAACAGTTTCGGGCCATCCCTGTCCGGCTTTTACCCCGCGACCTTTCAGGCCTATTCCGATGTTGCGGCCTTTGGCAACGCCGCCGCCTATGACGAATTCGACCCGGTCGCGCGGCGGTTCATCGACGTGACGCTGAGCCTGGCCGAAGTGGTGTGCGATGTCGATGCCTGGGGGCGCGTGTGGGAATGGGTGCGCAAGTTCACCCTGACGCCGCGTCAGGCGGTTGACCGGTTTCGTGGACAGGGTGAGTTGCCGCCCAAGATCTATGAGCTGGCCGAGCGGGGCGACAACGGCAAGCATGTGTTCTATCAGCATATCCTGTCCAACACGGACTGGCGGCCGGGCCGCATCGGGCCGAAGGGCAAGCCCTGGACATCGCTGACCGTGACGGAAACCGAATGCTGGCTGGTGCGCGAAAGCGGCTATGACGAAATGCCCGCCTATTTCCCCCGCTGGGACGTGGACAGCGGGCAAATCTGCGGCACCGGGCCGGGGTTCATCGCGCTGGCATCGGCCCGCGCCGTCCACATGATGGAAGCGGCCGAAATCCGCGCGCTGCAATTTGCCGCCGACCCGACGCTGCTGGCACCGACGCGCGAGGACTGGCCGCTGAACGGCCGGATCAGGCCGGGTGTGGTGGTGCAGGGCGGGCTGAACATCCGGGGCGAGCAGATGGTCAGGCCCCTGCAAACCGGAAGCGGGATCAGCCTGACCCATCAGGCCAAGGCCCAGAAGGTCGAGGAAATCAAGAACGCCTTTCACTATGCGCTGATGAGCCTGCAAGGGCGCACCGGCGTGACGGTGCAGGAAAGCATGATCATGGAGGAAGCCCGCACCCGCGAATGGGCCCCGCACTCCGACCGGATCATGGAGGAATATGCCGCGCGCAAGGTCGAACGGCGGTTTCGCATGCTGTGGCGGATGGGCCAGTTGCCGCCCCCGCCGAAAGAGGCCGCGGGCCTGCCCTTGCAGATCCGCTATACATCGGCCGCGCAGATGGCGATGCAGGCGCGAGAGGGACAGGCGATCGTGCAGTTCCTGTCGAACATCGCACCGCTGGCCCAGACCAACCCACGCTATCTGGACCGGCTGGACCCGGATGCGACGATGGAAGCCCTGCACGAAGCATCACCCAGCCTGCCCGCACGCATCCTGCGGTCGCGCGAGGCGGCCGACGAGCTGGCAAAGGCCCGCGCCCAGCAGAACCAGCTGGCACAGATGGCGCAGATGGCCCAGCCGGTGGCGGGCGCGATGCAGGACGCGGCCGCGGCCCAGCAGATGATGCAGGATCAGCGAGGTGGGCAGTGATCCTTGACCGTATCGGCCTGATCCGCACGCTTTTCTTCCGCAAGTCCGAAGCCGCCGAAGCGGGCGTGCGCTGGCGGCGCGCGGCCCGCGCCGAGCCCGAGCTGATGGGCGACGTGATCCGCCTGGGCGGCATCCTGTCGATCCAGCCCGATGACTTTCAGATCGGCGTGCCGCAGGGCGCGCCGATCGACCCGATCCGTCTGGCCTATGAGACCGGGCGGGCCGATCTGGCCCGGCAGCTTTGCGCGCTGATGGGCCTGAACCGCACCGAACTGCAATCTTTGATGGAGGATGACGAATGATGTTTCTTGATCTGTTGTCGCGCGCCCCGCGCCGGATGATGGCCCCCGAGGGGGAAGGCGCTGGCGGTGAAGGGGCCGGTGGCGGTGATGCCGCCGCTGCCGCTGCGGCTGCCGCTGCCGCTGCCGCTGGCGATCCGCCGCCCGCCCCGTGGTATAAGGGGGCCGATTACAATGACGACGAACGCCAGTGGCTGACCGCCAAGGGGCTGGCCGAGGATGATGCGGCCAAGGTGCTGCCTAAGCTGGTCAAGGGGCACCGCGCCGCCGAACAGCGCATCGGCAAGGGGCTGGACACGATCATGGACCGGCCCGCCAAGGATCAGCCGCTGTCCGAATGGATGCGCGCCCAGGGCGATGTCTTTGGCCTGCCCGCGACCGAGGCCGATTACAAGATCGAAAAGCCCAAGGACATGCCCGACGGCATCGCCTGGGACGGTGATTTCGAGACATCTGCCAAAAAGATCGCCTTTGAACAGGGGCTGTTGCCCGCCCAGTTGCAGGCGCTGACCGGTTTTTACGCCGGTCACATTGCCGCGCAACAGCAACGGATCGACACGGCTTACGCCGAGGCGAACACCAAGATGATGGATGATCTGTCGCGCGACTATGGCAAGGAATTGCCCGCGAAACTCGCCGCCGCGCGGCAGGCGGTGGGTGTGCTGGGCGAAAAGGCCGGTCTTGACAGTGCCGGGATCGAGGCGGTGGCCAGTGTTCTGAACGAACAGACGGGCAGTGCCGCGACGATCAAGCTGTTTGCCGCCGTGGCCGAACTGATGGGCGAGGACCGCATGGTGCGGGGCGGTGGCGTCAACATGGGCATGACCCCGGCCGAGGCGCGCGCCCAGGCCGCACAGATGCGCAGCAAGGATGGCGCCTATGCCAAGGCGGTGGCCAGTGGCGACCGGACCGAGATCGCGCGCCTGCGCCCCGAAATGGACCGGCTTGACAAGCTGGCGTCGGGCGCATGAGCTGGCGGCGCGACCTGTTGGGCCGCATTGCCGATGCGCGGGCGGCGATGATGTTGCGCGGGTATCGGTCCATGCGGCTTGATCTTGGCCCGCGCGCCCGGGCCGAGATCAAGGACAGCATCGATGTGATCAACGCTTGGCCCGAAGTGCGCGCGATCCTGATCAGGGACGACATGGAAGGGTTTGCCATGCGAATGCTGGACGCGGATTACTGACACAACATCTGCCCCGGAGTTCCGCATTCGGGGCAGATGTAGATTAACCCCTTTACAGGTCCGCCATTTTGTGTATTTGAATATCCCCGACGGGCACCCGGGTTATACCGGTCCGAACGACAGCCGGAAAGACGGCCGTGCAGGCGACGATACCGCCAGGAACGGTCCGGTTGCCGGGCACCCCTTCCGAAAACTCACCCAATTGCAGTTTTCCGAAGGAGGGGCCAATGCCCATCGAACTTATCGTTCAGAACCACCACAAGATGACCTATGTGCAGAATTCCATGATGGTGGCGCAGCAGCTGCGCAACCCGCTGCGCCAGGCTGTCACCGTCATCGAAGGCAAAGGCGAAAGCATGTCGATCGCCGAGTTGTTCGGCACCAAGGCCTATCTGCGCGGCACCGACCGGTCGCGCACCAACCCCGAGCAGATCAGCGGCCGCGAACGCCGCGTGCTGTTCCGCCCGAGCGTCATCGAAGACGGCGAATATGTCGATACGGTTGACAAGTTCGACACGCTGATGGATCCGTCTTCGATCCTGATGCGCAACTCGATCGCCGCCGTCGAGCGTGGCGTGTTCGATACGATCCTTGGGATCGAGCCCGGTCCGGGCGGCACATTTTCCGTCACCGGCGGCGGCATCATGGGGCGCATGGCCACCGGCAAGACCGGCCAGACCGTGACTGGTCTGCCTAACGGCAATATCATCCCTGCCAGCACAACCGGCCTGACGCTTGACAAGCTGCGCGCTGTCAGAAAGGCGCTGCGGCGCGCCGAGTTCGGCACCGAAGATGACGACCAGCTTTACTGTTGCCTGACCCCGGCGCAGGAAGATGATCTTCTGGGCATTGCCGCGCAGACCGGCCTGAACCTGAACGGCTTCAACGTCGATCAGCTGCGCGACGGCAAGCCGACGCCCCTGATGGGCATCAACTGGATCATGACCAACCGCCTGCCGATGAACGCATCCGGTCAGCGCCAGTGCCCGGTCTGGTCGAAGAAGAACGTCGTTGCGGCCTTTTGGCAGGACGTGAAATCGACGATCTGGAACAACCCGAACGCCAAGAACCTGCCCTACATCTACACCGACGCCTTTGTCGAGGCGGGCCGTGTCCAGGATGCGGGCGTGCGGATCATCGAGTGCGTCGAAACCTGATCTGGTCTGCCGGGCGACAGCCCGGCTGATCCTTTCCGCAATTTCAAAGGAGGGCCAGAAATGCCCGTCGTCACTGCAAGGTCAGATCTGATCAACGACCAATGGCTGCAAGAAGCCGCGCCCGACCCTGAACAGGCGCAAGGCCGGGGGTTCACCGCGCAAGGCACCGTCGTGAATGCCGCCACCGACAGCCAGGGGTCCAAATACCTGCTGGCGCGCATCCCGTCTGACTGCATCCTGTCGGATCGCACGTCATTCTGGGTGTCGAACTGGGGCTATGCCGACATCCGCATCGGCACCAAGACCGACCCGGTCGCGCTGGTCAGCGCCACCAAGGTCGCCGCCGCGGTTCAGATGCCGATCGTCGGCGGCGCGCCAGCCCAGCACTGCAAGCGCCTGTGGCAGAACCTTGGTCTTGCCGCCGATCCGGGCGGGCTGATCGAAATCTATGCCCATGGCAGCGTGGCCAACGCTGTCGCGGCCGGAACGATGCTGTTTGCCATCCACTACTGGCACCGCTGACGATCCCCGCCGGGGCCGCAATCGGCCCCGGCATCATCTGACCGCAGGTTGCCATGCCATCGCCCGCCGCCACATCGACGATCGTAGCCCAGGCCTTTCGGCTGATGGAGCTTTCGCCGATTTCGTCGTTTGCCGACGATACCGATCAGGCGCGCGCGGCCGCCGAACAATATCAGGTGGCGATTGATCTGTGCCTGGAAGCCTGTGACTGGTCCTTTGCGTCGGTTCTGGAAGACCTTCCCGAGCTGGCGGCACTGCCTGACGGCAATGCCAGCGACCCCAACCTGCCCTTCAGCTACAAGTTGCCCGGCGGGTGCCTTGCCATCCGCGAACTGGGGGATGCTGGCACCCGCTGGCGCCGCGACCGCGACCTGATCCGCGCCGATCAATCCGGCCCGCTGATGATCCGCTATACCGCGACGATCGCGACCGAAAGCCTGTTGCCTGCCACCTTTCGCGCCGCCGTCGCCTGGCGGCTGGCGGCCCTGCTGGCGCCCCTGTGGAACGGCACCGCCGCGCGCCAGCAACAGCTTGAAGGCGGTGCCGACCAGTCGCTGCGCGCCGCCATGCGGCAGGACGCCCGCCAATCCGGGTCAGAACGCTATGACGGCCAGCCCGAGCAGCCGAACTGGGTGGAGTTCGCGCTTCGATGACCCGCAGCTCACCCGCGCAACTGGCGTTTTCCTCGGGCGAACTGTCGCCGCTTTTGCATCGCCGCTATGATTATCAGCGATATCAGACCGGCATGCGGACCTGTCGCGGTTTCATCCCCCTGCGTCAGGGTGGCTTTACACGCGCGCCGGGCACGATCGACAGGGGCAATGTCTATGCTGATCAGCCCGCCCGGCTGGTGAATTTCGAGTTTGCCGAAAATGATGCGCTGACAATCGAGTTTACCGACCTGCGCCTGCGGATCTGGCGCTATGGCCAACTGGTGATGAACGGCGCTGTCCCTTACGAATTGGCAACGCCTTTTCCGCCATCATCCCTGCCCTTGCTGCAATGGGTTCAGGCCGCTGACGTGATCTGGATCACCGATGGGCTGCGCCCGGTGCAGAAACTGTCACGCTTAGCCCTGAACAACTGGACGATTGCGCCTGCCAATTTCATCGGCGGGCCGTTCCGGGTCCAGAACCTGAACACCAACCTGAGCGTTCAGGCCAGCGCGGCCACCGGCGTCGTGACCCTGACGGCCACCGCGCCGATCTTTGACGCCAGCCACACCGGCAGCCTGTTTCAGCTAAAGGCCGTCGATACGCTGGTGCCACTGTGGACGGGCAACACCGCCGCCAGTGTCGGCCAGAAGATGCGCTATGATGGCAAGACCTATGTGCTGACCGTCGGCACCAATACGGGCGTCAACCCGCCAACCCATTCCGAAGGTGAACAGCGCGTCAGCCTGAACCCCGATGTGCGCTGGCGCTATCTGGATGATGGCGTGGGGATCGTGCAGATCCTGACCGGCATCACGCCGGGCGTAGCGGTCAATCATGCCCAAGCCCAGGTCATCCGCCAGTTGCCGGATGGCGTGGTCACATCGGGCACCTATCGCTGGTCCGAGGCGGCATGGTCAAGCCGCTATGGCTATCCCGCCCTGCTGGAAATCCATGAACAGCGGCTGATTGCGGCCGCCACCCCGTCAGAGCCGCGCACCGTCTGGTTTTCGACGGCGGGCGCGTTCGAGGATTTCACGCCCGGCACACTGGCTGACAGCGCGTTTGCCTATGCGATTTCCGGGGCAAGCTCGATCAACCGGATCATCTGGCTGAAGCGGGGCAAGACCGGCCTGCATATCGGCGCGCTTGGCGAAGAATATTCGACCCGTGCCGACAGCCGTGGTCAGGCGCTTGGCCCCACGACCGCAAACTTCGGCATGGACAGCAGCCTGGGCGGGCGCCCGAACCTGCGCCCCGTCGCGCCCGACGGCCGCCCGATCTTTGTATCAAAAGACACCCGCCGGATTTTTGAAATCGCCTATTCCTTTCAGGAAGACGCGAACGTGCCGACAGAACTGTCGCTGCCGGCCGATCACATGGGCGAGGCGGGATTTGCCGAACTGGCCTGGCTGTCAGCACCGCAGCGCACCGTGGTGGCCCGGCGCGGCGACGGCGATCTGGCGCTGGTGATCTATGATCCGACCCAAGAGGTGCTGGGCTGGGCGCGCCTGCCGCTGGCGGGCGGCTTTGTCGAAGCCATGTCGGTCACGCCCGACGCCACCGGCACCCGCGACGTGCTGACCATGGTGGTGCGCCGCACGATTGGCGGCGTGACCGTGCGGCGGATCGAAGAGTTGGCCGAACCTTTCGGGCTGATGTCCGGTTTGCAGCCGATCACGGCGGCCATCCATCTTTACAGCGCGCGCCAGTTTGCGCCCGCCACCCCGCAGACCGTCTTTTCGGTGCCGCATCTGGCCGGGCAGACAGTCACCGCCTGGACCGACCACGGCGAATTCGATGACCTGACCGTGGCGCCGGGTGGCAACGTGACCCTGCCGGTGGCGGTCAGCGTGGCGGTGATCGGGCTGTTCGATGCCACCCATCAGGCCGAAACGCTTGATCTGCTGGGCGCGGCACCGGACGGCAGCACGATTGGCCGCCAGCGCCGCCTGTCGCCCAAGGTCAGGATCGGTGTGCATCGCACCGCCGCAGGCCGGGTGCAGGCGGTCGAGCGTGAAACCGCCCAGGCCGAACGGGCGGGCGGCGGGCTGAACCTGATCCCGCGCGGTGTTGCGGCCGACCTGACCGCCGCTTATTCGGGCATGGTGCGGCTGGATCTGACCAGCGGGATGGCGCAGGAAATTTCGCTGCGCTTCACGCCGGTCGGTGGCGCACCAATGACGATCACGGCGCTTTCCGCCCCGATCACGGAGGCAGGACAGTAATGTGTATCCAAGCCTTGATTGCCCCGCTGATGACGGCCATTGGCGGCGGCGCCACCGCGGCGGGTGCCACAGCTGCGGCTGGCGCGGCGACAGCAGCCGGAGCAACGGCTGGTGCAGCCGCCGCCGGTGGCGGTTTTCTTCAAACCCTTGGCCTGCTGACATCGATCGGCGGCACCCTGATGCAGGCGGGAGCGTCGGCCAAGGCCAGTGCGCAGATGGCTGCGGCCACCGCCAGCCAGAAAGCGACCGAGGCGCAACTGACCGCCACCGAGGACGACCGCACAAGGGTCAAGTTCCGCCAGGCGCTGCATCAGCAATCGGCAGAGCTGATCGCGCGCGGCGTCAGCCTGGACAGCCCGACCGCCGTGCTTCTGGGCCAGACCGCCGCGCAAGAGGCAAGTTTTGCCAGCCAGGAGGTGCGTTCGCGCGGCGCGGCGCGCCAGACCGAATTGACCGTCGCCCAGCAGGGCTACAGGGCGCGCGCCGCCAGTGACGTGCTGAAAGGCAATTTCGACGCTGCCGGAACCTTCCTGACCAAGGCGCCCGACATCTGGCCGGAGCTTTTGTCATGAGCCTGACCGTCCCAGAGGCTGGCCTGACCGCGGGCCGCGCCGCCCAGCCCCAGTATGAGGCCCCGCGCACCGGCGAGGCGATCGCCGGTTTCGGCGAGGCGATCAAGGGTCTTGGCGATCGCATTGAAAAGCAGCGGCTGGATCTGGAATGGGGCCGCGCGCAGCTTGACATGACCCGCGACCTGAACAATCTGCGCCTGAAATACGAGCAGATGGGCGACCCCGAAGCGATCAACAACGGCTGGGCGACCGATGTTGCGGCGCTGAAACAATCCTATCTGACGGGCAAGACCGACGCGGGCGGCGCGCGCATCGACGCGAAAATCGCGCCGCAGTTCGATCTGGCCTTTGACGATCTGGCCCAGAAACATGCCTTCGCGCTTGGCAGCAACGTGATCGCGCTGCGGCACAACCAGACGATCGCCGCCAATGTCGTCTATCGGGCCGAAACCGCCAAACAGGCCGCCACCACAGATGCCAGCACCCGCACCACCATCTATGATCAGTATGCTGCCCGCCAAAGGCAAATGGCAAAAGACGGCCTGATACCCTATGATCAGGCCGAACGCGACATTCTGGATTTCAAATCCGGCGGCGACGGCAATGCTGCGTTCCAGATGCTGTCCACCGATCCGCAGGGTCTGATCGATCACCTTGATGCCGGTGAATTGCCGAACCTGACCCCCGAGGACCGGCTTAGCTGGAAAGCCAAGGCCGAAAACCAGATTACCATAGCCGCCGGAAAGGCCGCAAAGGCGGCCGAGGTTCAGGCGGGGATCGATGACAATGCCCTGCAAGACGACCTGAAGAACGGCATTGCCCTGATGGGCAAGGGATTGGCCTGGGATGGTGAAGCCAAGCTGAAAGACCCGACCGTTCGAGCAAGGTTTCCTGACCTTGTGGCGCAAGCAACCGATACACAGGCGCTGCGCGATGAGCATGCGCCGATCTTGCTGATGACGCGAGAGCAGTTGGTGACAGCGATCACGGATGCAAAATCCCGGCCCTATTCCAAGGATTATCAGGGCAAGCGGGTGGAAACCCTTGAGGCCCGGTTGAAGGACTACGACACCGCCTGGACCAAGGATCAGGTGGCAGCAGCGCGTGCAGCCGAACTGCCGGTGCCCGATCTGGCACCGTTCGATCCCGCCAATCCGGCGGCCTTTGCCAAATCGCTGGCCGACCGGGCAAGTTTTGGCGCCTGGGCAGAAGGCAAAGGCTATGTGCCAAAAGGCCAGATGCGGCTGATGAGTGACGCCGAGGCGGCGGATCTGAAGCCCGCAATCGCCCCCACCGCTGAACCGGCAACCCGCCTTGCCGCTGCCACCGCGCTGGCCAGCCTGCCAGACGGCAAAGGCGACGGTGTTGCCGTCGCCGCCGGGGCAACACCTGCGTTTCTGTTCGGTATGGGTCTGATTGGAGAGAATGCCGATCCGTCGCTGGTGACATCGATGCTGCGAGGAGAGGCCAAGCTTGATGCAAAAACCGTCGCAATGCCCGCCGACAAGGATCTGATCCTTGCGTTCAACACCGCGACCCAAGGTATCTTTGCCGACGATCCGGGCGCGCAAAAGGAGGTCATGGCCGCCGCCGGTGCGCTTTATGCTGATCAGGCAACCGGCCTTGACCCCGAAACCATCAAGGCCGGTGGCTGGACAGACAGCGTTGCCGCACAGGATGCCTATGGGCAGGCCGTGCAACGGGCGCTTGGTGGTAGCGTTGACACCGCTGGCAATATGACCATCGGCGGCCTGCAAGATGTGGCCGGTTATCCGGTGATCCTGCCGACGGGCATGTCGGCAGGGCAGGCGAATACGGCCTGGAACGGCATGCAGCATCGGTTGATTGGCGAAGTCTGGGTGCCCGCCGAGACCGCATGGCTGCCCGCCGGTGCGCGCATGTCCACCGACGGCAAGAATATGCTGGTTCGCGCCCCGGCGGCGGAGGCCGCAATCGACCGGATGCGCGGACTGAAGGCTGCGGCTGTCGTCAAGGGCATGGTGCCCGACAGTGGCAAGACCAATGTCGCCACTGTCGAAAACCTGCGGCCCCTTCGGATTGGTCCTGACCGCTATGTTCTGGCCTTCGATCGCGCTGGCGCCCGGTATTACGTCGAGAATGAAGGTGGCGCAAAGAACGCTGACGGCACGACGACCTTCATGTTTTCGATGAAGGGTCTGGCGGGGGCGACAGGCCAATGAACGGTTTTTTCGCAAACAGCACCCCACCCCAGAACCCCGGCGCTGTTCCCCCGGCGCAACGCACCGATGATCCGGCAGGGTTTCTGGATACGTTCGGCGCTGCATGGAATGCCGAAACGATCCGACAGGACAGCTTCGATTACACCCGCCGGATCCGAACGCAACTGGGACTGAAGATGTTTTCGATGCTGCCTGCGGATGCCAAACAGCGCGTGGCCGACCGCAACGAGAACGGTTATGAACCTAGCATCGATTTTGCACAGATTGTTGCAGAGGAAGCGGCAAAGCAGGTCGGTCAGGATCCGACCACATGGGCCGGATATCCGCTGAACGCCGCCCAGTTGGACGCCCATATCGAGCGCCAGAAAAAAAACCAGTTGACCGAGGCACAGGCAGTTCTGGACCGGCCCGGCGGTGGCCTGGCGGAATTTCTGGGCACTGGCGCCCGCGACTTGATCGACCCGTTCAACATGGTGACCATGCCGCTTGGCGGTGTGGGGGGCGGCGCGCTGAAGACCATCTTGGGTGAGGCCCTGATCGGCGGCGTCAGTAACCTTGCCAACTTGCCCACAGAACAGAAGATCGCCGATGAGATGGGCGAAGCGCGCCCAACAGCCATGGGACGGTTCGCCGAAGGTGCGCTGTTTGCAGGTGGATTGACCGGCCTTCTGCATGGCGCTGCGCGCGCCTGGCAATATCGGCAGGACCGTCGCGCGATGACGCGCGCTGGAACGCCCGACGGCATGAACCCGGCGGATCATGAAGCCGATGTGACGGCCACCCGCGACCGCCTGTCTGGCCAGCAAAACCCAAATCAGGCGATCTTCGATCAGAAGGGCCGGGTGGCAACAGGCGTTCCAGCCATGTCGGATTTCGATTTTTCAATCGCGGGCAATGCCTCGCCCAAGACCAACCGCATCGGCTATGTCTATGGCAAGCTGTTGTCCAAGGGCTATTCCCCGGAAGATGCCGCCGCATTTGTCGGCAACTTCATGGTCGAAAGCGGCCCCGCGCTGCATCCGGGGGCTGTCGGCGACAACGGCAATGCGCTTGGCATCGCCCAGTGGAACGGCCCGCGCAAGCGCGACCTTGAAGAATTTGCCCGCAAGCGCGGCACCGACCCGACCGATCTGGATACCCAGATCGATTTTCTCGATTTCGAACTGAACAACCCTAAGGGAGAAGCCGCTGCCTGGGCAGCGATCCGCCGCGCCACGACGGTCGAAGAAAAAGCCGCGCTGGTGTCGGACCTGTTCGAGCGGCCCGGCATTCCCCGCCGCGAAAGCCGCGTGGGCTATGCTGCCGCCTTGCATGAACAGTTCAATTCCGGTCGCATCCCGAAGTGGGAAGGCGGTGCTGCCGACCTGTCGTCCGAGGTGCCACGGTTCACCACGTCGCGCGGATATACCGGCGATGGTCAGATAAGCACCCCGAGCGGGCGCCGCATCGATGTCAAATATGAGGTCATCGATGCTTCGCTTCTGAAGCGGGCCAGCGGCGATCTGCAACCCCGCGACCGCAGCCGCGCCGCGTCGGATGCCTGGACCAAACAGACCGCAGCACGGCTTGATCCAGCGCAATTGATGCCCAGCCCCAATGCCGCGACCGGCACCCCGATCATCGGGCCAAACAACATGATCGAAAGCGGCAATGGTCGTTTTGGCGCCATCGAACATGCCTATGGTCATTTCCCCGACAGGGCCGGTGCCTATCGCCAGGCGATCGAGGATATCACCGGCGCCCCCATCCCGCCCGGTATCGACCGCCCGGTGCTGGTGGCCCGCCGCCAGACCGACCTGTCGCCCGCCGACCTGCGCAGCTTTACCGTCGATGCCCAGGATGCGGGCGTCATGCGCCTGTCTGCCCTTGAAAAGGCCCAGGTGTCTGCCCGGTCGCTGACACCCGACCTTATGGCGCGCTTCGATCCGGCAACAGATATGTTTGCCCCGGAAAACGGCCATGTGGTGCGTGCGATGTT
>CAZMXB010000011.1:0-37143 GCA_964569855.1 uncultured Rhodoferax sp.
ACTAAGGGATTATCCGCCTGTTGCTCGCCGTTGGATAGCGCTATCCTATGCCATTATGAAAATATCGCGATCAGTAGTTTCCCTTAGAGGAGCCTGGGCGGCAGGGCGTTCTGCGCAGGTCAAGGAGGAGCCCGCGCAGTGGGCGGGGCCAGCGGATATGTGGGATCAGAACGCTTTGCCGCCCAGGCTCCTCAACCTACACGCCACGCTTTCACACCTATGAAACCCAACACCGCCCGATCCCGTGCCACCGGCCGCATTACCCTTGCGGATGTGGCGCGCGCCGCCAATGTCAGCCCCATCACCGTGTCGCGTGCGCTGCGGGGCGAGCGCGCCGTGGACCCCGAGCTGGTGGCCCGGGTGCAAGCCGCCGTCACCAAGCTCGGCTACCTGCCTAACCCCGCTGCGCGTGCGCTGGCGTCCGGCGTGGGCTCGCATGTGGCGGTGTTGATCCCCATGCTGTCGAACGCGCTGTTTGTGGACCTGCTGGAGGCCATTCAGCGCACGTTGCGCCAGGGCGGTTACCAGACCCTGATTGGCGTCACGCACTACGACGCGGCGGAAGAAGAAATGCTGCTGCGCGAGCAACTGCTGCACCGCCCGGCTGGCCTGCTGGTGACCGGTTTTGAACGCAACGACGCCACCCGTAACCTGATCGCCCAAAGCGGCGTGCCCTGCGTGCACCTGATGGAAGCGTCGGGAGCCCCCGGCGTCTTCAGCGTGGGCTTCTCGCAGGCCGACGCGGGTGCGGAGCTGACCCGCCATTTGCTGGCCAAAGGCTACAGGCGCATTGCGTTTGCTGCCGCCCAGTTGGACCCGCGTACGTTGCAGCGCCTGGACGGCTGGCGCAAGGCCTTGCAGGCGGCCGGCCGGTACGACGCCACGCTGGAGTGGCTGAACCCGGCACCGTCGTCCATCTCGCTGGGTGCGCGCATGTTCGAGCAGATCATGGGCCAGCAACCGGCAGTGGATGCCGTTTTCTTCTGCAACGACGACCTGGCCCAGGGCGCGCTCCTGGCCGCACTGCGTCTGGGCATCGCCGTGCCGAAGCGCGTGGCGGTGGCCGGCTTCAACGACCTGACCGGCAGCGACCAGATGCTGCCCCCCCTCACCACCGTGCGCACGCCGCGCTCCGAGATTGGCAACGCCGCTGCCACCATGCTGCTGAGCCTGATGCGCGGTGAAGCGGTGGCGTCGCCCTGTGTGGACCTGGGGTATGAGCTGGTGGTGCGAGGAAGTACCTGAAAACATACCCATACCGGATAGGATCCGGGTGTTTTTCGGCTTTCCGTGGATTTTTGGGAGCTAAATCGGCCTGTAGCCCTCGTGGAATGTGCGCAAGCCGCTATTGAAAGTGTAGTAGTCACGAAAGTTGTCCCTACCAACGGCGAGGCAAGCCCAAAGTAGCGGCCAGGCAACCAGAAGCCGCTACTTCTAAGCTCGTAGCAATTCCAGAAAATCCAGCACCGCATCCAGATGCTGGTCGTAGTCGCTCAGCGCGTGGTCTCCGCCCGGCAACAGCTTGATGGCGGCGCCGGGATAGTGGAGCACCATCTCGCGCCAGTCCAGCACCTCGTCGCCTTTGGCAATCACCGCACAGTAACGCTCTGGCCGGCTGATGTGGGCAATCTCCTGGGACAGCAGTTCATCCACATACGCAGCTTCAAACACAAAGTGCTGCTGGGGGTCGTGCCACACAGTGTGGTCACCCAAGTGCGCGGCCAAGTCACGCGCCGGGCGCACCGCCGGGTTCAGCAACACCGCTTTGCACCCCCAGCGCTCGGCCAGCCAGGTGGCGTAAAACCCGCCCAGCGATGAACCGATCACCGCCGTAGTGGCCAGCGGCCAATCGGCAGTTGCCTGCAGCACTTCATTCATGGCTTGCCTGGGTGAGGCGGGCAGGGCGGGGCAAAGCCAGTTAACGCCCGGATGCCGCTTCGCCACGGCGGCGGCAGTCATGCGGGCCTTGGTGGACGCGGGGGATGAGCGAAAGCCGTGCAGGTAGAGGAGGTGGGTGGTGGGCATGGGGTGCGGATCGGTGAGGGAGCAATCCTTCAAATCAAATGAGCCTGCACCCCTCGTGAAATATACGAAAAGCGCTATACAAAGCATAGCGTATTTCAACATGAACAAGGATTTTTCGGTGGCGCCGGGTTTGCACTCGGGCTGTGAGTCAAGGGCGGCAAGGTACCGCACAGACTGTGCCATCATTGGTTCTTTGCAGAGACACGTTGATTTGCCGACCCAAATGCCCGCGCCAAAAATTCACCCGTTTCAAAATGCCGTGGGCTGGGGCTTGCTGGCGTTGGCAGTTCCCTTGTTGGCATGGGTGGCGAACAGCGGGGAAACCGTGCTTCTGGACCCCCAGCTTTTTGTGTTTTGGCACACGGTTGTCGAAATGTTTGCGGTGGTTGTGGCCATGTTGATTTTTGCAACCGGGTACCGCGCGATTCTGTCGGTGCGCGAAGGCGCAGTGGTATTTCTGGGCATTGCGTTTCTGGGTGTGGGGGTATTCGATTTTCTGCACACCATGAGTTATTCGGGTATGCCCGACGCCATTTCACCCAACAGTCCCCATAAATCCATGTTCTTCTGGCTGATCGCGCGGTTGTTGGCCGCCGGTTCGTTGTTGGTCTACACCTTGCTGCCCAACGGTGCCGAAGTGACGGCCCTACGCCGACGGGTTGGTTTGGCGCTCGTGGTTGTGCTGGTGCTGTTGGCTGGACCGGTTGGTCTGGTGTGGCCAGACGAGGTGCCTGCGCTCTTTGTGCCCGAACGAGGTCAAACTGCATTGAAGGTGGGCGTGGAATGGTTGTTGATCTGTATCAACCTGGTGACTTTGCTGGTCTTGTGGCTGCGCCGCGCCGAGCTGGTGCATGAAGCCGTCAGGGCGCTCGTGTTTACGGTAGGTTTGGCAGCGGTGTCCGAGCTGTTCTTCACACAGATTGGCATCGTGGACAAAGATGTGGCCAACGCCATAGGCCATTTTTACAAGGTGGCGTCTTACCTTTTTCTTTTTCAGGCCACCTTTAATGAGTCCATGCGCCGTCCGTTGGAACGACTTCAAACCCAGAACCTGCGCGAAAAAGTGGTTCTCAATTCCGCACCCGATGGGGTGTTATGGGTGAACGGGGAAGGGCGCATTCTGATGGCCAACCCGGTCATGCAAGGATTGACCGGGTATACCACCGACGAACTGGTGGGGCAGGGGGTTGAAGTGTTATTGCCCCAGCCTTTGCATGCCCCACACGCCCAACTGATGCGCGAGTATTTTTTGCAACCCCGTCCCCGCGCAATGAATACCGTTGATTTGAAGCTGATGCGCAAGGACGGACACATGTTGCCGGTCAGCATCGCGTTGGGCGATTGGGTGGACGAGGGTGAACGCCACGCCATCGCCTACATCCGGGACCTCACCGAGAGCAAGAAATATGAAGAGTCACTGCGCCATCAGGCGTCCCACGATGAGCTGACGGGCCTGGCGAACCGCTGGCAGTTTCGGCAGGACCTGGCGGACGCATTGGTCAGAGGCCATAACAGCGGCAAACAGGTGGCGGTTTTGCTGCTGGACCTGGACCATTTTCAAGCCGTCAATGACGGTTTTGGCCATGCCATTGGCGACGCGCTGCTGGTGCAGGTGGGTGAACGGGTACGCAGCCATCTGCGACCGGCAGACACGCTGGCCCGCATGGGCGGTGACGAGTTTGGCGTTTTGATGGCCGACCTGCGTGATGTAGACCTTGCAGTGGAGCAGGCCGCACGCCTGCTTGCAGCATTGCAAACCTCTTTCAGCCTCAATGGTGAGGAGGTGTATGCCGGCGGCAGCATCGGGCTGGCTTTTTACCCGATGGACGGGGCTGACAGCGATGCCCTGCTGCGTTTTGCCGACATGGCGCTGTACCGGGCCAAAGACAATGGGCGTGGCGTGTATGCCTGCTATTCGCCGGAGCTTGAGCGCAAGGTGCAGGAGGACATGCGCTTGCATACCCGCCTGAAAGACGCCATGTCACAAGGCAAATTGCAACTGCATTACCAGCCCCAGGTCGATGTGCGCACCGGCGCAATCGTTGGTGCAGAAGCCTTGTTGCGCTGGGATGACCCGGTTCTTGGTTATGTGCCTCCAGCCCGGTTTATTCCAGTGGCAGAGTCGACGGGTCTCATACTGCCCCTGTCGGAATGGGTCATGCAAACGGCGTGCACCCAAATGGCCCAATGGCAACTGGCCGGAATGCCATTGCGGGTCGCGGTCAATGTTTCGGCACAGCAATTTCGGCAACGCGATTTACCCCAAAAGATTCGCGCGTTGTTGGACCGCACAGGTGCACAGGCCTGTTGGCTGGACCTGGAAATCACCGAATCAGTGGCGATGTCACAGCCCGAACATGCCCGTGAACAGCTCAACGCGCTGGCAGCTTTTGGGTGCGGCGTCGCGCTCGACGACTTTGGAACAGGCTATTCCTCCCTGGCTTATCTCAAAGCCTTGCCGGTCAGCAAACTAAAAATTGACAAGAGTTTCATGGACGGCATTCCGGCAGATCCCAACGATGAAAGCATCGCACGCGCCATCATTGCGTTGGCCAAAAGTCTGGGCTTGTCACTCGTGGCCGAGGGGGTCGAAACCCAGGCCCAGCTTGCTTTTCTGCGTGCGCAGGGTTGTGAGGTTTACCAGGGATGGTTGTTTGCCAAGGCCATGCCGGCGGCTGAGTTGACAGCCTTGTTGCAACGGACCTAGTGCCCACCCGGCCATTCGAGCCCACAGGGCAGCTCAGGGCGCCGGGGTCTTGGCGTCAAAACCGCAATAGTCTTGCACTTCACATTTCCAGCACTGGGGTTTGCGTGCCTGGCAGACATATCGCCCGTGCAGGATCAGCCAGTGGTGAGCGTCCACCAGGTACGGTGCAGGAATGCGTTTGAGCATTTGCTGCTCGACCGTCAGTGGTGTTGCACCCTTCGCCAGTCCGGTGCGATTGCTGACCCTGAAAATATGCGTGTCCACCGCCATCGTCGGTTCACCGAACGCCACGTTGAGGACCACATTGGCGGTCTTTCGGCCGACGCCGGGCAAAGCCTCCAGCGCCGCCCGGGTGCGCGGAACTTGGCCCGCATGTTGGTCCACCAGGATTTGGCAGGTTTGCAGCAGGTGTTTGGCCTTGCTGTGGTACAGGCCAATGGTCTTGATGTGGGACTCCAATCCCTCCAGGCCCAGTTCCAGCATCGCCTGTGGCGTATTGGCCACCGGAAACAACTTGCGGGTGGCTTTGTTGACCCCCACGTCAGTGGCTTGAGCGCTCAACAACACCGCGGTGAGCAGCTCGAACACACTGGTGTATTCCAGCTCCGTCACCGGCATGGGATTGGCAGCCTTCAGTGTTTCAAAGAAGGCTTCTATCTGGTGGACTTGCATGGCAGGGCGTGATCGGCAAAGCGGCCATTGTCGGGCAACGCTTTGGGGGCAACAATTTCCCGCTGAGCCGCCCCAAGGCAAATACGCCCTCTTTGGGGGCAGCGACCCGCGCAGTGGCGGAGCGTGGGGGTCACATCACTAGGCCAAATGCCGCAGTTCCCGCAGCGCTACCGATACCGGTGCCAAATCCGCAGCCTGTGTGCTGATGGTTGCCAACAGGCTCTGCAAACGGCCAATTGCCTGACCATGCTCAACATGCCAGGCCTCGACCTGTTCACCGCGAGACAGTTGGCCCAGTGTGATCTGGCGCGCGATGGAATACACATCGTCCCGTGCGCTTCCACGCGCCTGGGTTTGCCACAGGGTGTCAGTTGGCAGGCGGTTGATTTGGGCACGCCATTGGGTCAGGCCCAACTCGGCCTCGATGCCGAAATAGGCCCGCGCGGCCTGCTCCAGACCGGTATTGGCGGCTTGCACCAGGTCCACCAGGTCCAGTGCCGGAAAAATGAACTCCAGCGCCGTCAGATTTTGCGCCAATGTCGCCTCAACACCGGCGTTCGCCAGCGTATCAGTGGCCTGTTGCCAGCTGTCTCGTGCCGTTTGTGGCAACCATGCCGAAAGGTTGGCACGCAGCTCGCGGGCGGCCGGCTGGTAGCGCTGGATCAACGTTGGCATGTCGGTGCCCTGGGCTCGAATGCGCAGCATCCAGCGTGAGGCCCGTTGGGCAATGGCAATCAACTTGGCCAACAGGTCCAGCTGCAACTTGGCGTCGACCTTGTAGTCCAGTGCGTCGATCTGGTCCCACAGCGGTTCCAGATCAAAAATTTCCCGCGCGAGCGTGAACGCCCGCACCACATCGGCCGTCGTGGCACCGGCTTCAGCCGCAATGAAGTTGACAAAAGTCGCCCCGGTACGATTCAGTACCGTGTTGGTGATGTAGGTCGCAATGATTTCGCGTTTCAGGGGATGCACCCCAATGGCAGCCGCAAATTTCTCGGTCAGTACCTGTGGGAAGTAGGCTCTGAGCGCACGACTGAAGAACGGATCATCCGGCAGGTTGCTGGCCACCAGTTCGTCAAAAGCCGACATCTTGGCATAGGCCAGCACCACAGCATTTTCGGGAGCGGTCAGGCCTACTTTGCGGGCCCGGCGTTTGGCAATCTCGTCGTCGGTGGGTAAAAACTCCAGGGCGCGGTTCAGTCGGTTGCTGCCTTCAAGCCACTGCAACAGTCGCTGCTGGCCATCCAGAAAGTACATCGGGCGGTGTGTTGCAATGTCCAGGGCCTGGGTCTGGTAATAGTTGTCCTGCAGCACCAGGTGGCCCACTTCGTCGGTCATGGAGGCCAACAAATCGTTGCGCTGCTTCAGCGTCAGGTCACCAGCCTCGACCACACCGCCCAGCAAAATCTTGATATTGACTTCGTGGTCCGAACAGTCCACGCCGGCCGAATTGTCGATGGCGTCGGTGTAGATCAGGCCACCTTTTTGGGCGTATTCGATACGGCCGTTTTGCGTGCATCCCAGGTTGCCACCTTCGGCCACTACCCTGCAGCGCAGCTCGCTGCCGTTGACGCGGAATGCGTCGCTGGCCTTGTCACCGACCTGGGCGTGGGTTTCGAAGCTGGCTTTCACGTAAGTGCCAATGCCGCCGTTGTAGAGCAGGTCCACGGGAGCTTGCAGAATGGCCTTCAACAGTTCCAGCGGTGGCAATTCTTCCGCGCTCGTGCCAATGACGGCACGGGCCTCAGGGCTCAGCACAATCGACTTGGCCGTGCGCGGATATACGCCGCCACCTTGTGAGATCAGGCTCTTGTCGTAGTCGTCCCAGCTGGAGCGAGGCAGGTTGAACAGGGGCTGGCGCTCGGTAAACGACCGGGCAACATCCGGTGTGGGGTCAATAAAGATATGGCGATGGTCAAAAGCCACGACCAGCTTGATGTGCTCGGACAGCAGCATGCCGTTGCCAAACACGTCGCCCGACATGTCGCCGATACCGGCTACCGTGAAGGCGGTGGTCTGCGTGTTGATGTCCAGCGAACGGAAGTGGCGCTTGACGGCCTCCCATGCACCACGGGCTGTGATGCCCATCTTTTTGTGGTCATAACCAACCGAGCCGCCGGACGCAAAGGCATCACCGAGCCAGAAACCGTAGTCCGCGGATACGCCGTTGGCGATGTCGGAGAAGGTGGCGGTGCCCTTGTCAGCTGCTACCACCAGGTAGGGGTCATCCACATCGTGGCGCACGACATGGCTGGGGGGTACTACAGCGCCTTTGACCACGTTGTCGGTGATGTCCAGCAGGCCCGACAGGAACAGTTTGTAGCAGGCAATACCTTCGGCCATAAAAGCCTCACGATCGGTGGCGGGCGGAGCGTTCTTCAACACAAAACCACCCTTGGAGCCGACCGGAACAATGACCGTGTTCTTGACCTGCTGGGCTTTGACCAGGCCCAGAATTTCGGTGCGGAAGTCTTCGCGACGATCCGACCAGCGCAGGCCACCACGGGCCACTTTGCCACCGCGCAGGTGCACACCTTCCACCCGGGGGGAATAGACCCAGATCTCGAACAGCGGTTTGGGCGCGGGTACACCCGGCACTTCACGCGGGTTGAGCTTGAGGCTCAAGTAGGGCTTGGACAGCCCGTCCGCCGTGGTCTGCCAAAGGTTGGTGCGCAGCGTCGCCACCACGGTAGAGACAAATTGGCGCAGGATGCGGTCTTCGTCCAGGCTGGCGACCTTGCCCAGAGCGGCATCAATCTGGGCGCGGATTTGCTGTTGGACCGCTGTGCGGTCGCTGGTCAGCGACGGATCAAAGCGGGCCATGAACAGGTCGGCAATGGCCTGTGCAATGCCTGCGTTTTTGTTGAGGGTTTCCTCGATATAACTTTGGCTGAATGCAAAACCCAGCTGTTTGAAGTAACGGGTGTAGGCGCGCAAGACCGTAATCGCCCTGGCGTCGAGCCGGGTCACCAGCACCAGGCGGTTCAGGTTGTCACTTTCCACCTCACCGCGCCAGGCCTGGGCAAACAGGGCCTCAAACCGCTCCTTGACGGTTGCCAGGTCGGTGTCAGCCGGCAATTGCAGACCCAGATCGTGTATCCACAACGCGTCACCGTTGCTGCCAATGCGGTAGGGGTGCTCGTCCAGCACACGGGCGCCCATGCGTTCCAGCACCGGCAGCGAGTCCGAAAGGGCCACCTTGGACAGGTTGTAAATCTTCAGGCGCAACATGCCGGCTTCGGCGTTGAGGGGCCGGTACAGTTTCACCGCCATGGGCGAAGTGGCGGATAGACCGACCAGCATATCGGCGTCCTCGCCCGCCACCGGCGCAGAAAAATCTTCGCGGTACGAGGTGGGAAAGGCTTCGGCAAACCGGTGGGCCAGTGCCAGGCCGGGACCTTCGCCGTGGGCGCGCAGCAGCTCGGCCGTGCATTCGTCTTCCCAGCGCTGGGTCAGGCGCGCAATGCGCGCTTCCAGCGCCTGCAGGCCGACGTTCTGGGGTGCGTTGCCCCTGGAACGAACCATGTAGTGAATGCGCGCCAGCGGACTGTCGGTCAGCATGGGTGTGAACTCGATGGACTGGCCGTCCAGTGCGGCCATCAGCTCGTTGCCGATCTTGACGCGCAGCTCGGTGTTGAAGCGGTCGCGCGGTACAAAAACCAGGGCCGATGTAAAACGACCAAACGGATCACGGCGCAGGAACAGCCGGGTACGCTGGCGCTCTTGCAGGCGCAGGATACCGATGGCATGGTCGGTCAAGGTGGCTGTGTCGATCTGGAACAGTTCGTCGCGCGGGTAGACATCCAGAATGGACTGCAGCGATTTGGCGGCATGGCTGTCGGGCACCACTCCGGCGGCCTCCATAACCGCCGCAATACGGCTGCGCACCTGGGGAATATCGCCCACCGCCGCTGTGTAGGCGGTGGCGGTGTACAGGCCCAGGAAGCGGGCTTCACCCACCACCTGCCCGTTTTCGTCAAAACGCTTGACAGCCACATAGTCCAGCCAGGCGGGGCGGTGCACGGTGGCCCGGGTCATGGCCTTGGTCACCAGCACCAGTTCGCTGGACGCGAGCAGGGCAACGGCTTCGGGAGGCAAACGGGTCTCCAGCGTCTGCACCGAACCGCGCAAAATGCCCAGTCCGGTCTCGGGCTTGGCCACCAGGCTGACCACATCGCCGTCGCGTTTGAGGTCGTAATCCCGAGCCCCCAGGAAGGTGAAGTGGCGGTCTTCCAGCCAGCGCAAAAAGTCAACTCCCTCCTGGCGACCGGTCTCCGACAGTGTGGAGCTTGATGCCTCCTGTGCCATGGTGCGTGCACGTTCCAGCATGGGCTGCCAGTCTTGCACGGTGGCGCGCACGTCGCTCAAAACACGCTCCAGTTCGTCAGCCAGGGCCTTCTGGTCGGCAACGCCTACGATGCGGTCACATTCCACCTGAATCAACGACTCCACCGGGTCGTGGAGCCCCGCCGCCTTGGCGCTGGCGGCGCTGCTGACGTGCAGCACTTTGCCCTGGGCGTCGCGCGTGACACTCATCAGCGGGTGAACAATCCAGTGCGCCGTGCGGTTACGCCGGTTGATGGCCATGGTCACCGAGTCGACCAGGAAGGGCATGTTGTCGTTGACGATCTGCACCACCGTGTGGTCGCTGACAAAACCGTCTTCGGACAGTGTCGGATTAAACACCCGGATCTTGGCCGTGTTGGCGGGTCGGGCCACGTCCAGCAAACGCCAATGGGCGTTGGCGATGGCAAACAGGCTGGCCGGGCCACGCGCCTGCAACTCGTCGGGGTCGGTGTTGTCGAAATAGGCGCTTACAAAATCAGTAAGGCGGCTGGAGGCAGGGCCTGCGTGTTCCTGGGTATAGGACAGCAGCTCTGCGAGCACGGAATGGGTCATTGTTGGCTCCGGATAGTTCTTTTGGATGTGGCGGATTCTAGGCTCGCCCAGGGCTTCTGGATACGATCACGAGGCCGATTCATGGCCTTATGCAAGAGTCGCATTACCTCATCTGTTGGAACTGGCGGTGCGCCACGCGGTACCATCTTCGCCTTGCCCATTCCAGCCGACCACCACCATGCCACTTCAATTTGCGACCCGACTGAACAACGTCGAAACCTCGGCCATTCGTGAACTTTTCAAGCTGCTGGGCAAGCCCGGCATCATCAGCTTTGCCGGTGGCTTTCCTGACCCGGCCATGTTTGACGTGGAAGGCATCCGCGAAGCCGTCAATGCAGCGTTGACCGAAGAGGCCGGTGCCACGCTGCAGTATGGCGCGACCGAAGGCTACAACCCCTTGCGCGAACAACTGGCCGCCTTCATGCAAGCCAAAGGCGTACAGGACCTGCAGCCCGACCAGCTCATCATCACTACAGGTAGCCAGCAGGGTCTTGACCTGCTGGGCAAAACCATGATCAGCCCGGGCGACAAGGTGATAGTGGAAGGTCCGACCTTCCTGGCCACCATCCAGTGTTTTCGCCTGTACGGCGCGGAACTGATCAGTGCACCGATTGATGCCAACGGTGTTCAGGTCGACAAGCTCGAAGCGTTGATTGCGGAACACAAACCGAAGTTCGTCTACCTGATCCCCACTTTTGGCAACCCCAGCGGCGCCATGCTGAGCCTTGAGCGCCGCAAACGGGTGCTGGAACTGGCCGTGCAGTACCAGACCCTGATCGTGGAAGACGATCCCTATGGTGACTTGTACTTCAACGCCGCACCGCCGCCGTCGTTGTTGGCCCTGAGCGCCGGTGTGCCTGGCAGCCGTGAATTGTTGGCCCATTGCGGGTCCCTAAGCAAGGTGCTGAGCCCAGGCCTGCGCGTGGGCTGGATGATTGCCCCGCCCGAGCTGCTGGCCAAGGCGACCATGTGCAAACAGTTCAGCGACGCCCACACCAGCACCTTCGCCCAAGCCACCGCCGCGCAATACCTGAAGGCCGGCCGCATGCCCGCCACCTTGGCCCATGTGCGCAAGGTGTACGCCGAGCGTGCGCTGGCCATGGGCAATGCGCTGCGCAGGGAACTGGGCGACGCCATTGAATTTGTGCAACCGCAGGGTGGTTTGTTTGTGTGGGCGAGACTAACTGGCACGGGTGGCAAGGTGACGGACGGCGGTGAACTTGCCAAGCGCGCCATCGACAAGGGCGTGGCCTTTGTGCCGGGTGCGCCGTTTTATGCGTCCAACCCTGATCTGTCTACGCTGCGACTGAGTTTTGCCACGGCGGATGTGGCAAGAATTGAAGAGGGGGTGGGACGATTGGGTCAGGCGGTTTGACGCTGCCTCTCGCTGAGCGAGTTGGCGGCGTTTGGGGCGGCAGAATTCTGGGCAGGAGCCCGCGCCTCGTGTCAAACGCACACAAGTTGGCGCGGACCACTACCCCAAACTCTGCGGGTGGCGTGGTTGGATGGCAGTGGGTCAAACGACATGTCCCGTATAGACAGTGCGCCCGGCCGCTCGATAACTTGCGAACTACTCTTGCGCAAGATGCCAATGGTTTCGGTTCACGCCGTCACCACCCTTGTCTCCTGGCTTCTCGTCAATGTAGAACTTGTAGAGAGGTCGACCTTTATAGGTCCACTGTTTGCCCCCATCCGCGCGGTCGATGAGGTCGAACGGTGCCTTTGGAATCTCTTGATCCTCTGCCAGATACGGAGGGAAGATATTGCTGCAAGGGGCATAACAAACGCTTTTTCCAGAACCGACAACATCGTTATCAAATACGTACAGGGAATGTTTGCTTTTCGTGGTCAACCACCCATCCGCTATCACCGGTTCAGCAAGGCACACGGAAAAATTGCCCATTGCCAAAAGCCCGATGCTGATAGTTGAAAGCACCATCTTTAGGGTCATATTGCGCTCCTTTCTTGTCGACCCGAAGAGTTTGCAATCAATCCTTTGCCGCGTCCTTGATCATTGTCAGCCTCGAATGTCAAGTTGCCTGCAAAAGGCCCGAGGCCAATTGGTCGAATAGCCTTCCTGAAAAAAGCCAAAAGCCAAAAGCCAAAAGCCAAAAGCCTAGTCTGCCGCCTTGTCTGGAGCAGAAGCGTTCTTGACGTACTTGTCGAACCACCGAACCATCTCATAAGCCAACTGCTCGTTCGACTCCTGGGCGGCGTACCAGTGTGGCTCAAATGGCAGCATCACCAGCCGCGTGGTGCCACCGTTACCGCGAATCGCCTCGTACAGCGTTTTGGACTGCAGCGGTGTGGTGCCGGGGTTGGCGTCTTCCGCACCGTGTACCAGCAGGATGGGGGTTTTCAAGGTGTCGGCGAAGAAGAACGGTGAGGCCTTTCGGTAGACGTCAGGAGCATTCCAGATTGACCGGCGCTCATTTTGGAAACCAAACGGCGTCAGCGTTTTATTGTAGGCACCGCTGGTGGCCACACCGGCTTTGAAGAGGTCCGAGTGCGCCACCAGGTTGACAGTCATCAAAGCCCCGTGGCTGTGCCCCGTGACACCCACGCGGCGCGGGTCCGCCACGCCCATGCGCACGGCTTCATCAACGGCCGCCTTGGCGTCGGCCACCAACTGCTCCAGGTAAGTGTCGTAGGCCTTTTTCGGGTCGCCCACGATGGGGAAAGACGCGTTGTCGATGATGGCGTATCCGGCCAGCAGCAACAATCGGTGCAGCCGCAGCCGGGTAAACGTGGCTTGTGAGCCTGTCACCTGCCCTGCCTTGGATGCGTCCGCGTAGTCCAGCGGGTAGGCATACAAAATGGTCGGCACCCGTGTGCCTTGCTTGTAGCCGGGCGGTGTGTAGAGCGTGAAGGACAGGTCCAAGCCGTCATTGCGCTTGTATTTGACCAACTGCTTCTTGATGGCCCGGACCTCGGGTGTGGGGTCGGGAATGCGCGTAATGGCCGCGCGGGTGGAGCGATAGGCGGCTTCTCCTGCCTGGGGTGTGATGGCTTGGCCGAGTGTGCGCAAATAAGCGTTGGGTGGCTCGACCACGGTCTGGCGCCAGGTCACAAAGGAGCGCGCATCTGCACCACTGAACGACAGGAAGTGTTCGTAGGCGTCGGCTTCGCTGCGAAACAGGCGCTCGGTCTTCAGACTTGACAGGTCCAGGCGATCAAAGAAAGGGCGGGCACCGTCCGGCGACGCACCTGCGCCCGACAGGTAGATAGAGTCACTGTCCATGCGAATCACCCGCGCGCCGTTGGGCAGACGGCGGAGCTGCGGAGTGCCGGGGTCGGCGTATTTTTCTTCAGAGGACAGATCCCACAACAGACGCGGCTTTTGCTGCGCATCATCCACGTTGACGATGAACGTGCGCTCCCAATGGCGGTTGTGGTCATATTCCTGCAACAACGCCACTCCCGGTTTTTCTGTCCACAGCAAGCTGTTTAAACGCTGCTCGGTACGGGCGATTTCCACCGCGGGTGTGCTGAAAGGGGCTGCCTGCATCAGCAGCTTGTCGCGCGCCGGAACGGTCACGCTCCAGTCCCCGCCGTCCAGGGCTTCCGCCCAGACCAGTGTGGCTGGCTCTGTGGCGCGCCAGGAAAAGTCGCGTGGGCCGACCGGGACCCCATGAATCGGGACCCGGTCTTCCAGGGGCCGTGACGTGATCGTATGGACCGCAATGTTGGCGCGGTTCGCTGTGTCCCACACCTGCACGTCCCTGGGAAAACGCTGGTAGGTTGTGAGGTAGGAATACGGCTTGTGAATGGCGGCCACCAGCACATGCCGGCCATCGGGTGCGGGCACGATGGCATCAAAGTTGCCCGGCTTGCCAATCGGTGTGATACCCAGGGTGGCCGTATCTACCAGCGCCAGTTGGGTGGCGGCGTAGTAGTCAAACAGGTTTTCGTCGTGTTTGTTGTTCAGCGCGTCACGCTTTTCATAGGTGCTGCTTTGCCCTTGTTTCCCGGTGGACTCCTGGATGCTGGGGCCCTCCGGCACCAGCGGTTCGGCGGGTGGCGCGCCTGCGCCCTGGGGAACCAGCTTGACCAGAAGGGTCTTCTGGTCCGGCATCCAGTGCACTTCGCCGCCAAACATCGGGTTCAATTGCGCACCGGGTACCTGGCGCAGCTTGCCCGTGGCGGCGTCGCCTACCCACAGCTCAACCGAAGTTGCGGTGATGTTCGGAAACGCAAACTGCTTTCCGTCCGCCGACCATTGGGGTGTATCGGGGCAGGCATCGGCCGGCAGGGTGACCGGTGTTGTGGCTCCGGCGGGTACCTGCACCAGCTCAAAACCGGTCACACACAGGCGGATGCCATTACCACCGGAGCGATCATGTTTGCTGCGGTTCTTGGTTTCCACCCGTGCACCGGCCAGGCGCAAAAAGGGCGCCGCTACCTGGGTGATTTTGGGGTACTCCTGGCGGGTTACCAGCAATATCCGGTCGTGTGTCGGGCTGACCACCGGTAGCGGCGGCGCGGGCGCCTGCATCACATCCAGAATGTTCTTGGGGGGTTGGTTATAGCCAGAGGCCGACCCTTGGGCGCTGGCGGTTTGTGCCATAACCGGCCCACAAACCATGGACGTGGCCACTGCGGTGAGCAGGGAATAGGTGAAGCGATGCAACAATGCTGTCTCCGATGGGGTTGTTATTTGTGTTTGGGCCCTGGCCCGAAAAACGCAATGTTATCCACTGTCACGCGACAAACGGTAACCAACCGCCGTTTCGGTTAGCAGGTGCTCGGGCTGCGCCGGATCACGCTCCAGCTTTTGCCGCAAATGCCCCATGTAAATTCGCAGGTAATGGCTTTGTTCGGCGTGGGCTGGTCCCCACACTTCCTTCAGCAATTGGCGGTGGGTCATCACCCGACCAGCATTGGCAATCAACACGGTTAGCAGCCGGTACTCGATCGGCGTCAGGTGTACCTCATTGCCATTGCGGCGCACCAGCCGGGCTTGGCGATCGACCTCGACCTCGCCAAAGCGGAACAACGGATCTGCCTCGTTCGACAGCGGTGCGGACGACTCACCCGACCGGCCGCGCGGCCGCCGCAAATTCGCGCGCACGCGGGCCATCAGCTCGCCAACCCCAAAGGGCTTGGTGAGGTAGTCGTCCGCACCGGCATCCAGGGCGGAAATTTTGTCGTCCTCGTTTCCGCGCGCCGATAGCACCATGATGGGCACATTGGACCACCCACGTACATCCCGGATCAGGTCAAGGCCATCGCCATCGGGCAGGCCGAGGTCCACGACCAATAAATCGGGTTTGCGGGTACCGGCATCCAGCAAGCCCCGCTTCGCCGTGTCCGCTTCATGAACCACCCAACCTTCGGCCTCCAAAGCCGCGCGCACAAAGCGCCGAATCTGGGGCTCGTCCTCAATCAGAATCGCGACAGGGGCAGACATGGAGCTTGGACCTCTGTGATCGATCAGGTGTCTTCAGTTTCAGGTGAAACGGGTGGGGTAGTGCGTGGCAGGGTAATAGTGAATTCTGCTCCACCGCCGTCGGCCTGCGACGCAACAATCTTGCCCTTGTGGGCCTCGACGATGGCTTTGCAAATGGCCAGGCCCAGTCCGACCCCGCGCGTTCGCGACTCGGTTTGCCCCCGCGTGAACTTGTCAAACAGGGTGTGCTCATGCCCTCGGCTGGAGGCGGGCAGGCCTGGCCCGAAGTCCCGCACACGAAGTTCCAAACTGGACGGGTTCGCCACTGCACTGATCAGAATAGCAGGTGACTGATCGCCCTCTGGTGCGCCATATTTGGCCGCGTTCTCCAGCAAATTGACCAGCACACGCTCCATGAGCGTGGCGTCAAATTCCACCAGTGGCAGGTCACTGGGCAACGATTTTCCAACTTTCAAACTGCCCAGTGCGTGGCGCGCCGATCGAATGGCACTGCCCACCACCTCTTCCACGGACTGCCAATCCTTGCGCAACTGGATCTGTCCGCTTTCGAGGCGCGCCATGTCCAACAGGTTGGTCACCAGTGCGCTGAGCTCCCGTGCCTCATGGCCCATGGCCCGCGCCGACGCCAGTTGGTCGGGTGTCAGGCCTGGAGACTGTTCAAGTGTTTCTGCATGACCCATCAGCGCCGTCAAGGGTGTCCGCACATCGTGCGACATGGTTGCCAGCAGCGTGTTGCGTAATCGCTCAGACTCCATTTGCACCACGGCCGACTGCGCGACTTCGACATAGTGGACCCGCTCCAAGGCGATGGCAATTTGTCGAGCCAGTGTTTCCAGCTGTTGCACTTGCTCCGGAATCAGAAGCCAGCGCGGTTGGACTGGCCGCAGGGCCAGAACCCCCCGAATGCGCATGGGCGCTTGCAACGGAACGTAGTGCCAGACACTGGAAGGCAAAGTGGCGGTGGCCAGGCCGGCCCGCTGTCCGTTGTTAAAGGTCCAGTCCGCAATGCTGGCATCCAGCCTGTCGGGCACTTTGTCGCCCAACTCCAGCTGGTCACTTGAATTGGTGATAAGTACTTTGGCTTGCCCGCCAAACAGGCGCTGCACCGCCGCCTCGCCCAGCTCGATGACCTGAACCGACTGCAGCGCTGCGGACAGGTCGCGTGTCAGTTCAAACAGGGCGCGTGCCCGGCGTTCGCGGCTGGCCGACACATTGGCTGAAAAACGCAAATTAGCGGTCAGTTGCCCAATCAGCAGCCCAACACCGAGCATGACGGCGAATGTCACCAGATATTGCACATCAGATACCGCAAACGACAGTTGCGGTGCAACAAAAAAGAAGTCGAACGACGCGACCGACAAAAAGGCAGCCAGCATGGCTGGACCGCGCCCGAGCTTGACCGCCACCAGTACCACGCAGAGCAAGAACAACATGACAATGTTGGCCAAGTCAAAAAGCTTCAGCATGGGCAATGTCAGCAAGGTCGTGCCAACACAGGCGCCAACCGCCCATGCATAACGCGTCCAGGATTGCTGCCAACCCGATGCGGGTTCGTCGTCCAGTGTCTCAACCGGCACGGCGGACGGCAGTCGGCGCACGCTCTCTGTGGTACCGACCTCGATGATGTCCAGTGTGGGTGCCAGCCCCGCCAGATGGCGCGTCAAGGTGGGATCAAAGGCACGCCAAATTTGGCTCCAGCGGCGTTCGCTGGGCCGCCCCAGGACCAAGGTTGCGCAGTTCAGCATCTGGGCGTGCTCCAACAGGGCGAGTGCAATATCGTCGCCCGTCAACACGGCGGTGTTGGCGCCCAACTCTTCTGCCAGCTTCAGCACCGAAAGCGTGCGGTCACGTGCCGCATCCGGACGGCGTTGCAACGCAGGTGTCTCGACATAGGCTGCATGCCAGCGCACATTGAGCTGCCCGGCCAATCGTGCGGCACAACGCACCGCATGTTCAGCACCTTCGTCCGGTCCCAGGCACACCAGCAGGGCGCCCGACGTGTTCCAGGACGGTGTGCCCTTGCCGTGGCTCGCGATTTGGTGTTGTTTGGCGCGGTAGCTGCGCACATCGTCGCCCACATGCTCCGCAGTGCGCCGCAGGGCGATCTCTCGCAACGCAAACAGGTTGCCCTTGCGAAAGAAGTTTTGGGTGGCGCGCTCTGCCTGCTGTGGCACATAAACCTTGCCTGCCTTCAGCCGGGCCAGCAACTCGTCCGCGGTGACATCCACCAATATCAGTTCATCGGCGCTGTCGAGCACCGTATCTGGAATGGTTTCATTGACACGGATGCCGGTGATGGCACCGACCGTCCCATTGAGACTTTCGAGGTGCTGGACATTCAGCGCGGTCCAGACGTCAATGCCCGCGTCGAGCAGCTCCTGCACATCCTGCCAGCGCTTGGGATGGCGCGAGCCTGGTGCATTGCTGTGCGCCAATTCATCCACCAGTAGCACGTCGGGTTTGGCAGCCAAGGCGGCGTCAATGTCGAGTTCGAGCAAGACCTGGCCACGGTAGGGCACCTTGCGCAGGGGCAGCAGTTTCAAGTCGGCCTGCAGCTCCATGGTCTCCTTGCGACCATGGGTTTCGATCACGCCGACCAGCACATTGAGCCCGGAACGCTGAGCACTTTGGGCCGCGCTGAGCATGGCGTAGGTCTTGCCTACCCCGGCGCTGGCCCCAAAATAGATGCGCAGCTTGCCGCGCTTAAACGCAAGGTCGTCCTCGCGCAATTGCGCCAGCAGGGCGTCGGGGTCCGGGCGGGAATCAGTTGGCAGCGCCATGGCCTGAGTGTGCATCAAGCGCCAGGTTCAGTTGCAACACATTGACCACGGGTTCACCCAGGATGCCCAAAATCGGGCGCTCGGTGTGCTCCGCAACCAGCGCACGCACTTTCGCCGCGTCGATACTGCGCGCCTTGGCAACGCGCTGTACCTGGAATCCAGCTGCCGCAGGGCTGATGTGGGGGTCGAGGCCGCTGGCGGAAGCCGTCACCAACTCGACCGGAACCGGCAAGGTATTGCCGGGGTCTGCGACGCGCAAGGCCTCTATGCGCCCCTTGACTGCATCCACCAGTGCCGG
Organism: uncultured Rhodoferax sp.; assembly: GCA_964569855.1. Taxonomy (GTDB): domain Bacteria; phylum Pseudomonadota; class Gammaproteobacteria; order Burkholderiales; family Burkholderiaceae_C; genus Allorhodoferax. Next base: position 18,792 of record CAZMXB010000011.1, read on the forward strand.
ATTTAGAGGGCCCTGATTGGACCCGCCGGAAGCCGCAGCGTTGTAGGCGTTGGGCCCAGTGGCGGATGGGCGACCCCAAAAGTGGCCTGGATCCGAAAAATTCTGCCCAATCAAGGCAGAACCCACGAGTTTTCCATTGCGCTGAATCAGACTGCCCGCCGCCTGCGCAGGAAACAGTGTTTTGCCCACGCCGGTAACCAGCAGTGGATAGGCCACTCCGGTCACCAGAGTAAGCACGGTAAATACCACGAGTACCGGGCGAAGAATGTTGTTCATAGTGCTGCGCTCCAGATAGTTCTTAGACAAGGCCCAAGGCGACCAATACGAGGTCAATCACCTTGATGCCGACAAAGGGAACAATGAGGCCGCCCAGGCCATAGATCAGCAGGTTGCGGCGCAACAGGGCAGCAGCACCTACGGCACGGTATTTCACGCCCTTGAGCGCCAGCGGGACCAGAAAGATGATGATCAAGGCGTTGAAGATCACCGCTGACAAAATGGCCGACGAGGGGCTACCCAGCCGCATCACGTTGAGTGCGGCCAATTGCGGATAGGTGCTCACAAAGATGGCGGGGATGATGGCAAAGTACTTGGCCACGTCATTGGCAATCGAGAACGTGGTGAGCGAGCCGCGCGTCATCAACAGCGCCTTGCCGGTCTCCACAATCTCCAGCAACTTGGTGGGGTTGGAGTCCAGGTCCACCATATTGCCGGCCTCTTTGGCGGCCTGGGTGCCGCTGTTCATGGCAACCGCCACGTCAGCCTGCGCCAGCGCCGGGGCGTCGTTAGTGCCGTCACCGGTCATCGCGACCAGGCGGCCCTCTGCCTGGTATTGGCGGATCAGCACCAGTTTGTCTTCGGGCGTGGCTTCGGCCAGAAAGTCATCCACACCGGCCTCTGCCGCGATGGCTGCCGCAGTGAGCCTGTTGTCGCCGGTGATCATCACGGTCTTGATGCCCATGCGACGCAATTCACCAAAACGTTCCTTGATGCCGGTTTTGACAATGTCCTTGAGCTCGACAATTCCCAGCACCACCTTGCCGTCCGCCACGGCCAAGGGCGTGCTGCCGCGGCGTGAAACGTCGTCGGAGGCCCGCACCACTTCCGCGGGCAGTTGGCCACCCAATGCCTCGACATGCTTGCGCACGGCATCGACGGCACCCTTGCGAAGTTGGCGCGTGCTGCCATCTGGCAATTTGACGTCCATGCCACTCATGCGGGTCTGGGCGGTGAAGGGCACCTCCAGCGTTTCACCCAACAAGGGGGCAATGCTCCCCGTACGCTGCGCCAGCGCGGCGATGCTGCGGCCTTCCGGTGTTTCATCGGCCATGGAGGCCTGTGCCGCGCACATGGCAAGCTGTGACTGGCTCACACCCGGAGCGGGAAGAAAGGACGATGCCTGGCGATTGCCATGGGTAATGGTGCCAGTCTTGTCCAGCAAGAGCACGTCCACGTCACCGGCGGCTTCCACCGCGCGGCCTGAGGTGGCAATCACATTGGCCTGCATCATGCGGCTCATGCCCGCCACACCGACTGCGGACAACAGGCCGCCAATGGTGGTGGGGATCAGGCACACCAGCAAGGCTATCAGCGCCGTGATGCTCACTACGGAACCCGAGCCTGCGGAATCAACACCGAAGATGGAGAAAGGCAACAGAGTCACCGTCACCACCAGGAACACAATGGTCAGCGCAACCAGCAGAATCGTCAGCGCAATTTCATTGGGTGTCTTCTGACGCTTGGCGCCTTCCACCATGCTGATCATGCGGTCCAAAAATGACTCGCCGGGGTTGACGCCAATGCGCACCACCAGCCAATCCGACAGCACGCGAGTGCCACCGGTGACCGAGGCAAAGTCACCACCCGATTCGCGAACCACTGGGGCCGATTCACCGGTGATGGCGCTTTCGTCCACCGTGGCCACGCCCTGGATGACCTCGCCGTCCACGGGAATCATGTCTCCCGCATCGACCAGCACCACATCTCCCTTGCGCAGGTTTTCGGCTTGCTCTGGCAACCAGGTGGACCCATGCACTGGGTCCTTCAGCTTTTTGGCCCAGGTGCTCTTTTTCAGGCTGCGCAGCGAAGCCGCCTGGGCCTTGCTACGCCCTTCGGCCAGTGCTTCCGCAAAGTTGGCGAACAGCACGGTGAACCATAGCCAGACAGCCACCGACAGAATGAAGCCAGCGGGTGCCTCACCGTGACCTTGCAGGGCCTGGATGCCGATCAGGGTGGTCAAAATGCTGCCGATGTAGACCACAAACATGACCGGATTGCGCCATTGCGCGGCCGGGCTGAGTTTGGTAAAGGACGCTTTGATGGCGGGCACCACGAGCACCGGATCAAACAGCGTGAGAGAAGTACTGGTTTTCATAATAGGTTTTACTCCGTGCGGTTCAATGGGCAGACCACAGCATCAAATGCTCGACCATGGGACCCAGGGCCAGAGCGGGTACATAGTTCAACAACCCCACCAGCAATACGGTGCCGATCAACAACACGACAAACAAAGGGCCGTGGGTGGGCAAGGTTCCGGGTGTGACGGGCAGGCGTTTTTTGCTGGCCAATGCTCCCGCGATGGCCAGCACGGGCACGATCACGCCAAAGCGACCCAACCACACGGCCAGCCCCAACAGCACGTTGTAAAACGGTGTATTCGCCGACAAGCCCGCAAAGGCGCTGCCGTTGTTGTTGGCGGCCGAAGTCAAGGCGTACAAAATCTCAGAGAACCCATGTGCACCGGGGTTGGCGATGCCTGCCTTCCCAGGGTCCGCCATCACGGCGATGGCAGTACCCGCCAGCACGAGAATGGGCGTCACCAGAATGGCAATCGAGGTCAGCTTCATCTCGTGGGCCTCGATCTTCTTGCCCAGGTACTCCGGCGTGCGGCCAATCATCAAGCCGGCAATAAACACCGCCAGGATGGCAAACACCAGCATGCCGTACAGGCCGGTACCGGTGCCGCCAAACACCACTTCACCCAGTTGCATCATCACCATGGGCACCATGCCGCCAATCGGCGTGTAGGAGTCGTGCATGGAGTTGACGGCGCCACACGATGCAGCCGTGGTAATGGTGGCAAACAGGGTGCTGGCGTTGATGCCAAAGCGTGTTTCCTTGCCCTCCATATTGCCGCCTGATTGCTGCGCGCTGCTGGTCTGGTCCACGCCCAAGGGCGGAAGCAGCGGGTTGCCGGTTTGCTCGGCGGGTGTTATGACCATCACCGCCACCACAAACAGTGCGGTCATGGCCGCCAGGATGGCCCAGCCCTGGCGTTTGTCGCTGACCGCTATGCCAAAAGCAAAACACAAGGCTGCCGGGATCAGAAAGATCGACACCATCTGGACAAAGTTGCTCAGCACCGTTGGGTTCTCATACGGATGGGCTGAGTTGGCGTTGAAGAAGCCACCTCCATTCGTGCCCAGCATCTTGATGGCTTCTTGCGAAGCGACCGGCCCCATCGGCAGTATTTGTTTGTCGGTTTGCGTGTCTTGCAAAACAGGCGCACCTTTTTCATCGACCACGGGTGCGCCCTTGTCGTCGATTTTGGGTTGCTGGAATTTCGTAATTTCCAGTGTTGTGACGTTCTTGTAGGCGTCAAAGTTCTGGATCACACCCTGACCCACCAGGAACACGGCAAACACCACAGAGATGGGTAGCAGCAGCCACGCGGTGATGCGGGTCATGTCCACCCAGAAATTACCAATCACTGCGGTAGACCGCGCAGCAAAGCCGCGGATCAGCGCGAAGACCACAGCAATGCCGGTGGCAGCCGAGAAGAAATTCTGTACGGCCAGACCCAGCATCTGGGTCAGGTAGCTCATGGTGGACTCACCCGAGTAGCCTTGCCAGTTGGTATTGGTCACAAAACTCACGGCCGTGTTGAACGATGAGTCGGGTGACACCGCTGCCATACCGGCCGGGTTGAGCGGCAGGTTGAACTGCAGACGCTGCAGGGCATACACCACCAACACGCCCAGGGCGTTAAATGCCAACAAGGCCAGCGCGTAATGCGACCACTTCATGGACTGGTCGGGGGCAGTGCCCGCCAGGCGGTACAACGGTGCCTCAACGCGCTGCATCCAGCGCGGCAAGTCGCCCGACAACAAGCGCGCAATCCACTTGCCCAGTGGCATTGACGCCACCAGCAAGGTACCCAAAAACAGGGCCAATAGGCCCCAGGCTGAGCTGCTCATTAAAACTCCTCGGCGCGAAACAGCGCGTAGACCAGATACACCAGCAGCAGGGCTGCCACCATGGCGCCACCGCCATACAAAACATGCAAGATGTTCATGACCGTTTGACCTCCGGTTTTTCCAGCTTTTGAAGTCCCACCACCATCAGCACCATGGCAGACCACAGCCCAACGGCCCCAAGAACGAAGACGACATCCATGATTGACCTCTCGATGAAATATGCGAGAGAAGTATGGTTTTGAAGGCGTAAAGACCGAGTTGAGATTGCTACGCCCGGAGTAAAAAAAGCGTAAAAAAGTGAGAGCGAACGCATCAACGCATGCGACAGCGGTCGAGCCTTGGGCGAACGCTCGAACAATTGGAGGCAGGGTGGTGCTGCTCTATTTACAGCAATACCGGCTGCATCAGGATCTACTGGCCGGACGCAACTCCCTCAAGGCATCCGCCGCAATCCAGCGGGCTGATTTGCTGCCTTGTTGCTGAATCCGCAGCGCGGAGTCAATGGCGGCATGGCGCAGGGAGCGGTTGCGTTTGCCGATGTTGCGCAGCGCCCAGTTGACGGCCTTTTTGACGAAATTGCGGTGGTCATCTGCAGCCGCCTCCACTAACGTCAGGGCGGTCACAAAGGTCGCTTCGTCGGCCGACTTGTCGTGCACCGCCAGAGTGGCCAGCAGCGCGAACGCCGCGCGGCGGACAAATTCATCTTTGCGCTTGGCCCAAACCCCGACCTTGCGCCAGGCCATTGGCGACTTGCAAAAGGCGTTCAGGCAGGTCTGGTCGCAGACATCCCACGCAACAAAGCCCTTGACCCAGGCGTCCATCTGGCGCGAGGTCAGTTGCGCGGGGTCGGCCACCATGCTGGCCACGATGCGGGCGTCGGGAATGGCGGTGTCCCACAGGGCCTGGGCCAGGGCGTGGTCGCGCCCCAGCGTTCGGGCGATGCCGCGCATGGCGGGCACGGACAGGCCCAACCGTTGCTCACCGACGATGCCAAAGCGCGCCATGCCCGCCAGCTCGGCCGGGCGGGCGTTCTGGTGCAGCAAAGCCAGGGCCAGGGTCAGACGGCGGGTATCGGGCAGGGGTTGATTTGCTACAAACTTCATAGCTGCTCGCGCTGTGTATTCGAGGGCCAGGGGCTGATTTTGCTTAATGAGTCTGATACGGGCTACTGCAGGTCTTTGACCAGGCGCTGGAACTCGGGGGATGCGTCCAGCAGCTTGCGGCCAGCTTCAACCAGCGACTGAACCTGCTGCGTTTCGAGTTTGAAGGACGTGGGAACATGCATCAGGCGGTGGCGCTCGACCGGGTCTGCGATGTCGCGCAACTGGGCCTCGACCAGGTAGAACTCCGGGATGCCTTCGTAGGGGCTGTCCGCGGTCTGCGCCATATCCCGGGCCTGCTCGCGCCAGAAGCGAAAGCTCGCGCGCAGCCAGGTCAGCGTCTCGAACGAATTGTTGTTCATCAACGCATCCACCACGGCCGCTGCCATCTGGGTGGTGCTGGGCGGCTCGCCGGACTGGTCAATGCCGCGGTCAGGCAGCACTTCGGCGCTGGCCACCAGAAACACGACCTTGCGCACCCCGCTGACGCCAATGCGTTTGAGCAGGGGTGCCAGCCCGCCGCGCGCCAGGCTGGATTCCAGCGGCCCGCGCAGGCCCAGGTTGTCGGAGATACCGCCATCGGTCAGGTGAATCCAGGGTCGGCCCGTGGCAGCACTGGAGTCCAGGTAGGAGTCGAAATCGGCCGCACGGCGCAGGGCGCGCTGTGTGCGTGTGTGGTCTTGCGGTTCAGAGCTGGGCTGTTCGATCCAGCGTGGGCGTATATAGCCGCAGCGACCACTGTTGTTTTTGATGGCCACCGGGCCAAACAATATCGGTACCGCACTGGACGCCGCCACGGCCCGCGCCACCGGCAGGGTCGACAGATCGGCGCACAGCGGGTCAAACTGGTCCTGGGTGAACTGAAAGTCGGCGCCTCGATTGAGGTCGGTGGCGTGGATGACGATCAGTGGGCGCTGCTGGCGCGCCAGCAGGTCGGCAAAGGTCTTCTGACCGAACAGGCGGCGCTCCAGCATGTGGCTCAGCGTGTCGACGCGGTCGTTGCTGGACCAGCCGACCAGCTGGCTCAGCCCCTTCATGGAGACATAGTGGTCCCATAACTCGGTCTGAAAATCAGCGTTCAAAAAATGGCGGGGAAAGTCGGCAAAAAACGCATCCCCATGCAAACCATAATAAGCGGCTGCATAACTGCCGCCCGACACCGAGTTGATAACGTCCACTTCATCGAGCAATCGGCGGGTTTTGCCCTCCCACTGAATGGTGGTCTCGCGCAGCTTGTCGAGCACGCCATAGGCCAGTGCCGCCGACCGGTTGCCGCCGCCAGAAAACGCCAGCACCATGAAAATGCCGTCGCTGTTGTCGGGCCCCTTGGGCAGGTTGGAGAAACGGTAACCGTAACGCGGGTTGACCGCCTCCAAGTCGCCGAGCGGCGAAGGCCGTGGCACCACTGTGGTGCAGCCAGCCAGCAGCAGGGCGAGTCCACACGTCAGCAGGCGCATGGTTACTGACGCTGGCACGATTTGGCCCCCGCGGCAACCTGGTCGTCAGCCGATCAGGGTTTACGGATGGCCCAGCCCCAGTAACGCACCAGTTCGCTCAGACCCTCAGGGCCCGACACGGTGGCAAATGTCTGGTTGGCCTTGTCGAACTGCCCGGCCAGCGCGTATGCCACGGCCAGACGCAGGCGGGCGTCTTCAGGGCGCTTTGCCAAGCCCTTGGCGATGGCCTTCTCCATCAGCTCCAGGCCTTTGTCGAACTGTTGCATTCCCACCATATTGAGACCAATGTTGAACAGGGCCAGCCCATCGGGCTTCTTCAGGGCTGCAGCGGTGTCTGCAACCATGGTCTTGCGGTCCTGTTCGACTTCAGTCACCAGCTTGGCATGCAATTTCTTGTGGGCCTCGGCCTGCGCGCCGGTACCCAACTGGCCCGCAGCGGCGCCCTGGTCAAATGCGCGCAGCGCTTCGGCAGAGAAGCCCGCCTTCTGCGCAAAGTCGATGTACTCGGTGAAATCGGTGACCTCTTCCGGAGTGCCGGTGTAGAAGGCCAGGCGAAACACGTCCAGCTGCAAGCGGGTGGCCAAATCAGCGCGTGCCCACAGGCGGTTGATCAGCGAGCGCCAATGGTCTTTGCTGGGGTAGTACTGCACCAGCAACTCTGCCGCGCGCATTGCACCTGCAGTGTCCTTCAGCCCGCTGCGGGCCTGCACCAGCATCGTCAAATAAGCTTGGGGTGGAACCGTCTTGGCTTCCTCGTTCTTGGCCACCGCTTCGCTGATCAACTCGCTGCCTTTTTGCAGGTTGCCGCTGAGCAGGTAGGACTGGATGCGCACATCCTTGACCGATTGTTCTGTACCACCCGCGGCGAGGTTGCGCTCCATCCAGGCCGCGGCACCGGCGTAGTCTTTGGTGCGGTAGTGGGCAATTCCGACGGCGTGCAGCAACTGCAGTTTGTCGTCCTGCTTGAGCCAGTCTTCCTTGGCACTGAGGTCCAGGATCTGCTCCAGCAGCTTGGCGCCGGCCGGGGCATCGTCGTCATTGATGGCAATGGTCAGCGCCACGCGGTTGATGATGTACTTTTCGTAGGGCGACTTGTCGGCGACCGCGTTGGCAGCCTGCACCTTGTCGCGGGCCTCGGCGATCTTCTTGTCGCGAATGAGGTTTTGTGCATCCAGCAACGGCGCGCGGATTTCTGCACGGATGCCCGGGGCGGCCGGCGCCGACGCCGCCGCCGCCGGCGCTGCAGCGGACTGCGCCCAGACTGCGGGCGCCATCAAGACACAGGCCAAAGCGGCATTCAGGCTAAGGATACGCATGGTGAAGGCCCCTGTTATTTCTTGACCGCTGCCGGGGCACCACACAGCGGGTGCTGGCCGATCTGCTCGATCAGGTCGCGTGTTTTGGTGACTTCGGCCACGGTTGCAACCGCCGCAATGTTCGACGCCAGGCTACCCACATATTTGGCTGTCCCCTCGGTCAAGGAGCGCAGCGCGGTACAACGCGCGGCCAGATGTTTCTTGGCAACCGCCATGTCGCTGGCATCGCGCATTTCTGCCGCGACCACCCCCAGAGCCAAAACACCATCGGTGGTGGCGTCAACCAGGCTGACCTGATTGGTCAACAGTTTGAGCATCTCCTTGTCATTGGGAGAGGCGGTTGCCGAGCGCTTACCCAGGTCCGCCAGGCTAGTGGCCAGTCCCTGGGACAACCGGTGAAATTCAGTCACCGTTTTGGTCATGGCCGCCTTGTTTTGTGCCATAGCAGGTTGTACCAGCAGCGCGGCTGCCAACAGGGAAGAAGTGAGGATACGAATCATGGGCATGGAAATTACTCATAGGTTGAACGTGGGCGAAACTGTACACCGGTTCAGGGGTGGCGCGGTGCAGGCCTTACAGATTCGCTGCGTAGAATGGTCCATCATGCCCACCACGCCTATTGGTCCCGCCCGTGAACTTTGATATCCGGACCTTGTCGATCCTCGCGGGGGTGAGTGCGCTGGTGTTCGCTTTTGCAACCATTACGCTGGCCCATTTGGTGCCGCGCGAACGCAGCCTTCGGGACTGGGCCATCGGTGCCACGCTGGCGGCCATCAGTACGTTTCTGGTTGGTTCGCGGGGGGTCATTCCTGATCTGGTGTCGGCTGCAGTGGCCAACGCGGTGCTGGTCTTGGCCTTTATCTACATGTACCGCGCATCACGCGGCATGGTGGGTTCGCCGCGCCCAGGCCGCGGGGTCTGGCTGATTGCGGTTTTTTCGTTGGTGGTATTGGTCTGGTTTACTGCCGTGCAACCCAGTGTGCCGGCGCGCGTGTTGCTGGTGTCGGTGGTACTGACGCCGCTAATGGTGTTGACGGCGTTGGAGTTCTGGCGTCACGACCGCCGTTTGGGTCCGACCCCATTGCGCATTGCCAATCACATCACGGTGCTGGTTTACCTCGGTGGTGCGCTGTTATTGGTGGCGCGACTCGGTCCTGCGTTCGAGCAGCCGCACGCCGCAAGTTACATCAGCTCCAGCAGTCTGCTGTATGTCGCGCCCTATCTGTGGGCCATCTTGTTCAATGTTTGGCTGGCGGTCGCGATCACCTTGATCGTCAGTGCCCGCCTGATGACCGATTTGGTGCAGGCGCGCGACATTGCCGAAGCCCACAGTCTTGCCAAGAGCCAGTTCGTGGCCAATATGAGCCACGAGATCCGCACACCCATGAATGCGATTCTGGGCATGCTGCGGCTTTTGCTGGGCACTGAACTCAGCCCGCGACAGCTGGACTACACCAAAAAGACCGAAGGCGCTGCACGATCACTGCTGGGCCTGCTCAATGACATTCTGGATTTCTCCAAGGTTGAAGCGGGCAAGATGAATATCGACCGTGAACCCTTCAGTCTGGAGCAACTGCTGCGGGATTTGTCGGTCATGCTGTCGGCCAGTGCGGGCGAAAAGGACATCGCTTTGCTGTTTGACATCGATACTGATTTGCCGCCCGTGTTGCTGGGCGATGCACCACGCCTGCAACAGGTGCTGATCAACCTGGGTGGCAATGCCATCAAATTCACGACCGAGGGCCAGGTCGTGGTTTCGATCCGGCTGCTTCAGGTGACTGGTCAGCAGGCCACCCTGGCGTTTGCGGTGAAGGACACCGGCATCGGCATTGCGCCCGAAAACCAGACCCATATTTTTTCCGGCTTTTCGCAGGCCGAGGCGACAACGACACGGCGTTTTGGTGGCACCGGGTTGGGCCTGGCCATCAGCCAGCGACTGATCGCACTAATGGGCGGGCAACTGAAACTGGAAAGCGAATTGGGCCGGGGCAGCACCTTCAGCTTTGTATTGGAAATGCCCCTGGCGCATCAACACCCACAGGGCCTGCCAGTGGCCCCCTTGGATGTACGGTCCCTGCGCAACGTGCGGGATTTGGCGCTATCGCCAACAGCATCTGGTGCTGCCAGCCATGGCCCGGTGCCCGCCGTCCAGTCGCGCCGCCTGCATGGCTTACGCATCCTGGTGGTTGAGGACAACCCGATCAACCAGCAAGTGGCCCTGGAGCTACTGACCAAGGAAGGCGCATCGGTGACGCTGGCAGCCAATGGCCAGCTGGGGGTGGACGCAGTGGCAGCTGCAAACCCGATGTTTGATGTGGTCTTGATGGACCTGCAAATGCCCGTGTTGGACGGCTACGCGGCAACCCGCCAGATCCGCCAGCAATTGGGTCTGGCGGATTTGCCTGTGATTGCCATAACGGCCAATGCGTTCGCCAGCGACCGCCAGGCCTGCCTGGACGCAGGCATGAACGACCATGTGGGCAAACCGTTTGACCTGGGTGAACTGGTGGCCCTGCTGCAACACGTGACCGCTCAAGCACCGCACGTTGTTGCACCTGTGCTGGACCTGCACCTGGCCCTGGAACGCATGGGGGGCATGCAGCCACTGTATGTGCAGGCGGTGCGGGAGTTTGTGGCCAGCGTTCCCGCCGAGGTGGCGGGCCTGCCGCGGCTGGCTGCTACTGATGCCAAGCTGGCGCTGATGCAGTTGCACACGCTCAAGGGCACTGCGTCCCTGGTGGGTGCCATGCGCCTGTCTGAGGTGGCCGCCTATGTCGAACGGATTTGTATGAACGCTGCAGACTTGCCCTCATCCCCGTGCAGCGACGCCTTCGCGTTGCTGAACGGCACGCTGCAAACCACCGTGCCGGCCCTGGAGCAGGCCTGTGCGGCACTGGAGAAAGAATGGGGGGAAGACGCCTGAGCACCGCCGGGATGTCTTGCGGTGCGCCGTGGTTTTCAGCTGCGATGGGCCGCGTCCTTGAGCCAGCCCTGCGCATAAGCGCCTAAAGCGATGCCCGCCAGGGCGACTGCAACGTCCCAGTTGCCCGTGCCCAAGGCGGCGATGGCCGGCCCCGGGCAGACACCACACAAACCCCAGCCCACGCCAAAGACGGCCGAGCCCAACAAGGTGTCACGGTCCAGCACAGCGGCGCGAACCAAAAACTGCTGACCCAGCACCGGCCGACGCAGCAGGCGTGGGCCGACTTGGTAAGCCAGCAGGGTCACCACAACCGCGCCGCCCATGACCAGCATCAGACCAAAGTCCTGAAAGCGCAGAAAGCCCAGCACGACCTCGGGCGACACCATGGTCGACACCGCCAGTCCGAAACCGAACAGGGCGCCACTGACCAATACGGCCAAGAAATGAGCGGGTGATTTCATCAGTGGGCTCCCAGCCGCAAAGCGAGGTTGGCCGTGAGGAAGCCGCTGGCCATAAAGGTCAATACGGCGGCCAGGGCCGGCAACTGCAGCGAGCCCAGGCCGCAAATGCCATGGCCGGAGGTGCATCCATTGGACAGGCGTGCCCCAAAACCGACCAACAGGCCACCCGTACCCAGCTGCCATATGGGCACACTGGTGTGCAAGCCGCCTGCAGGACCTGACAAGACCCACCAGATCGCTGCCCCAAGAAGCACGCCAAGGGCGTACACCAGGCGCCAGTTGCGTTCATTGCGCAGACGGGCCTGCTGGAAAAAAGGTCGGGTAGAGATGTAAGACCAGGTGCTGCTGAACACCGTGCTCATGCCACCGATAGCGCCGGTCAATATGAACAACAGGCTCACCCCCAAGCCGATCAGCAGACCTCCCGCCAGGTAGTGCACCCAGCCCAGGGGAAACAGTGTGTACGCCATTTCGATTTCCTTTTATCAATTCACGCAGCTGCAAGCATAGCGCGATGCCCGCAGCGGCCCCATGGTGTAGGGTTAAATCAGGGTATAGCCCTCGTGAAACCTCAGTGAAGCGCTATCAAGGTAATAGCGACCATGGGCCGCATCGGTCGCCAATGGAGTGGTCAGGTGTACGGGACTTGCGTTTGCACTTTTGGATGCCGGCGGGTCATTCGCTGGCCTGTGTCACAAAATCAGCCAGAGGCCCCAGGTCCAACACCGTGTTGTTGCTGACCGGCCCGAGGTAATAGAGATGGGGCGCTCCGCTGTCATTGACCGCCAGAAAATGCCCCTCGGCATAGGCGCGAAACCAATAGCCCGAAATATAGAGCGAGGCCAACCCATTTGCCGCGAAATACTGGGGCAAGGTTTGTTCTGCCCAGTTGAAGACCAATTCGGCGTCCCTGCCCAGCGCAGAACCGGCAATGGCGAGCACATTGAGCTGGGCCAGGGCGTTTATGCCCAGTACCGGGCTGGGAACGTAATTGCTGGCACGGCCCGTGCCGAGTTGACCCAGGCTGTCGCTACCCGCGCACCGCACGGCTCCACTGGCGAACAAAATGCAGGTGTGGCTGGCACCCGCAGCTACCACCAAAACCTTTGCTCCGCCGATGCCGGTTGCCGTCACTGGGGCACTCGGGTGGGCGCGTGGCGTGTTCGCATTGAAGAGTTCGCCCCAAAAGTTTTGCCCCCAGCATCGCACCTCGCCGCTGATGAGCACGGCGCAGGTGTGATTTCCCCCCGCTGAGATCGCAGCGGCATTGTTAATGCCAATCACCGCAACCGGGCTGCTGCTGTCGTCGTAGCCAGCGCTACCGAGCTGGCCCCCTGCGTTGTATCCCCAGCACCGCACAGCACCATCGCTGAGCAGGGCACAGGTGTGGGAGTCGCCGGCTGACACCGCAATGGCACTGTCTATGCCCATCACGGTTGCCGGGTTGGGGCTTCCGGTTGTGCTGACATTGCCAAGCTGGTAACTCAGGTTGGCGCCCCAACATTGCACGGCTCCGCTGCGCAGCACGGCACAGGTGTGTGCACCACCCGCCGAAACGGACACGGCGGCGCCTATTCCATTCACAGCCACCGGGTTGTTGCTGTTCACCGCGCTGCCATTGCCCAATTGTCCTGACGCATTGCGCCCCCATCACTGCACGGCCCCGCTGCTGAGCAGTGCGCAAGTGTGTACACCACCGGCCGCCACCGCCGTAGCATTGCGGACACCCGCGACGGCCACGGGCGTGAGGGAAGAGGTTCTTTTGCCAGTGCCCAACTGGCCGCTGTAGTTGGAACCCCAGCACCGCATGGAGCCGGTGCTCAACAGCGCACAAACATGGGTATCTGCCACAGTCACCGCCACTGCATTGTCGATATCGGCCACCGTTACCGGAAGCACGCTGCTGGGGCTGCTGCTGCCATTGCCCAACTGGCCATAGCCGTTGTCGCCCCAGCATCGCAAACCACCGCTTCGCAGCACAGCACAGCTGCTGGTGCCACCCGCCGAAACGCCCACTGCATCGGTGATACCAATGACTCCCTGGTGGCCATCCCCCGGTATGGTGTCGCTGCCCCCAAGCTCGTTAAAGAAGTTGCCCCAGCACTGCACCGAGCCACTGTCCAGCAACACACAGCGATGCGTCCATCCCACGGAAACCGCCGCAACATGGCTCAGGCCTTGGACTATTTTGGGCAAGGAATTGTCCCAACACTGCAGCCTGCCGTCACGCAGTACCGCGCAACCGCCGGCCGCACCAGTAGCCACCGAAACAGCGTTGCTAATGCCGACGGCCGCGACCAGTGTGACGCTGGAGGTGCGGTTTCCGTTACCCAACTGCCCAAAATCGTTTGCGCCCCATCAAAGTACCGCACCATCCCCGACCACGGCACAGGTGCTGCGGACACCCACCGATACCGCCACAGCATTGCTGATGCCTGCCACGGCGACCGGGTTGCCGCTGGTAACGCTACCGCCGCCACCGTTGCCAAGCTCGCCAAATTCGTTGCCGCCCCAGCAGGCAATGCTTCCGCTGGAGTTCAGCGCACAGGAGTGGGTGTATCCGGCGGACACCATGGGCACGGCCGCCCAGGCCGCTGAGCCCAACAAAAACTGGACACATGCGAGGCCACACAATGCTGCGAATTTGCGGCAAAGATCGATCGAGATGGTGTGCATTTAGGCCTTCGTGAGCCAGCAGGGTAGCCCGAGGGTCTGCCACAGTCGGTACGTCGACCCACCCATGGATTGATTGTTCGCTGGCGCGCATTGGGCGCGAAAAGGCGACAGGGTGGCAGCCTGACAACAGACGGACAGGGATATCCGTGCGCCTGAGAGCCTGGGTGTGTTTGCGAACGGACCAAATGTGTAGCGAAACCGAACATGCGTTGGTACCCCGGTACTAACCCCCTCTCTAATCCACGAAAGAACACATGAAAAAAATTACCCCGTTGTACCTGCTTGGCGTCGCAGGTCTGGGCTCGCTGCTGGCGACATCTGCGATGGCGCAAGACAGCAAGTACTACTACTGGGGCTTGGGTGCCGGGCAATCCCAGTCCCAGATTGATGACCGACTGACAACCGATAGCTTGTTGAAGTTTCCCGGCAATCGCAGTTCCTTCGCCGGTGAGCGCCAGGACACCGCGTACAAGCTCTTTGCGGGCTACCAGTTCAGCAATATCTTTGCTTTGGAGGCCGGCTATTTCAATCTGGGCCGGTTTACCTATTCCACAGCGCTGCCAGCTGGCACCTTGAATGGCCGTTATGAAATCGAAGGCGTCAATCTGGACCTGGTCGGTACGATGCCGATCACCGCCAAGTTCTCCGCTCTGGCGCGCCTTGGTGTGAACTACGCCAACACGCGTGACGGGTTCAGCGGTCCCGGATTGCCACTGATTGCGTCCGTTGACAACAGCCAACGCGCCAGCAATGTGAAAGTGGGTCTGGGTCTGCAATATGAGCTCACACCCTCCATGCTGGTGCGGGCTGAAGCCGAGCGTTTCCGGGTGAAGGACGGCATGGGCAGCAATGGCGATGTGAACTATTACTCGATGTCGCTGGTCTTTCCGTTTGGACGCCAGGCGCCGCAAAAGGTCATGGCCGTTGCGCCGCCGGTCTATGTAGCTCCGCCCGTCTATGTTGCGCCCCCAGAGCGTGTCGCACCGCCTGCGCCCATGCCCATCGTCGCGTCGCGCCCTGCGCCCATGGTAGCGGCTGCGCCCCGCAAAATGCAGTTTTCTGCCGACTCGCTGTTCACCTTCAACAAAACAGAAATCAGGCCAGACGGTCGTAACGCGCTCGATGCGTTCGCACGCGATTTGCAAGGCGCAAACTACAGCCAGATTTCGGTAGAAGGCAATACCGACCGCCTCGGGTCGGAGACTTACAACCAGAAGCTTTCTCAAAAGCGCGCGGATGCGGTCAAGGCCTACCTGGCAACCAACGCTGGCATCGACCCACGCAAGATTTCATCCACCGGTCGCGGTGAGACCAACCCCGTGACCAAGCCCGGCGACTGCAAGGGCAACAAACCCACTGCTGCGCTGATCGCCTGCCTGCAGCCCGATCGTCGGGTGGATGTTGAAGTCACCGGCGAGCGCTAAGCACTCCCTCAGGGCCGCGTCTTTGCGGCCCTGATGCACAAGGTCTTGCGCCAGCGGCATATTAGGCAAAAGCGGATGGCTTTTGTTGCGACCCGCATAAAGGTCAGCGATGTGGCCTGCGATTTCAGTTAGACTGAAACGAAGGAGTCAAGACTATGGCAGGTGTATTCGGCAAAGATCCCAATATGAAGAAGACCAACCAGGCGCAATTGGAGCGTACCAACGCCGAGCGCAAGCGCAAGCAGGCAGAAGCGGCGGCCAGGTTCAATCAGAAGAAAGCCGCACCCGCCAGTGGTGATGCGCCCCAGAAGTAGCGATTACTTCGCAGACCGGATGCCCCTTTATTGGGGTTTTTTCTTTTTATCCCACGCCGCAAACCTGTAGCCGCACCATGAGCAACACCACCAACCTGAAAACTCTTTGCATAGCTCTGGCGCTGACCGCTGGCATGACCATCCCCGCCCTGGCCCGCGCCCCGTCAACCGCCAGCGCGCAACAGCGCACCGAAGCACACTTTCGCACTATCCAGGCAAAGCCGCCGGAGTTGTGGGCCTTTCTGAAAGACATGCCCAAGGGCGCTGACCTGCACAGCCATTTGTCGGGTGCCATTTATGCCGAGTCCATGATCGGCTGGGCCGCCGAGGACAGCCTGTGTGTGGATACCAAAGCGCTGAAGCTGGTCAGGCCCCCGTGTGACGCCGCACCCGGGCTGGTGGGGGCAAAGGAGGCGCAGCTTGACGGCGTGTTGTACCGCCGCATGATCGATGCCTGGTCCATGCGCAACGCGCAAACTTCCGGCCTCAGTGGCCATGACCAGTTCTTTGACAGTTTTGGCAAGTTTGGCGCGGCCAACAAGAACCGGGGCGGCGATATGCTGGCAGAGGTGGCATCCCGCGCGAGTGCGGGCCAAGTCAGCTACCTGGAGTTGATGCTGACCCCTGGTGGATCAGAGGTTTCCAGGGTGGCCGCCAAGGCCGGTTGGAATGACGATTTCTCGGCGATGCGCACCGCCATGCTGGAGAACGGCATGCCCGCCGCCGCCAAAGCCGCCGCCGACGAACTGAGCCGCGCCAACGCCCGCAAGGACGAACTGTTGCGTTGCGGCATGCCGCAGGCCGCGCCCGGCTGTGCAGTGACCGTGCGCTACCTGTACCAGGTGCTGCGCGGTTTGCCCAGGGAGATTGTCTTTGCGCAAATGCTGGCCGGCTTTGAACTGGCCAACCGGGGTGGTGCGGATTCGCAAGTGGTTGGCCTGAACCTGGTGATGCCGGAAGACGCCATGGTGCCGATGCGCGATTTCTCGCTGCACATGCGCCTGCTGGACTACCTGCACAGCGTCTACCCAAAGGTGCAGGTCACGCTGCACGCAGGTGAACTCGCGCCCGGCTTGGTGCCGCCGGAGGGCCTGCGTTTTCATATCCGCGAATCGATTGAACTTGGCCATGCCATGCGCATCGGCCACGGCGTTGCCATCATGCAGGAAGACGATGCCGTGGGCCTGTTGAAGCGCATGGCGCGCGACAAGATCATGGTGGAGATCTGTCTGACCAGTAACACCGGCATTCTGGGTGTGAGCGGGGCGCAGCATCCTCTGGCGACCTACCTCAAATACGGCGTACCCACCGCTCTGGCAACCGATGACGAAGGTGTGTCGCGCTCGGAAATGACGCATGAATACGTGAAGGCAGTACAGGAGCAAAACGTGAACTACCGGCAACTGAAGACCATGGCGCGCAATAGCTTGCAATATGCGTTTGTGGAGGGGGAGGCGCTGTGGAAGGATGTTGAACGTCTTCAGCCTGTGGCCGCGTGTGCGGGCAACCGGCCGGGTGCTGCCATGGCCCATGCACGCTGCGAAAACTATCTGGAGCAGAGCCCGAAGGCCCGGCTGCAATGGCAGCTCGAAGAGGCTTTGGCGGAGTTCGAGCGCAAGTTCTGACGGGTGGGGGCGTGAACTGCTGAGTGAATTTGCAAAATTGGCCTGCAGCCCTCGTAGAATAAACACAAGCAGCTATGTTATTTGTAGCAAACAGGGGTCTGATTTGCGACTAGCCTTGGCTCTTTGACGCGTCTGGCGGCATGGTTTGGGACATTGGCCCCGCCGATTTCTGAGCCTTTGAAAGTATGAGGCGGGGGACCAATGGCCCAACCCATGCGGGTGGGATGTTGGTGGGATCGGCAATGGAAGTCAGTTCAGGGGCTCAAGCCGACGGTCGCTACGACACCTGGAAATGAAACAATCTCTCCATTGCGGTCATAGCCGGAGACGGTCCAACTGCTTCGCTTTCCGAACGCCAAAACTCCGAACCAGTCGTTCGCGGGCGACAATCAGTTTTTTGGACGTGGCGGCCAGCAGTGCAGCGTTATTCCGACTTTAGAGTGTGACCGCTTTACGGACGGCCAAGCGGTGAAACTCGAAGCGACCAGTCACGCTTTGGACACTAACAATATGTCAGGAGTATGTGAGTATTGCTTATTCCGGCAGTCCCGCCTTGCGCCATTCGGGCAAGTAGTGCTCGTTGTAGTACTTTATCCAGGCGGGAGATTCGCCGCCATCGAGTTTTTCGATCCTCCCTGTTGAACCGGCTTTCAAACTACGCTGTTTGTATTCGTTGGAGAAATGTGCGGCTCTTTCCACATGCCCGAGATTGGCATGGGCCATAGCGAGGTTCGAGAAGTTATTGACATGCTGGCCGCCTCGTTGGTGACGTTGGGACGGCTCTCGTAGATCATGCCGAACACGCCGATGGGCACGCGCATCTGGCCGACGCGGCTGCCGCTGGTCTGCTGTTTCATCCC
>CAZMXB010000011.1:37153-39168 GCA_964569855.1 uncultured Rhodoferax sp.
ACTCCATTCAATGGAAACAGCGTTGTCTCCCAGCGCGAGATAATTACACGCCATGTTCAAAAAAATAATGTCACTGCCTTTTGGGTAAAGTTCAAGCGCCTTGATCAATTGCTCAATCGCTTTGTGGGGCTGGCCGTCGTAGTAGTACCAGACTGCCAGGCTGTTATACGCGGCGGGACTTTTAGGATTTAGTTTGATCGCCGTTTCAATGGCGCGGCGCCACTCACTTCTGTCTTTGTCAACGGCTGCAGCATGCAGCCGCAATGTGGTGTAGATAGACGGATTGTTGTCGTCTGTCGCCTTGGCTCGCAAAGCAAGCGCCTTGGCTTCTGTGAACATGGTCCTGCGTAGCGGAATGGAATCATCCAGAAAATTCCAGGCGAAACCCGCCAAAGTAGCGCCGAGCGCAGCCATCGCGTCGGTGTTTTCGGGCTCCTGCTTAATCACTGAGCGCAGCAGAGATTCGCGCTGATTGAATACCTCTATTGATGGCGGCTTTAGCGCCAAAGCCCGCTGTCGCATCATCAAGTCCGCCACCTTGGGGCTGCTCTTGCGCTTTTCACTCTCCCGCGCCGCAACAATCACCATCTCATTGCCAATGCTGTTGCCGATGCGCGCAGTGACCAAGTCTTGCAATTCGAAGAGCTTGCTGGTGTCACCCTCAAAAGTCTCATTCCACAACTGCTTGCCACTCTGTGTGTCAGCCAACTGCGCGCTGATACGCAGCTTGTCGCCACTGGCAACCACACCGCCTTGCAACACAAAGCGCACCCCCGCGTCTTTGCCCACTTGGGCCACCGTCAGGTTCTTGTCTTTGTAGGTGAACGCCGTAGCAGTGGGAACCACAAACGCATCGCGTATGCGGTTCAAGTCAGCGCTGATGCTGCTGGTCAGCGCATCGGCGATGTAAGCCTTGTTCGCGTCGCCGGTTTGGTTGGCGAAAGGCAGCACGAGGATGGACAGAGGGCCAGCGTCGGCGGGGATAGTGGTCTTGGCAGAACTGGTCGCCTCGACCGGGCCACCCACCGCTTGTCGTGCTGCGTGGTACGCATTCCAGTAGCCCGCCAGACCGCCTAGGAGTGCACCGCCAGCTGCAATGGCCGCCAAAGGGCCCTTCAGCCTTAATAGCCTTGCCCACAGACTTTGCAACCGAAATGCGATCTCAGTGCGCATATTGCTGCCTGTCCATAAGGCCTATGGCTATCCAAACCATCGCGATCTCCCTGCGGTTCTGCATCAAACGTAATTTACATATGCTGACGGCCTCTGTCACAGCAGAGGCCGTCAGTTACGCGAACCGCGAATGTACAGCTTTCGTTTTGGTCAGGAGGCCCGCGCTAGGCGAACCATGTATTTGGAATTGTGGGTATTGCCATACACTTTGCCCTTGCTGAAATCGACGATCCAGGCATTGAGCTTGTCATCTTTCTCGGGACGCAGAGCCCAAAACATCGCGGAAGGGGTTCCTGGAAAGGCCGCCTTGTCGATTACGGGCTTCTTTTTTTGCGACTTGTCTACCAGGCTCGTGAGCTCTGTTTTGGTCGGCACGTGCCACGTCGCGCTTTCGGCAGCCAATTGTTTGGCTTTTTCCAAAGTAACCTTGACCGGCTTACCTGCGCAGGTTTTGCCATCCCACTGCTGGCCGTAGGAGCAGCGCTGCCACACCAGTTTGGATTGGGTATCGGTTACCTCTTTGCCATCGGCAGAGATGACGAACCGTTCCTGTTGGGCGTAAACCAGACCGGAAGAGAAGCAAGTGATCATTGCGATGATCAAGCCTCCCAATGAATGTTTGAATGGGCCAGAAATCTTCATCGCGACTCCCCTTTTGTATTTAATTTGTGCGGCCTTACTGACCGCCACCTAAATGTATCCCAGTGACGGTTGCGCAAGAGGACAAATTGCGCAGTGTGCGTTTAGATCCGCCGGAATGACCGTTCACGGTCGACCGGAATACCCATTATTGAGACTTCCGTAATTCATGACATCACCACAAAGTGGCCTGCATCCAGCAA